>NZ_BAMJ01000005.1 GCF_000615805.1 Latilactobacillus fuchuensis DSM 14340 = JCM 11249
CGAGTGTATTAACATCAATAGTAACAGTACTTAACGATTAAAAAAGTATTTCGGGGGTAAAAATGTTTATGAAAAAATTTGTAAAAGGGGTATCAGTTCTCGCAGCGCTTGCGATGGTGAATCCAGCAACGATTGTTTCGGCAACGACCGCCACTGGTCAACCGCAATCGGATGTGACGCAGAACACGAATGAAACCGCTACAACTGTGAAACCGATTGACCGAATGCATTATATGAACAATATATTTGCAACGTCACCATCGTACTATATTGCCTACAGTGGGAGGGGTAATTTGGACTTACGGCTGTATAGTAGTGAACATACCCAATATTTAGCTCGAATGTACATTGTAATGTCTAAAGGACTAACGGTTGACGGTGGATTGGCGGCTATGCAGGTTGCTTTAGCAAATTACCGAAATGCGGTTACGATTCATGCTAATGGGGATAACGATGGGACGTTAAGTATTCAGCAATTAGCGAATACTGCCGATGGAAGAGAAGTTTATGAGATTAGTCCGGGAATTGATAACTATGTAATTGACGGTCAAAACACCGCGGAATTACCGATGACAATTCCTATTCGTTCAGCTGATAAATCGTCAGGTTTAACGGAAATTTTGATGAATGCTATGACGAAAGAAGATATGACGCAAGATGTATTATTTGCAGGATCTGGCGATGGTCAAAATGTTATTTTTGATAACGACTCTTCTTATCCCCAAACGGCCGCTCAAAATGTGGGGATTATCGGACCCGATGATCAATACGTGCATGGGATGGCTAATCGAAGCTATCAGAAAAAAATGGTTTTTTTCACACCGAAAGTGACGGACCATTACCAAGTAATAGATCCATCCGTTATAAATAAGATTACTCAAAAACCGGTAATCAAAGAAACAATCCCATCAACTACTGGGGATGCTGGGACAACCTATTCCAGAGTCGGATTAGTAGATACGCTTGAAGCGCTTAAATTAGATTCCAGTGTTTATGATGAAAAATCTTTGGCGATTGACCAGGGTGATTTAAAAGATACAAGCGTTATTTTGACCCCGCTTAATAGCTTTACGAATAATTCTGAGGTGCCTTTAAATGGTCAGACGTACACAATAACTGTTAAACGTTTCGCAAAAGATGTGACGGTTAAATATGTTGATCAAGATGGTAAGGCTATTACTGATGCGAATGGCGATACAACTGAAACCTTAACCGGCGATGTTGGTGATGACTACCAGTCGGTTCACAAAGATATAGCGGGTTATACTGCGACTGTAGGTGAAGATAATCAAACCGGTAAATTTACGGATACACCGCAGATGATTACTTACCATTATACGAAAATTCCAGTTCCGGCTAAGAATATTACAGTCAACTATGAAGATGCAGAGGGTAACCAATTAGCTACTTCTGAAACATTAACGGGGAATGTCGATGACCCCTATGCAACCGTAAAAAAAGAGATTATGGGTTATGCATTTAAAAAAGTCGCTAATGATAATGCAACCGGAACTTTCAGTGAAGCAGCTCAAACGGTGACATATGTTTATGCCAAAATTGGTAAAGACGTTACGGTTAACTATGTGGATGCAGACGGTAAAAAATTAGCTGAGTCTAAGACATTAAGCGGTAATGTTGGTGATAAGGTCAACGCCGAAGAAGCAAAAGTTGCCGGTTATGCGATGATCAAAACCAACGCAACAGCTGATGATGTATTCACGGATGATGCGCAAATAATCACGTACCATTATGCCAAAATCGGCAAGGACGTTACGGTTAACTATGTCGATGTAGCTGGCAAAGAACTCGCTACTTCTAAAACGTTAAGCAGTAATGTCGGCGATAAAGTTAATAGCGAAGCGGTCAAAGTTGATGGCTATGCGATGGTCAAAACCAACGCGACCGCTGATGATGTATTCACGGATGATGCGCAAACAATTACGTATCATTATGCCAAAATCGGCAAAGACGTTACGGTTAACTATGTGGATGCAGACGGTAAAGAACTAGCTACTTCTAAAACGCTAAGTGGTAATGTTGGTGATAAAGTCAACGCCGAAGAAGCAAAAGTTGCCGGTTATGCGATGGTCAAAACCAACGCGACCGCTGACGATGTATTTACGGATAAAGCCCAAACAATTACGTACCACTATGCCAAAATCGGTAAAGACGTTACCGTTAACTATGAAGACGAATCAGGCAACAAAATTGCTGAGTCCAAAACGTTTACTGGGAATGTCGGCGATTCCTATACAGCCGTAAAAAGAGATGTATCAGGTTATGTTTTTAAGAAAGTGACTGGGAATGAAACTGGAACGCTTGGTGAAACAGCGCAAACTGTGACGTATGTCTATGCCCAAATTGGTAAGGCCGTTACCGTTAACTATGTGAACGCAGATGGTAAACAACTTGCTAATTCTGAAGAATTTACTGGGAATGTCGGTGAAGCCTATCATGCTGTTCAAAAGGATTTTGATGGCTATCACTTTAAGCGCGTTGAAGGTAATCCAGATGGACTATTAACTGATCAGCGTCAAACAGTGACTTATCACTATGCTAAACCGGCTGCGGATGTGACCGTTAAATATATATATACCAAGGGTTCAATGAATGGTCAGGTGCAAATACCATTAGCTGATTCAGTTGTTAAACAAGGCGATATTGGTGATTCCTATACGACTGATGATCCTCAGTTTGCGGGTTACCACTTGTCATCAATCAAGGGTGCCGAGGCAACGGGTAACTTTACCAGTAAAGCTCAAACGGTTATTTATTATTACGCTAAAGATCCGGTTAAAGCAGCTGATTGGACCATCAATTATGTCGATGAGGCAGGGAAGCCTCTTGCGGATTCTAAAGTATTAAGTGGCAACATTGATGATTTCTTCTCAGTTCTTAATGACGGCTTATTGAAACAAATTGAGGGTTATTTCCCATATGATTCTACGGGGGCACTTGGCGTGAATTTAACCGCAGATCCTCAGACGACTACGCTCATTTATAAGAAGTTAGGGGCTGTGACCGTTAATTACGAAGATGAATCTGGTAAATCAATTGCTGATTCAGAAACGTTAACCGGTAAAGTTCTTGGTGATAAGTATCAAACTAAACAAAAAGAAATCTCTGGATATACGTTTAAGGTAGTTTCTGGAGGTGACGAAACCGGCATGTTCCTTGATAAGGATATAACGGTTACTTACGTCTACACAAAAGATCCCGTTCCAGCTAAACCTGTCACGGTTAATTATCAAGACGCTAGTGGTAAGCAGTTAGCTGGTTCCGAAACGTTTACTGGGAATGTCGATGATCCCTATACGGCTGTTAAAAAAGACATTACGGGCTACATTCTCAAGAAAGTGACCGGAAATGAAACCGGTACGCTCAGTGATACAGCTCAAACCGTGACCTATGTTTATGCCAAAATCGGCAAAGACGTTACGGTTAATTATGTGGATGCAGCCGGTAAAAAAATAGCTGAGTCTAAAACGTTAAGCGGTAATGTCGGCGATAAAGTCAACGCCGAAGAAGCAAAAATCGATGCTACGCGATGGTCAAAACCAACGCGACCGCCGATGATGTATTCACGGATGATGTCCAAACCATTACGTATCATTATGTTAAAAAAGCTGATAATGTGACAGTTAAATATGTCGATGAATCTGGCAACGAAATTGCTCCCGCTAAAGCCTTAACTGGCAATGTCGGAGCTGCCTATCAAGCAGTTCAAGCTTCAATCGATGGTTACACGTATAAACAAGTAACGGATAATGTCAAAGGAACCTTTACGGACAAACCGCAAACGGTCACTTATGTCTATACGAAGAACCCAGTCGCCGGCGCTAACGTGACGGTTAACTACCAAGACGAAGCCGGCAACCAAATCGCTGATTCTCAAATCTTAACTGGCAATGTCGGGGCTGCCTATCAAGCAGTTCAAGCCTCAATTACTGGTTACACGTACAAACAAGTGATTGGTCAACCAACAGGCACTTTCAGTAATGCTGCGCAAACCGTTACTTATGTTTACACGAAGAATCCGGTCGTAGGCGCTAACGTGACGGTTAATTACCAAGACGAAGCCGGTAAACAATTAGCCGCTTCAGCCATCTTGACTGGCAATATTGATACTAGTTATCACGCTGTTCAAGCAACAATCACTGGCTATCATTACAAAACCGTGACTGGCGCACCGGATGGTCGTTTTACGGCTAACGCTCAAACGGTCACTTACGTATACACGAAAGATGCCGATAAACCGGTTAAAATCGTTAATCAAACGGTTAAATATGTCGATGAAAATGGTCAAACAATTGCGGGAACTGAGATCTTAACCGGCAATATTGGTACACCATATCATGCCATTCAAAAGGCCGTTGCAGGGTACAGTTATAAGTCAGTTACGGGCGCACCAACCGGTAACTTCACTACAGATGCACCAACTGTGACCTATATCTATACGAAAGATCCTGTTCAAGGGGCTAACGTGACGGTCAATTATCAAAACGAAGCTGGCAAGCAGATTGCCAATCCAGCGACGTTAAGCGGTAATGTTGGGGCAGGCTATCAAGCGGTTCAGACACCTATTGATGGTTATACCTTTAAACAAGTGATTGGCACACCGACTGGCACGTTTAGTAACGCGGCTCAAACAGTCACTTACGTTTACACGAAGAATCCGGTTCAAGCCGGTAATGTGACGGTTAATTACCAAGATGAAGCGGGCAATCAGCTTGCAAAATCAGCGACGTTAACCGGTAATATTGGCGATAATTACCAAGCCGTTCAACTCGCAGTTGACGGTTACACCTTCCAAAAAGTGATTGGGAATCCGAACGGAACATTAACGGATGCGGCTCAGTCGGTCACTTACGTTTATGCGAAGACGGTTACTAAACCGGAAGCATCAACGACACCGATTGAACAACCTAAGCAACCTGTTAAGCAACCGAAGACAACGACCGACCAAACGCCTTCAGAAAAAGTGGCACCAGCGGCTAAAACGACTAAAGTCGCTGATGACCGCCAGAAATTACCACAAACTGGGGTTAAACAAGCTAACGGTTTACTAGCTGTAGTTGGCGCGTTACTGATCGCGATTGTCGGAATGGCTTTCAAGAAACGAAAAAATTAGTGAAATAGTGTTTAAAGTATCTCGTAGCAGAGATTAATCTAAATAACCAACAAGTTTTCGATAATCAATCGAGGACTTGTTGGTTATTTTATTGTATCGGAATATTTATAAGTTTGTTAATTAGAAATTGAACAACAATCAAGTGGTTGTAAGATGAAACAGCTTCGAATAATGAGGCTAAATTACGATAAATGTTGATGAATTCCGCATTGTTAAGTGATTTGCAATTAAAAGAAGTGGTCGGTAGCTCGCCTCGAAACTTGCTAGCGACCACTTTTGTTACATAGTGTTTACGGGGGAAAGAATGAGGAAAAACAACATGGATAATAACGAAGGCGCCTATCGTAGTTTTCAAGAATGGTATCTCAAGGTGACGAAGCTCGAACAGAAGATGGATTTTATTGCCAGTCAATACGATGTCAATTACGGTCAATATTTAATCATGAAATATATAATTGTTGATCACTGCGATGAACCGACGTTGTTAGCCAATGCGTTTGGGATTTCGCGGCCAGCTGTTTCGCGGAAGTTAAACGTCCTCTTTAAGAAGAACAAAATTGTCAAAAAACATAATGATCCAAGCGATCAACGGAAAGTCCATCTGGTTTTAACGGCGGAAGGTAAATCGGATTTAGCTGCGATGGATCTGGCTATCTCCAGTGGTTTAGTGAAGATTTCATGGCAGACCAGGGCGTTGATTTGGGATTGCTCCAAGAACAAACTAATCATGTCTTAGATCGAATCCCGGGTCGTTAATATTAAAGAAAGCCTGCCGGTGCGCAGGCTTTTTAAGATGGTAGTAATTTGAATCGGCGTTTTAATGTCGAGACACTAATGCCGGTTTTTCGACTGATTGATCCGAACGTTGCGCCGTTTTGTCGAAGATGGAGGGCATCCCGAATTTCCTGATCGGTATACGTCAGTTGGCGTCCTTCGCGATAGTCCGGATTCGTTAGTCGCGCGTTGACTTTGCCTTCTTGCGTGCGGGTGATAATCATATCCCGTTCGAATTGGGCGAACGCACTAAAGAGCGTGAAGATTAGGCGACCCGAGGGCGTATCTTCGATAATTCCCATATTCAGAATGTGAATCTTGATTTGGGCTTCTAAGAGTTCTTGAATAATTTCGAGTGCTTCTTTGGTGTTGCGGGCAAATCGGTCTAGCTTGGTAACGACAATCGTGTCGCCAGTCTGGACGCGGTTGAGCAGCCGTTCGAATTGTGGTCGATGGACTGTTGTGCCGGTAAACTTCTCGCTATAGATGACATCGCACTTCTCAGCCTTGAGCTGTGCGATTTGGGTTGCAAGGCTTTGACCGGCGGAAGAGACGCGAGCATAACCAAACTTCATCATGAACACCTCCTTTCAACTATAATTATACAATATAGAACAATGTTATCGATATGATTAAATCTGACTAATTATCAAAAAGCGATTGCTACTTTTCAGAAAAGCGTCTAAAATAGAAAGTAACATTGAATTAAGATGAGGGATAGTATGACACAACGTTATCGCGTCACCGTTGCTTACGATGGGACTGATTTTGCGGGTTTTCAAAGCCAACCGAATCAGCGCACCGTCCAGGGCACGCTCGAGAAAGCATTAATGAAAATGAGTAAAGGTGAGGCGGTCGCAGTCTATGGTTCTGGTCGCACGGACTCCGGGGTCCATGCATACGGTCAGGTTGTCCATTTCGACTATCCCAAGCTCTTGCCGGCTACAAGTATGCTACGCGCATTGAACAGCTCCTACCGCTTGATATGGAGGTTGTCGACAGTCAGCTGGCGGCTCCTGATTTCCACGCACGATTCGGTACCAGTGGTAAACGGTATTTGTATCGTGTTGATCTTGGTCATTACACCAATCCGTTTAAACGGCGTTATACGGGCCACTACCCGTATCCAATCGATGTCAGTCGTATTCAGGCGGCAATGCCTGATGTGATGGGTACACACGATTATACGAGCTTTGCAGCGTCTGGTGGGGTGATTAAGAATAAAGTGCGGACGATTTATGACGCGACTGTTGAATACGACGAGTCAGCTAACGAACTGATTTTTGAGTTTTACGGCAACGGCTTTTTGTACAACATGGTCCGGATTTTAGTCGCCACTTTATTGGAGATTGGCAATGGCCGCCGCGACGTCCACGACTTTTTACGATTGTACGAAGTCAAGGATCGACAAGAGGCTCGTTCAACCGCGCCAGCTAGCGGTTTATATTTGAAAGAAGTTTATTATAAAACTGATGAAAATAATTGAGATTCAATTGACTTAATCAATAAATTAGGGTACTATAGTATCTGGTATTGTTTGCCCCACGATAGGCCCCGGAACTTATTGAGTGTCAAACAAACACAGAATATTGGAGGAATAAATCGTGCGTACAACTTACATGGCTAAACCAGGCGAAGTAGAACGTAAATGGTATGTGATCGATGCAACAGATATTGCATTGGGTCGCTTATCAACAGTAGTCGCTTCTATCTTACGCGGTAAAAATAAACCAACATTTACACCAAACGTTGACACAGGTGACAACGTCATCGTGATCAATGCTGAAAAGATCAAATTAACAGGTAAAAAAGCAACTGACAAGTTATATCATCACCATAGTAATCATCCTGGTGGTTTAAAGACTCGTTCAGCTGGCGAAATTCGTGAAAAGACACCTGATCGTTTAATCGAAATGTCAGTGAAAGGTATGTTACCAAAGAATACTTTGGGTCATAACCAATTCTTGAAATTACACGTTTACGCTGGTGGCGAACATAAACACCAAGCACAAAATCCAGAAGTCTTAGACATCACGGACATTATTTAAGGAGGAAACTATAGTGGCTCAAGTAACTTACAGCGGTACAGGTCGTCGTAAAAATTCAGTAGCTCGTGTACGTTTAGTACCCGGTACTGGTAAAATCACTATCAACAACAAAGACGTTGTTGACTATATCCCATTTGCTAACTTGATTTTAGATATGAAACAACCTTTAACAATTACTGAAACAACAGATAGCTATGATATCTTGGTAAACGTTAACGGTGGTGGATTCTCTGGTCAAGCCGGCGCAATCCGTCACGGTATTTCACGTGCATTGCTAACTGTAGATCCTGACTTCCGTCCAGCTCTTAAACGCGCTGGCATGTTAACACGTGACCCTCGTATGAAGGAACGTAAGAAACCAGGTCTTAAGAAAGCTCGTAAAGCATCACAATTCTCAAAACGTTAATATATTCTTATATATCAATATTTCGAAACACCGTCTCACTTTTGTGGGAGGGTGTTTTTTTGTGTAGCTATATAGGTTAGACAAAAAAGTAACGCACTTTACGTAATATAGTAATAGGCAGTCGTTAATTGCAAGCGCCAGACTCAGTCGATTCAAAATTGACAAGTGGAGGTGAGCGACTTGCGGTAGCTGTGCCAGCACTCGGGTATCAATTGAGTACCAAACCAAAATACGCCATCATCTGAACTTAGATGACGGCGTATTTTGACTTGGACGGAGATTGATGAGTGCTGAAACGCGATTAAATAAAACAATGGAGAATCGCTGATGAGCTTGTTAATTCAAGTCCTTGTCGCAATTCAATTAGGTTTGAAAATCTGGAAACAGATTCTTGAACTGAAAAAATTGCATAAAAAAAGCCGCTAAATAGCGGCTGATCAAAGTTGCAATACGACTACTGTTGCGCGAGGTGGTAACGACACCTTGCGCTTTTTTTGCATGGTTTCATTATAGCATCTAAGTTGGGGGAAATCACGAGAAATAAATTAAATTAGAATGGCTATGAATTATCAAAGTGATGGTCTAATTCAATACAACAATATTGTGTAATCTTTCGAACTCGTTTTAGAGTATTAATTTTCAATTTCCTGCATTAAATTGAAAAGCGCGTCTAATGCTGTTGTGTAGCTGATTGACTCTGCGTAGTCATATTGTTGCTGGTACTGTTGCCATGAAGCGCGCAAGCTTTCAGAATCGGATAGGGCACTGATTTCGCTTAAGCGATTTTCAATTATTTTGTTTGGGATATGGTCAAACGCCGCACTTTTGAAAAATTCTTTTTTTAAAAGCACAAGATCAATGTCAGTTCGATAGAGAATGGACAATGAATAAACATTAAATAGATCCTTAGCACGAGTATTTAGCATACCATGATTTAGAAATGCTGATAACTTATCTGCCAAGATTTTTTCAATGGGAATACCATAAATTGGAAATTTGTCATCTGCGTTTAAAATGCTTTGGTGATTAAGCATGATTGGAATCGTCTCATAGGGGTTACCTTTTGAAATATCTAACTTTATACTGACTTTACTTTTCCCCATTTGTGCCAACAGATTAACACGAATTCCGGGATAATCATCATCAAGCTGTTTTTGCTCAATCGACTTGATTGTAAAACTAACATAATCTGTAGATTGTTCGAAGACCTCATTCAAAACGGTTGTTAATTTATCTGGTTGTAAGGATGGCCCACATAGATTGCATCAAGATCCTGGGTCATTCTATTTTCAATTCCAACCAAGCTTTGAATTTCAAAGCCACCTTTAAGAACAAAGTAATGACGATAATTAGATTCAGAGATCTGTTTTAAAAAGTGTTCCAGAAAAAATAGTTTCTGAAAATGTTGAATATTGTAGCCAAGTTCACGGGCGCGCTTGCTGATTAGCGGTAGAACTTTATCAACTTCACTCATTGCATGTAAACCTCCATTACTTTTAGCAAGGAACTGTTTGGGTATAATTCATCCTTGATTTTGGTTAAACTTTTAAACTTTTCTGCGCTAGGTGAACTTGCTAGATATTTTTTAAGCGCATCATTTTTAATGTATGGTTGGATTTGTTTTGATTCCCAAGTATCTAATAAGGTTCGTTCTTTAGAATAAACTTGAACCGTGCCACTATTTTCGGTTCGGCTAGTTTCGATACCAAGTAAATAGCGATTTTTCGATAGATAGCGTGCCTTAATAGGATATTTTTTCAGCGATGCAGCGCTTGGATGATATCCTTGGGGAAAGGTAAGATCATAATGAAGTGGCATTTCATCAGTTAAGTCATGAATAATCAAGGCACTGACCAATGAGAAAACACCACGTGAGAACTTTTGACTGATCAAGCTAAATTCATCGAGTAGGTAGCCCGGGAAAATATAGACACCACGGTCAATCTTTTCAATGGTGCCATCATTTGTTAACGCCTGAATTTTATCTTTAGACAAACCATATTCTTGTGCGGTTTTGTAAATAAATGTTGGAAAGTCATGTTCCAGTTGGGCTAAAGTATTCATTGTTATGAGCCGCCTCCTTATATACTGCAATTCCTTATATTTATAGTATATAAGTCGGATGGGGGACTTGCAACTTTCAAGACAACTTTACGGATTATTGTTTTTTGTGTTCTTGATACCGGACACAAAAAAGTATCTCGCTTTGCGTAATATAGTAATAGGCAGTCGTTAATTGCAAGCGCCAGACTCAGTCGATTCAAAATTGACAAGTGGAGGTGAGCGACTTGCGGTAGCTGTGCCAGCACTCGGGTATCAATTGAGTACCAAACCAAAATACGCCATCATCTGAACTTAGATGACGGCGTATTTTGACTTGGACGGAGATTGATGAGTGCTGAAACGCGATTAAATAAAACAATGGAGAATTGCCCATGGGTCTGTTTTTACAGATTCTTGCTGCGGTCAAATTAATCTTGGTGATCTGGAAACAGACTCAAGATTTAATCGATCGCAATAAAAAAAGCCGCTAACTAGCGGCTAATCAACATTGCAATACGACTACTGTTGCGCGAGGTGCTAGGCACACCTTGCGCTTTTTTTGCATGGTTTCATTATAGCATCTCAGTTATGGAAAATCACTCGTCATTCCGTTCAAGAATGATTTTGGGACGACTTAGGAATTTTTCACCTTTAGGCGGCTAGTTTATGATAAGTTTTAATAAGACTAAATTTCTGTAAGGGGTAGTGAAAAATATGCCGATTTCTAGACAACAACAAATCGTAACGCTTTTAATTAATCTTAAGTATGAATTATCGCGTCAGGATTCAATCGAATTAACCACAGAATGTATCGATAATTTGACACAGCCTGAACTGAACGATTTTATGATTAATGTCGCGCTTAATCAGTTTCTTAAAGAAATGACCAATCTAATTGGTTTTGAAGGTTTAAAGTTGAACCAGAATGCGGCTGAAATAGTAGCGCAACTCAAAGAACTTTCTTTAAAGAAGACGGGTCGAAGCCCGCTTAGCTCGCTATTATTTTCGAGTTTGTTTGGGAACTGGTAGGGTTTGTAAATAGCGGTTGAGTACAATTGTAATCCGACTATTGTTGCACACATTGCGCTACAGCATCTAAGTTATGGAATCACGGCAATAAATGATGTTCCCTTCAATAATTAGCTAATCTGGTTAAGTATCACTAGTTGTCAAGCTTGCACTAGTCTATACTAACCATAACGAAATTATATGGAGGTTAGGTTATGAGTCCAGCAGAGAAAGTTACCATTTTACAGCATTTGGTTGAAATTAAATCGGTGAATAATCATGAAAAATTGGTTGCCATGTATCTTAAAACGCTGTTTGATGAGGCGGGGATTACCAATCAGGTGATACCACTAGTCGGCCAGCCGGAGCGCGCCAATTTGGTTGCTGAAATGGGCAGTGGCCATCCGATTCTGGCGGTTTCCGGTCACATGGACGTGGTCGATGTGGATGTGGCTAATTGGACAACCGATCCGTTTAAGCTGACCCCAAAAGGCGACCAACTATTTGGCCGAGGGACGACTGATATGAAGGCTGGTTTAGCGGCTTTAGTAATTGCGATGCTCGAATTAAAAGAAAGCCAGGCGACTTTCAATGGGACAATTCGGTTATTAGCAACTGCCGGTGAAGAAGTTGGACAACCAGGGGCTGAAGCACTCGAGATGGCTGGTTACAGCGACGATGTGGATGCGTTGTTAATTGCAGAACCGACCGGCTATTATAATATGGTGTACGCCAATAAAGGTGAATTGGATATTGAAATTAAATCCGTTGGTAAAGCCGCGCACAGTTCGATGCCCGCATTAGGCAATAACGCGATTGAACATTTACTGACGGTTTTAGCACAAATTAGAACGCAAATTGGCCAGTTAACGGCCGGTGTTACCAATCCGGTCTTAGGTGAAACTCTATTAAACGTTGATACGATTAGTGGTGGTAACCAAATCAATGCGATTCCTAGCTTGGCAACAGTTGGGTTGAATCTACGGACGATTCCAGAAGTCTCAAACGACCAAATTTTGAACGTGATTGATGACGTGGTGGCCAACTATAATCAAACGACGACCGGTCAAATCAGCGTCGAGGTGTCGATGAACATTGTTTCGATTTTAGGGGATGTCAACGCGCCATTATTAACCGATTTGCAACGAATTGCGGAACCATACGCCAGACGTCAAAAAATATCGGCCGCTGAAGCAGAACAGTTGAAACAGGCGGCGCTTGCTGCTGGTGTTAAAGACTATCGACCGGCCGAATTTTTAAAAGTTGGGATTTCTGGTGGCACCGACGCCGCTAAATTGTTAATTAAGAATCAAACTGGTTTTAGCTATCTGGCCTATGGTCCGGGAAATAATACACCGCATCAGGATAATGAATCGGTTTCAAAGGCGATGTTCTTAGACTTTATTGAAATCTATCAGACGTTGTTTAAATCATTATAAATTGCATCATAAGAAAGCACCTAAATATAACTATATTTAGGTGCTTTATAAATGCTATAATAACTGGTGTGATGGTTTTTATGAGATGTTCATATATTTGATTAATCCGTATATTTGGAGGCTTTTAATGATTATAGATAAAATAAATAATAAGGTTAAAAGAGCGCCTAAAGGGACTCTATTTATTTTGGCTGATTTTTCTAATTTGGAAGCGCCGTACAATACAATAAAGGATGCTGTTCGAAAATTAGTAGAAACAGAAAAATTAAGAATCATCTATCGAGGAATTTATCAAAAACCGAATTACAGTAAAACGTTACAGAGAATGGTGCCTGCCTTACCTAGTGAGATTGCTGAAACCTATGCTCGAAAAAATGATTGGAGAATAATTCCAGCAGGAGAAACAGCTTTAAATCAGTTGGGATTGACGACTCAGGTACCTAATAGCTATGAATATCGGAGTAATGGTCCCAGTCGTGAAATAATTTTAAAAAATGGGAAAAAAATAAAATTCAGAAGTACGGTATCAAGGGATATTAACATGATATATACTTCTGCCTTAGTTATTGAAGCGTTTAAGGCTTTGGGTGAAAATAATGTTAATTCTGAAAATTTAAGCATCATTAAACGTAAATTAACTATAGACCAGTTTGAACAGTTAAAAAAAGATGTTCTGTTATCGCGAAATTGGATTAAAGATTTAGTGATAAAGATGGAGGCGAGTTAAATACTTGAATACTTTGAATTAACGGATGAGGAACGAAAGGATATGTACAAAATTGCCTCAGCGGATTTAGGCATCAATGAAGCAATCCTTGAAAAGGATTATTGGATTGTATTAATGTTAAAAATACTTTTTTCTCATGATCGGTTCAAAAAGCTATTTGCATTTAAAGGTGGGACGTCATTATCAAAAGTTTTCAATAAAATTCAACGATTTTCGGAAGATATTGATTTAATCTTAGATTGGCAAATTCTTGGTTATTCAAAAAATGAACCGTGGGATGAACGAAGTAAGACAGGTCAAATAAAGTTTAACAATGAAGCTAATGAGCGGGCAGCTAATTGGATTAGATTAGTTTTGGTACCTGAATTAAACAAAACTTTAATAGAAATGTCGATAGAAAAGGTTAAATTGAAGGTTTCATCAATAGATTCGCAAACAGTCCAGATACAATATCCGAATGGCTTCAAGGATAACAGTATTCTACAAGAAATTCGGTTAGAAATCGGACCATTAGCTGCATGGACACCTGTTAAAAATTACCCAATATCTGCCTATATCGTTGAAGAATTCCCTCAGATTTTTAATGATAAATTGGTCATCGTTCCAACGGTGGAGGCTAAACGAACTTTTTGGGAAAAAGTGACGATTATGCATAAAGAAGCGAACCGGACTAAGACTTTAACGCCTGCGAGATATTCGCGACATTATTACGATATTTATCAATTATCACAATCAACAATTAAAGATGAAGCGTTGAATGATGTGGTGCTGCTTAAAGAAGTTGTGTCATTTAAAAATAAATTTTATGCGGATAATTCAGCTAAATATAATGAGGCGATACCAGGAAAGATTAAGTTAATGCCGAATGAAATGCAGATTGAAGGATTATCAAAGGATTATGACGTAATGAAAAATATGATGTTTAATGAATCCCCTAGTTTTCAGGAAATTTTAGTTGAATTGCATCGTTTAGAAAATCAAATAAATAAATTAATATAAAGTATTCGCTAACTAAGCGTATTTTTTGCTCCCGCTCGCTTCAACTTGCTATGATTGAACTAATCAGAAGAAAGGCGGTTTTACAGATGACAGATAAAACTGATCAGATTAAAGGCAAAGTGCAAGAAACAGTGGGTAAGGTGACTGATAACGAACAGTTGGAAGCCAAAGGCAAAGCCGAAGAAATCAAGGGCAAGGCTTCTGAAAAGGCGGATGATTTAGGTGATACGATTAAAGAAAAGACTGGCGAATTAAAAGACAAAGTTGATGGTGTTTTCAATAAACTAGTTGACAAAGTGGACGGTAAAGATTGATTAATTAGTATTATTAGGCTGAGTTTACGCTCAGCCTTTTTTGTGTGCTAAACTAGAGTTGAACAGTATAGGGGGGATCCATTTGTTTGAAGTCACAACGGTTCATATTTTAATTCGACTCACTTTAGCAACCGTGATTGCCGGCATTATCGGTTCGGATCGCGAATATAAAAATCGCCCCGCGGGGATGCGCACGCACATCTTGGTTTGTTTGGGGGCTTGTGTGATTGCGATGATTCAACAGGAAATTGCGGCGCAAAATGTCCAGTTTGCGTTAAGCCATTTGGCGATTGCGACCGTCATTCGGTCTGATCAAGCGCGTTTAATTGCGCAAGTGGTCAGTGGGATTGGTTTTTTAGGGGCCGGGACGATTATTGTCACTCGCCACAAAATTCAAGGGTTAACTACGGCGGCGTCTTTATGGGCGACAGCCGGCATTGGTTTAGCGGTTGGGATGGGTTATTATCAGATTGCAGTCATTAGTTCAGTTTTTGTGATTTTCGTGATTGTTTTCTTGAAGAAGATTATTCACATCAATACGTTGAAGAAAATCGAAATTAAATATAAGCATAAAGTCGCCACCAAAGAATTCATTCAGGATTATTTTGAAACGCACGAGATTCAAGTGCGCGATGTTAATTTCTCAGTGACGCAAGATGAAAGTAATACGATTTACACCAATGTTTATCGCATCGAAATTCCCCGGGAAATGAAATATTCGCAGATTGTCGAAGATATCTCGATGAATAAGAATATTATGACCATTCGGATGGTCAGTGTTTAATCGAGTAGAAAAAGACCGTTTTGAAAACCAGATAATTGGTTTTCGAAACGGTCTTTTTGTTGATTAGAAGGTAATGTTGCGATCTTTTGGTAGGATTAAATTCAAGACAATCGCAGCAATCGCACAGATTGAAATCGGCGAACCGAGTAAGTATTGGACGATTTGTGGGGTTGCTTTGACGAGCGATTGGGGCATAATGATGATGGCAATACAGATAATAATTGGAATCCCGATAATGTACATATCACGTTCTTCTTGTTGTCGGGTCCGTAAAACGTTCAGACCGTTGAGCATGATGGTGGCACAGATGATGGCGAAGATGCCACCAATCACGGGCGCTGGAATCGCTGATAGAAAGGCGGCTAGTTTATTGAAGAATCCGAAGATGATAAACCAAATGCCGGCTGAGATGAAGACTTTTTTACTAGCGACACCGGTGATCGAGACAATGCCGGCGTTGGTCGCGTAACCAGTAACCGGTGAACCCCCTAATACGGCCGCGATTAAACAGCTGAGGCCTTCGCCGATAATTCCGTGGTTCCATTGCTTCTTCGAAATTGGTGTTTCGGTCACGGCGCTCATTGCGAACCAAGTACCGGTGGTTTCCGTCATTAAGACGGCGTAGATAATAACGAAGGTTAGAATCGCGGAACCGGAAAAGCGGATGCCGTAGTGGAGCATAGTGAAATGAGGCAGGCTGAACCAACTAGCCGACTGGACGCTTGACCAATCGAACTTACCCATTAAGGTTGCGAGTAACGTGCCGCCTAACAATGCGATGATAATGGAACTGACTTTAAATAGTTTTTGCAGTTTGGGGAAATAGATGCCTAGTGAGACGCAGGCGACCAAAATCGCAATCGTCGTAATCGCGAGAATCAGGTTATCGCCGACGTTGCCGGAAGCTTTGAAAATGTTATCGCCTAATGCGGAAGGCATCAAGGATAATCCGACGACGGTGATGATTGTGCCGCCGACAAATTGGGGCACCAGACTATTGATGATTTTTTGGAATAAGCCGGTTAAGCCTAATAGAATTAAAATTAACGCACCAATCACCGAGGCGCCTAAGACGGTCGCCATCCCACCATTGGCCGCGCCACTGGCGAAATAAACGCCGGCGATGGCACCAATTGGGACAAAAGAGGGGCCTTGCGAAACGGGCATCTTCATAAAGTATTTCGTTTGGATAATCGTGCCAATCCCGGCCGCTAAGAAAGTGGCTTGGATTAAGCCGGTCTTGGCGCCCATACTCATGGCGAGTAAGCCGGCAATAATGACGGGTGGCACGTAAACATCCATCGCTAAAACGTGTTGTAGGCCGAGTAAGCCAGCCTCTTGATTCGAAATCGACTCATCGGGGCCGATTGTTAATTGTTTATTGTGCGTTGTCATACCAATTTTGCTCCTTTTGATGGACTAATTGACCGTTCACATAGACGGCCTTGATTTGTTGGGCGGTGTGGTTGAATAAAAGATGGGTCAATTGATCGGCTGGCGTGAGGGTTGTGAATTGGGGCGCCGCTTGGACAATTTGAAAATCAGCAAGCATCCCCAGTTTAATTTGACCAGCGTTAATGGCTAAACTAGCTGCGCCGCCAGCGGTCGCAAGATAAAAAGCTTCTTCGGTGGTGATGCGGCTATCAGCAACGCCACGGGAGTCAGCCGGTAATCGGGCATCGACACCGTCCTGACGCATTTGCGAAGCAGTGACGGCCGTTTGCAAGTTAGTGTAGAGACTGGGACTATAACCGCCAGCGATATCGGTCCCCAAACCGATTTTTAACTGTTGGTCTAATAATTGTTTAGTGGGGAAGACGCCATTGCCGAAATAGGCGTTAGAGAGCGGACAATGGGCAATCGCAGCCTGTTCAGTTTTAATTAATTGTTGATCCGCAGTGGTTAGTTGCGTCGCATGTGCTAAGACGGCGTGTTGGTTTAATAAGCCGAATTGTTGTAAGACAACACTGTCGGTTTGTCCGAATCGGTCCAAAACATATTGATGTTCCCAAGTACTCTCACTGCAATGCGTTTGAACCCGTAGTTGGGTTTCCTGTGCTAAACGGCCTAATTGGGTCAGCGTTTCGGTTTGGCAACTGGGAATGAACCGTGGGGTGATGACCGGTTGAACCAATTGATCATGATGTTGATTTTGAATCGCCTGGATGAAGGTTCGCGTCTTACTAAGCGCCGTGGCTGAATTCACATCACGATAATTAGCGGGTGTTTGTTCGGGATTATCCATGACGACGGTCCCGATAAAAGCACGTTGCCCCAATTGTGCGCAGATTTCGGCCAGTTTTAAATTGGCATTATTATGGATAGAACCAAAATAAAGGGCGCTAGTGGTGCCGTTGGTTAATAAGGTATGAACTAAGTCGCGATAGACGGCCGTCGCGTAATCTAAATCCGCAAAACGGGCCTCTAAGGGGAAAGTGTAGTGATTGAGCCAATCGTTGAGTGGTCGATCAAGCGCAATTCCGACTTGCGGCCATTGCGGTGCATGGTTGTGCAAATCGATGAAGCCTGGTAATAAATAATGACCAGGCGCTATGGTGATTAATTGATCGGTGGTTTGGGCCGCTGTTAGGGTTTTCTGGTAATCTGGATCTGATTGATGAATGATTTGGCCAATTTGCCCGTTTTCAATCAATTCGATTAAAGATTGTTCGTGGAATTCGACATGATTGGGGCTGTTTGCAGAAAAATAGGACGTTTTTAATGTAATAGCCAAACGATAAACCACCTTCCGTTGATTGTGTTATCAGTATATCACAAACTTTTTTGTTTTTGTATCTAAATAATGTTCGTGTTTTATTCGAGATGAACGCACCGCCGTTTTCTGAGAATACGTTGTTAATAGTGAAGTGCATGAAATGATAGATATTTGCATATTTCAATCCGATACAGCGCTATCAATTCAGAAAACGTTGACAATATACCGAATAAATTGTATATTGACAGCGATAAACAAATCAGAAAGGGACTGTATATAATGGAAAAATCAAAAAAAATTAACGTCACTGGACTAATCTTAATGATTTTTGGGTCAATTTTTGGTTTCGCAAACACGACGGTGGCCTTCTACATGATGGGGTATGCCAGTATCATCTGGTATATTCTAGCAGCCATCTTCTTCTTCTTACCGACTTCATTAATGTTTGCTGAATTTGGTTCTTCTTTAAAGGAAGCGCGTGGGGGACTATATTCATGGTTAGAAGAGTCAATCGGTGAAAAAGCCGCCTTTATCGGGACTTTTATCTGGTTAGCATCTTGGATTGTTTGGATGGTTTCAACCGCCGTTAAGGTGTGGATTCCGTTTTCAACCTTCTTGCAAGGTTCAGATCAAACCGCTAGCTGGCACTTTATTGGTATGACCGGTACCCAAGTTGTTGGGGTATTGGGGATCATCTGGATTTTAGTTTTAACTTTCCTATCGAGTCGTGGGATTGATAAAATTCAAAAATTTGCTTCGTTTAGTGGTGGGGCGGTTGCCTTTTTATTTGCGGCCTTCTTAGTCATTAGCTTAGCAATTCTATTTAAAAACGGGTTCCATTTAGCGGAACCGATTCATGGTGTGACAACATTTGTGAAGAGTCCGATGGCCAGTTATCAATCACCAATCGGGATGTTATCATTCGTCGTCTTTTCAATTTTTGCTTATGCAGGGATGGAAACCATGGGTGGCGTCACGGATAGTATGGATCAACCTGAAAAAACTTTCCCGAAAGGGTTATTAATTGCCACTGCAATGATTACGTTAATTTACGCTGTGGCCATCTTCATGTGGGGCATTTCAACCAACTGGCAACAAATATTAAGTGGCAACAAAGCCAATTTAGGAAATATCACGTACGTTTTGATGCAGAATTTAGGGTTCCAATTTGGACACGCTTTTGGAATGAGCCAAAGTGTGGCACTTGAAATCGGAACAATTTTTGCACGAGTAACTGGTTTAATTATGTTTGTTAGTTATCTAGGCGCTTTTGCGGTTTTAATTTATTCACCATTGAAATCATTTGTACTAGGAACACCTAAAAAATTATGGCCTAATGGTTTTGCGGATGTCAATAAAAATGGGATGCCTGAAAAAGCGATGTGGGGCCAAGCCGCTTTGGTTTGTCTTTTAATCGCAGTCATTTCATTTGGCGGGAAAGCTGCCGGTGATTTCTATAACGTATTAACGCTGATGGCGAATGTCTCAACGTCATTACCCTATTTATTCTTAGTCACGGCCTTCCCGTATTTCAAGGCGCGGCAAGATTTAGATCGGCCATATGTTTTCTTTAAAACACCACTCGCGGTTAAAGCCGTTACCGTGGTTGTCGATTTGGTTTTAGTCTTTGGGATTGCGTTCACGATTATTCAACCAATCATTGAAGGCCAATACATGGATGCCTTCTGGATGGTGATTGGACCGATCGTCTTTGCCATTCTAGCAATGGGCTTGTATCATCGTTACCAACAAAAAAATAAAACGGCCTAATTAAGCCGAGTATCAAGGCTCCGAGTCAGTTTAACTGACTCGGGGCCTTTTTTGATGTATTCCGTGAAAATAATTAAAAAGCTCATTCAATTTTAATTTAGGTAACGAAATAGTTGCATTTAAGACTGAGTGTGTCTGTCGATTTTAAATCGTGGTAAATGCCGTTAATATGGTAGCTCAAGAATTATCCGGATTTTAAAGGTGAACGGCTAATCAGTGCCAATATGAGAATATGATGAGTCGAAAAAGATGCCATCTGCAACTTTTGCTGTAAACGACTATACTTATTAGGTACACTTTTCAGAAAAAGGAGGATTCTATGACTGTCAAATTACAAGTCAAAGAATTAACGAAAATCTTTGGTAAACGAATTCCTAAAGCCAAAGAGTTATTACAACAAGGCAAAACGAAAGCCGCGATTTTAAAGGAAACTGGCGCAACGATTGGTGTTGACCGGGCTAATTTTGAAGTTGAATCTGGTGAAATTTTTGTGATTATGGGATTATCCGGTAGTGGGAAATCAACACTAGTGCGGATGATTAATCGCTTGATTGAACCGACAGATGGTAGCGTCTTAATCGATGGCGACGATTTAATGAAAATCGATAAGAAGGCGTTACGCGAAGTCCGCCGCAAAAAAATGAGTATGGTCTTCCAAAACTTCGGACTCTTTCCGAATCGGACCATTCTTGATAACACGGCTTATGGCTTAGAAATTCAAGGTGTGGATAAAGTGACGCGCAATCAAAAAGCAACCGATGCCTTGAACTTAGTCGGGCTAGATGGTTATGGCAATCAATACCCAACGCAATTATCCGGCGGGATGCAACAACGGGTCGGCTTGGCTCGAGCGTTAGCCAATGATCCAGAAATTCTGTTGATGGATGAAGCCTTTTCGGCGTTAGATCCATTGAACCGTTCCGATATGCAAGATCAACTATTGGATTTACAGGCGACGATGCATAAAACGATTATCTTTATTAGTCATGATTTGAATGAAGCGCTAAAACTTGGGGATCATATTATGATTATGAAGGACGGCGAAATCGTTCAGACCGGGACACCGGAAGATATTTTGACCCGGCCAGCGGATGAATATGTTGAGAAATTTATCGAAAATGTCGACCGTAGTAAGGTTTATACGGCTGGTAATGTGATGATTCGACCAACGACGATTAACATCGATAAAGATGGTCCGCGCTTGGCCTTGAAACGGATGCGTGAAAATGAAGTTTCAACCGTCTACGTGGTCAACAACCAACGTGAATTGGTGGGGATTATTGATGCGCGCGATGTCTTGGAATTAGTTCGTCAAGACAGTCGGGATTTACAATCGGTGATCAATACCGCTGTACCAACGACGACGGAAGAAACACCAATCAATGAAATCTTAGATGATATCTCGCAAACTGGGATTCCATTTGCCGTTTTAAACGAACAAAAACAACTCCGTGGGATCATTATTCGTGGTGCAGTATTAGGCGCACTTGCTGGAAATGAGGTGAACCATCTTGCTTAATTTAATGACAATTCCTAAAGTCCCTTTAGCAGACTGGATGGATCACTTTGTTGACTGGTTAACACAATTTACCGGATTCTTTAACGGTCTGACGAACTTCATTGGCGGTATTATCAACGGATTCCAGTGGGTCTTTGATCTATTGCCAATCTGGCTCTTTATCGTAATCGTGGTCGGCGTGACCTACTTAGCCAATCGCGACACTAAAAAATGGGGTCTGATTATCTTTGAAATTCTCGGTCTTCTATTGATTTGGAATTTAGATTTCTGGCGAGATATGACCCAGACGTTGACCTTGGTGTTAACGTCGAGTCTTATCTCGCTAGTCATCGGGGTACCGTTGGGTATTTGGATGGCGAAAAGTGATATTGCCCAGGCAATATTTAAACCGATTCTAGATTTCATGCAAACGATGCCGGCCTTTGTTTACTTAATTCCGGCGGTCGCTTTCTTTGGGATTGGGATGGTACCGGGCGTCTTTGCATCGGTGATCTTCGCGATGCCACCAACGGTTCGGATGACTAATTTAGGCATTCGCCAAGTGCCAACTGAATTGATTGAAGCGTCTGATTCTTACGGTTCAACCGAATGGCAGAAACTGATTAAAGTCCAGTTACCACTCGCTAAATCGACCTTAATGGCTGGTATCAATCAAAGTATGATGTTGGCCCTCTCGATGGTCGTCATTGCATCGATGATTGGTGCGATGGGTCTCGGCACACGTGTTTACTTTGCCGTTGGTCGGAATGATGCAGGGGGCGGTTTTGCTGCCGGGCTGGCCATCGTCATCTTAGCGATTATTATTGATCGGTTAACACAGGCGCTGAATCGCGAACGAACAAAGTAGGGGGAGATTTTTAATGTTTAAAAAGAATAGAATAATCACCCTATTGGCCGTAATCGGATTAGCGACTGTCCTGGGGGCTTGTAGCTCGCAAACCAAACCCTATGATGCGCAACAAAAATTAGGGTCACAAATCAATTACACGATTACCGGGATTGATGCCGGCGCGGGGATTATGGCGTCGACGCAAAAAGCGTTATCGGCATATGGCTTGAAAATCAAAAGTGGCAGTTACAAACCAGTTCAACGGCTGCGATGACCAGCACTTTGGGTAAAGCGATTGCTGATAAGCGGCCGATCGTGGTCACTGGTTGGCAACCGCATTGGATGTTTACTAAATATCCCATTAAATTTTTGAAAGATCCTAAGAATGTTTATGGTAAGACGGAACACATCAATACGATTGTTCGTAAAGGCCTTAAAAAGTCGATGCCAGAAGCTTATACCATTCTGGACCGATTCCATTGGACACCGACTGAAATGTCAGTGGTCATGTTAAAGGTCAATGATGGTGTTGATCCACAAAAAGCGGCGCGTGATTGGATTAAAGCCAATCCCAAACAAGTTGCTAAGTGGACCAAAGGGGTTAAAAAGGTCAAAGGGACCAAGATTAAATTGACCTATGTGGCTTGGGATTCTGAGATTGCTTCGACCAACGTGGTTGCGGAGGTTTTACGTCAACAAGGTTATGAACCAACCATCCAAGCGATGGAAATTCAACCGATGTGGGCGTCAGTCGCGACTAATGCTGCAGATGCACAGGTCTGTGCTTGGTTACCGAAGACCTCTGGTTTATATTATCAAGATTATAAAGGTCAGGTTGAAGATTTAGGGCCCAATTTAGAAGGGGCGAAGGTCGGCTTGGCCGTACCGAAGTACATGACTAATATTAATTCGATTGATGATCTAAAAAATAAATAAGTTATTTAAAAGCAGCTTTCTCGTTGAGAAGGCTGCTTTTTATTTTGTTGACGTGCTATTTAATGAAATTCCGGATTGATTGTATATACAATCTTGATTATACTTAGTTTGTGTTAAACGCTTACATATAAAATGGAGATGATGATTTTGACGTATGCAATGATTGGGACTTGGCGCATGGCGCACGAAGGATTGACAGCTGCAATGGCAGATTTAAAACAAGGTGGTCGCAGTACCGATGCGATTGAGACCGCCATTCAAGCGGTTGAAGATTATCCGTTTTTTAAATCGGTTGGCTATGGGGGGTTACCGAACCAACAAGGATTAGTTGAGATGGACGCCGCTTTTATGGACGGCGACACGTTTGCAATCGGGGCCGTTGCTGGCATTAGCGATGTGAAAAATCCGATTAGTGTTGCCCGTCAACTTAGCAATGATCATTTCAATAGTTTCTTGGTTGGTGCGGGGGCTTCCCAGTACGCGATGTTTAATGGTTTTGAACGACGCAACATGTTGACTGAACGCGCGCATAAACTCTGGGCCAAACGGGTTAAAGAGATTAATGAAAAAAATTTAAGTCCGTATGATGGTCATGATACAGTCGGCATGATTAGTTTGGATCAACAAGCTAGTATGGCAGCCGGCACTTCGACGTCAGGGTTGTTTATGAAAAAACCAGGGCGAACAGGTGATTCAGCGTTATCGGGCAGTGGCTTTTATGTCGATAGTGAAATTGGTGGGGCAGCTGCCACGGGTTTAGGCGAAGATTTAATGAAGGGCTGTCTATCCTATGAAATTGTGCGCTTGATGGGGACTGGTTTAACACCACAACAAGCCTGCGATCAAGCCGTTTATCCATTCGTTGAAAAATTAAAGAAACGTTACGGCAAAGTAGGCGAATTTTCATTGGTGGCGTTGAACGCACAAGGTCAATGGGGCGTTGCCACGAATGTTGAATTTACTTTTTCCGCAGGTAACGAGCAACAAGCGCCCGCCATTTTTATGGCTAATCCGGGACCGGACCAAACGACAATCATCGAACCGATTTCGGCGGAATGGTTAGCCGCGTATGAAAAACGCATTAAAGCACCAGTTGATTAGAAGGAGCATTTAGAATAATGGCGAAGTATTTGTATGTTGAAATTGCAGAAAAATTAGGGACCGATGTGCGAACGGGGATTTACGGGGTTCATCAGAAATTACCGTCCGAAAGTGATTTAGCGCAACAATTCGGAACAACTCGATTGACGATTCGAAAAGCAATCGATTTATTGGAAAAACAACAAGTCGTTGTCCGCGATCGTAATCGCGGGACGTATGTTTTAGCAACTCACGGTAAGATTTCGAGTGGGGCGAGCGGTTTAATGGGGTTCACTGAAGCGGCTAAGCAATTCCAATTAGATGTTAGTACGCGGGTGCTTGATTTACGGCGAACGATTGTCTATCCGGATTACGTTGAAGCGAAGTTAGACCTCGTCGCACAAGAACCCGTTTGGCAAATTGAACGGTTGCGGTTTGTTGATCATGAACCGATGACTCACGAACAGATTTATTTGAAACAAAGGATTTTACCGAAATTAACAGCTCACGAAGCGCAAGGTTCATTGTATAAGTTAATCGAACAGACGATGGCGATTGGTTATGCCAATCAAGAACTCGAATCGGTCTTGTTAGAAGATGGCATCAGCCAACTGCTAGAAACCGAGGTCGGTAAACCGGCCTTCTTAGCGCATACCGTTGCCTATTCGATGGATGGTTATCCAATTCTTTATGATAATTCGCATTATCGAGCTGATAAGTATACATTCCACAATATTTTGTATCGAGAACATTAGTCAAAAGGAGGGGAAACGTTATGAAAGTCATTGTCTTGTTGGACCAGATGCAAGCCGGCTTAGGTGGTAAAGAAAAGGCCAACACACCATTGGGTGGTAAAAAACTAGCTATGGGGGCCGCTGATACGTATGACAAAGTACTAAAAAAGAACGGATCAGAAGTTATGGGGACCTTTTATTGTGGGACGGATTATTACCAGGGAAATAAAGCCGAAGTTCAAAGAAAAGTCACTAAAATGTGTGAAAAAATGCAAGCGGATGTCGTCATTGCCGGACCGACGTATGATTATCCGGAGTTTGCAACCATGGCTTGTGAATTAGCGGATCAATTGCAAAAAGAGACGGCTATTCCAGTCGTCGTTTCAATCGCTATTGAAAAAAATCAAACGTTAATTGAGGATTATCAAAAGTTATTGACCATTGTTAAAATGCCGAAAAAAGGTGGGACCGGACTATCGGATTCAATCGATCGAACAATTGAACTTTGTCAATTAAAAGTTGAACAGGCTGATATTACTGAATTCGCACAACAATACTGTTATTAAAGAGGAGGCCGCAATCAATGCAAAAGAAATTAGAACAGATATTAATGCCGTTTGCGATTAAACTAGGAAATAACGTTGTCTTACGGTCATTACGAGATGGCTTTTTAATCATTACACCGTTGATTATTGTCACGTCGATTTTTCTATTGATTGGGAATTTTCCAATTCCGGGTTGGGCTGAATTTTGGAGTCATATCTTGGGTCCGGATTGGACGGAATGGTTTAGCGCCGTATCGAATTCGGTCTTTAGTTTTACGGGCTTATTAGCGTGTTTTGGGATTTCTTACGCCTATGGTAAGAATCGCGGATTACAAGCAATCCATTCGAGTGCCGTTGCCATTATTTCGTTTCTGATTTTGACGCCAACCGTTGTGACCGTTGGTAAACAATCGATTGGGGCTGTTCAAACGATGTATTTAGGCCCTAATGGAATTTTCTTAGGGATATTCATCGCGTTAGTCAGTGTTGAAATTTATCGATTTGCAATCAATCGTAACTGGCGAATCAAAATGCCAGAAGGGGTGCCACCCGCTGTTAGTGAATCTTTTGATGCGCTATTACCTAGTGGGTTAGTTGTTTTAGTTTTCTTCTTAATCCGGATTGGCTTTAGCTTATCCAGTTTCGAAACGGCTTATAATTTTATCTACACGATGTTACAAGCACCGCTAAAAGGCGCTGGTAATTCGTTACCTTCAGTACTGCTGTATAATTTCATCGCGATGTTACTATGGTGTTTCGGGATTAATGGTCCAACGATTACCAATAGCGTTTGGTCACCCATCTTCTTTGTTTTAACACAGGATAATTTAACCGCCTTTCAAAATCATTTACCATTGCCTCATATTTATACGCAACAGTTTATTGATATTTTTACAACGTACGGTGGCGGGGGCAGTACTTTATCGCTATTGATTGTCATGTTGACGGTTTGTAAATCTAAACGGGTCAAAGAGTTAGGCAAATTGGCAATCGTGCCTGGGATTTTTGGCATCAATGAACCCATTATTTTTGGGTTGCCAGTGGTACTAAATCCCATTATTGCGATTCCGTTTATCATCGTACCGGTGCTGAACACGTTAATCTCAGGACTAGTATTTAGCATCGGATTGGTGCCATACACCAATGGGGTTATGTTGCCGTGGACGACGCCACCGATTATTTCCGGCTGGCTATCAACGGGGAGTTGGACGGGTTCGGTGTTGCAACTCTTCGAATTGATTTTAGGCGTCCTGATCTACTATCCATTTATTAAGATGATGGATCGCCAATACCTAGCAGAAGAAACGGAAGCCGCTCAGTTAGCGGATGTTGATATCAATTTTGATGAAGTTTAAAATTAGAAAGAAGTTATTCCATTGAAAAAAATTCGGACCGATTTTCAAACATTATTTAGTCAGTATGAAGTCGATTTTTTAGCTAATTTAAGACGGGTTTTACGAGAACCGAGTGTCGCTGGCCCGAAAACGTTTGGCGCACCTTTCGGGGTTGGGCCTAAACGGGCGTTAGAAACGGTTTTACAAATCAGTAAAGAAATGGGCTTTCGAACGGGACAAGTCGCCGATTGTGTCGGTTGGGTTGAATATGGGCCAACGGAAGACCAACAAAGCGATTATTTTGGAATATTAGGCCATCTAGATGTTGTCGACGTGGAAGACGACTGGCAGTATGCGCCGTTTGATTTAACGCGGGTCGATAATTATTTATACGGTCGTGGTGTCTTGGACAATAAGGGTCCCTTAATGGCGACTTTATTTGCCCTATACCTGATCAAAATTCAAAATATTGAATTTCAACAACGGGTGCGGATTATCTTTGGCACGGATGAAGAATCAGGTAGTCGGGATATTCCGTTGTATTTACAACATGAAAAAGCACCCATTGCGGGTTTTACGCCGGATTGTAAATTCCCGGCGGTGTATGGCGAACGTGGGTTGTTGGATATTCAGTTAACACTGCCAGTAACTGATGGCTCAGGCCAACAGATTAAGGCGTTGGACGGACATTTTGATAAAAGCTTCATTCCTGACCATGCGAGCCTAATATTGGCTGACGGCACCGTTAAACACTATACAGGTCGCAAAGCGCCTAGTAATGCGCCGGAACTTGCCGAAAATGTCTTACCACCATTAGCCGCTGATGGCAGTCAGTTGACCGGACAAGTTGGTCAGTTTTTCGACTGGGTGACGACTACCATTGGGACGCAAACAACGGGCCAGAATCTGGGAATCGATTTTCAAGATACGGCTTCAGGTGCGTTGCAAGTCGCTTTTTATGGGCTGAGTTTGGAAAATCAAAGTATGAGTTGTCATTTAACGTGTCGCTATCCAATTTCGACGACGGAAGATGCGTTATTAACGCAAATTCAAACCGGTTTGTTGCCAACGATGACGGTGACCGTCAAACGGCGTTATCCGTCGCAAATTACCAATCCAGAACTGCCCTTCATTCAACAATTGGGGGCAATCTATGAAGCCGACACCGGTTTAGATGGCACACCAGTGACGACCACCGGTGTGACCTATGCGCGTGCACTATCGAATATCATCGCATTTGGCCCATCTTTCCCCGGCCAAAAAGGCATCGCTCATAAAGGCAATGAATGGTTGAAGTTTAGTGATTGGCAAATGATGATGCAAATTTATTACGATGCATTGATTGCGTTGAATGCTAAAACAGATAAATAAATACAAAAAAGTAGTGAGGTTGTCTAGCCACACTACTTTTTTTGTATCTATATTTAAAATATTTAGGACAAGAGGTGTGGACTACGAATGGCGTACGCATCCAACAATATTCGGACTAATATATTTAATGGCAGACGAGAATGGACTTCGTAGTCGGGAAAATAGGAGATTGGCGATTTGTAACCCAGAAAAACTAAATCTGAAAACTGTAAAATAGTACCGTTCGGATTGGTTGTAAAAGTAATGATGGTCACATTGTTTTGCATCGCATTTTTAGCAGCTTGAACAAGTTCAGCTGTTTCACCATTTAACGTAATTAAAATTAATACGTCATGGTTCATAATTTGTTTACTAATTGGCTTGATAATGTTGGGATCATCGTGAATTTCGCAATTTTTGCCAAGTAATTGGAGTTTTAAGGTCATTTCTTTGGCAATAAATTCTGAGAAACCACGCGCAAAAATATAAACTTTATGGGCATCTTTAATCTTTTGAATGGAATCTTCAACAATGCCGATATCCAAATTTTCTAAAGTATTATTGACTTCATGTTGATTTTTTAAAACGGCGGATTTGATTTCTTGATCGACTTGATTCAAAAAGGCAAATTGAGTATTATCCTTATTTTTTTGAATGAGTTGCTGTTTAAATGACGTGAAACCATTGTAGCCTTTCTTTTTCATCGTTCGGACAATGGTTGCTGTTGAAACGTTAGCTTGTTCACTTAATTTAATAATCGACATATTGGCAATATCATCAATATGTTGCTGAATGTAAGTCCAGAGATAGTCTTCGGATGAACTGAGCGTTGCTTTGACCACGAATTAATGCCTCCTCAAAATGTACCAATATTTTCATAATTAGGTTCATTCTACCGTTATATGAAAACATTTTCAAAAATAACTGATTATAATAGAAGTAGAGAGTAGGAGGAATGACCATGATTTATACATGTACATTAAACCCAGCGATTGATTTATTTATAGAAACAGAGCATTTAAAAAAAGAAGTTGTTAATCGAACGAATGACTATGATATCCAACCTAACGGAAAAGGCGTCAATGTCTCATTTATTCTTAAAATGTTAGCAGTAGCAAATAAAGCGATTGGGATTGGCGGCGGCTTTACAAACGATTATATTGAAAGCGCTTTAAATGAAAAAGGAATTGAAACACAATTTATTAAAAGTGCGGGGATCACTAGAATCAACGTTTTCACACGGGTGGTTGATCGGGATGAAGAGTACAAATTAGTTAACAAAGGGCCCCATGTTGATTCAAAGCAAATTGACGCCCTATTGAACTTGATTGGCTGTTTAAAACGGGATGATATGCTAGTGGTCTCTGGGAGTTTTGCCGATGGTATTCCAGAATCCATCATTATTGATATTGCCAAACTATCCAACCAGATTGGTTTTAAATTGGTGATTGATACAAGTTACCAAGCCGTGATGGAGACATTACAATATCAACCATTTTTATTAAAACCAAATGACGAAGAGTTAATGCAATGGTTCAACGTAATAGGCCCCTTAAGTGACACACAATTGATTCAGTACGCCCAAAAATTAGTTGAACAGGGCGCACAAAACGTCTTATTATCCTTAGGGGCAAAAGGCGCAGCTTTCATCAATCGGGAACAAGTCCTAAAAGGTAATGCAGCTGTTGGTAAAGTTGTTAATACAGCTTGCTCCGGTGATACGATGTTGGGCACCTTTTTAGCTGGGATGGTTCAAGCTAAACCATTGGCGGAAAATCTGAAATATAGTATCGCAGCAGCCAGTTCAACCGCATTTTCAGCAGGATTGACTGATTTTACAGATGTTGCAACGCTACAAGAGCAAATTAAAGTCACAGAAATAACATTGGAGGATCAATAAGATGACGAAATATCAAATTATTGCAGCTACCGGCTGTCCGACCGGCATTGCCCATACGTATATGGCACAGGAGGCTTTAGAACAGGCTGCTAAGAAAATTGGGGTGTCAATCAAGGTCGAAACTCACGGCCAAAGCGGCATCGAACATGCGCTAACGCAACAGGAAATTGATGAAGCGGACGGCGTTATTATTGCCGCTGATAAGGACGTTAATCCAGAACGTTTTGTTGGCAAAAAGATGATTAATGTCTCGGTCACTAAAGGGATGAAAGATGCCGATCAATTGGTTAATCAAATTTTGAACGATCAATCGATTCCAGTCTATCAAGGAACTGGCGAAAAGGGATCAGCAGAATCAGCCAGTATTTCGGGTGGTTCGTTTTGGCACCAATTATACGTTTATGTCATGAATGGTGTTTCACACATGCTACCATTAGTCGTTGCTGGTGGGGTATTACTAGCTGTTTCGTTTTTCTGGGGTATTAATTCAGCGGATCCCAAAAGTGCTGAATATAACCAGTTTGCATTTCAACTGAACAGTATTGGTAGTTTAACGATGGGCTTAATGGTGCCGGTTTTATGCGCCTATATTGCCGAAGCAATTGCTAAACGATCTGGATTGATTGTTGGATTTGCAACCGGAATGATTGCGTTGACTAATGGCACTGGCTTTTTAGGTGGCATCTTAGGTGGTTTCTTAGCGGGATATACAGTGCTCTTGTTGCAAAAAGCATTTAAGAAGTTACCTAAATCATTAGATGGACTAAAAGCTATTTTCTTATTTCCTGTCTTAGGGGTACTAATCTCAGGATTAATTATGTGGTATTTATCAACACCAATGCAAAATATTAATGAAGGCATGATGAATTTCTTGAAAGGAATGGAAAATTCAAGCCCAATTCTTTTAGGAATTGTTGTCGGAATTATGTGTGCATCTGATTTTGGGGGTCCGATTAATAAGGCCGCTTATTTAACCGGGACGGCACTGTTAGCGCAAGGTAACTATTTCTTTATGGCAGGTGTTTCGGCCGCTTGTATTGCACCACCATTAGCCACTGGATTTGCCGTTTTAATGAATAAAAAGGCTTATTCGTCAAAAGAACGTAGTGCGGGCTATGTCAACTTCTTGTTAGGTTCAACCCATATTACGGAAGGCGCCATTCCGTTTGCTGCGAAAAATCCATTATTAAATATTCCAGCATTTATGATTGGTTCTGCAGTCGCCGCTACGTTGACTTATATCACTAAAATAAGTGTCCCCGCACCGCATGGTGGTTTTATTGTGCTACCACTAGTCAACCATCCGATGCTTTGGGTCGTTTGGATTGTGATAGGCGCTTTGATTTCAGGCGTTTTATTAGCATTAATTGCTGAAAAACAATATAAAAAAGACCAAACATTATTAGTTACCAATAACGGACAATCAATGGCTGTTGATCAACCAGTTGAAACTACTACGGCAAAAGCACATGTGTTTGAGGCGATTTTTGATCAACAAAATATTGAATTAGGGGTTAAAGTCGATTCAAAAGAAGCTGCACTTCAATACCTAGCGAAAATGGTGGTTGAAAAAGGCTACGCCAGTGATCAACAAGAAGTTGAAAAGAAATATCTATTTAGAGAAACTGAAAGTTCAACCGGGATGGAACACGGAATTGCGATTCCTCACGCGCAATCGGCAACCATCAATAAATCGGGGATGTTTATTGTTAAATTAGCGGAACCAATCGAATGGGGCAGTTTAGACGGTGGCAAAATTGATACGTTAATTTCGTTCATTATTCCGGATCAAGATAATCAAGAACATCTTAAGTACCTATCGGATGTTTCCAAACTGTTAGTGCATGAGCAGTTCGTCGCTGAATTGAAGGCGGCCCAGACTAAAACAGCCATTTTTAAATTATTTCAATAAAAATAGTGATTAATAAACATGCCAATTGAGGGGGAGATGATTTCCCCCAGGAGGTATGTTTATTTTTAGCGTTGGTATAGTGTGTCTCATCAAGAATCAAATAGAAAAATGGTTGCAACCAGTTGGCTGAAGACTTCTTTTTTGTAATTGGTTCGTACCAAACAAAAAAATCGGTATAGGACAATCTAAAAATCGATAAAAGCGCCATAAAAGGCTTTGTAATCGGTTTACTAATATTCATCCCGTGAGATATCCTCCGATTTTATGGCAATTATTATATTTGGAGGGTGATTTTATATGGCAATTACACCTGTAAGAATTGATGGACGATTGGTTCATGGACAAGTCGCAAATCTTTGGACACCATCTTTAGGTGTTTCACGGATTATGGTTGTTGATAATAAAGTTTCGGAAAACGCAATCGAAAAATCTGGTTTACGGATGGCAACACCTGCAGGCACAAAGCTGAGCGTGTTATCAGTTGATACTGCTGCCGAACATATTCTGGCCGGTCGTTATGATTCACAAAAATTGTTCTTGGTTGTTAAAAAGCCAGAAACGTTACTTGAATTACTTGAAAAGGGTGTTGAACTGCCCGAAATCAACGTTGGGAATATGTCACAAACGGATGAAACGAAACACGTTAACAAATCAATCAACGTGACTGATCACGATATTGATATTTTCAAACAAATTTCAGCTAAAGGCGTTTCGATTACTAATCGGATGGTACCTGGCGATAAAGTGAATGATTTCATGTCATTAATTAAAGAGTTATAGGCTACATGCAATTGTAAACGCTATATCAATATTAAAAACTAAAGGAGAATTATTATGGGTATCGAATGGTGGCAAATATTACTATTAACGTTATACGCTGGATATCAAATCTGTGACGAATTAACAATTAACTCGAGTGCAGGTTCAGCGGTTTTTGCCGGTTTTATCTCAGGGATCATTATGGGAGATATGAAAACTGGTTTAATGATTGGTGGGGCAATGCAATTAACTGTTTTAGGGGTTGGTACATTCGGGGGTTCTTCACGGATTGACGCTAACTCAGGGACTGTTTTAGCAACTGCCTTTTCAGTTGGGTTAGGCATGAACCAAAGCCAAGCCATCTCAGCAATCGCCGTACCGGTTGCCGCATTATTGATTCAAACGGATATCTTAGCACGTTTTGCAAATACGTTCTTTGCACATCGAATTGATAGATTTATTGAAACTGAAAATTATAAAGCTATCGAAAGAAATTACCTCTATGGTGCAATTCCTTGGGCTTTATCACGTGCATTACCTGTCTTCTTAGCATTGACGTTCGGTGGTGGTTTGGTTAATACCGTCGTTAGTTACATGAACTCACAATTAAGTTGGTTAGCAACAGGTCTTGAAACAGCCGGGGCCGTTTTACCAGCCGTTGGGTTTGCAATCTTACTCAGATATTTACCAGTCAAGAAACACTTCCCATATTTAATCATTGGTTTCATTGTAACCGCGCTATTCGCGACAATTTACGGTGATGTGAGTGCTGTCGGAACTGCCGTTACCGGTTTGTCAAAAGGTTTCGCACATAACTTCGCTGGTTTACCAATGTTAGGTATCGCATTGATCGGCTTTGGTTTTGCCGCAATTGAATACAAACACAGTATGGAGAAACATGAGGTTGTTGCAGAACATGGCTCAGCTGAACAACAAGAAACAGTGATCGATGCGAAGGGAGAAATCGAAGATGACGAACTCTAATTATAAATTAACCAAAAAAGATTTTAACCAAATTAACCGTCGTAGTCTCTTTCTATTCCAATTAGGTTGGAACTACGAAAGAATGCAAAATACGAGTTATTTATATCTAATATTGCCACAATTACAAAAGATTTATGGTGATGATAAAGAAGGTTTGAAGAAGTCGATGAAGACTGAAACACAATTCTTCAATACCAGTAACTTCTTTAACACGATTATTACGGGTACCGATTTAGCCATTCAAGAAAAAGAAGGGGCTAAAGGATTAGAAACCGTTGCCGGTTTAAAAGTTGGTTTAATGGGTTCATTCGCCGCTATCGGGGATTCAATCTTTGCCGCTTTACTTCCAGCTATCTTCGGGGCAATTGCCGCTAATATGGCGACCGTTGGTAATCCTACTGGGGTCCTCTTATGGGTCGCTGTCAATATCGGGGTTATGTATTTCCGTTGGAGTCAATTGGGCTTTGCTTACAAAGAAGGGGCCAACTTAGTCACGAGAATGCAGAGTAAGTTATCCGCATTAACGGATGCTGCTACTTTATTAGGGGTCTTCATGGTTGGGGCGTTAGTTGCAACGATGATTAACATCAAAATCGGGACCGTCTTCCATTTAGGCGATTTAAGCGTTGTTTTACAAGACAAGCTTGATATGATCTTACCTAAGTTAGTGCCTGCATGTATCGTTGGTTTAATCTACTGGATGTTAGGCAAGAAGAACATGACCGCAACACGGGCAATCTTCATCGTCTTATTCGTTTCAATCGCACTTTCAGCAGTAGGCTTTATTGTTAAAGGTTAATCAATCAACGAAGGCCTCTCACTACAAAGTATTATTGTAGCGGGGGGGCTTTCCGTATTAAAAATTAAAATAATGAATGAGGTATTGATAATGAGTAAATTAGTATTAACAAGTCATGGTCGTTTTTGTGAAGAATTAAAGAAGAGTGTGGAATTGATTTTCGGTGAACAACCAGAAATTTATACGTTACCTTTATTACCTGAAGAAGGCGAAGCGGATTACATTAAGAAGTTTGAAGCGATTAAAGCTGAAACTAATGGTGAAAAATTGATTGTCCTAGCCGATTTAATGGGCGGGACGCCAGCTAACCAAATTTCTAAATATGTTATGAAGGGCGAAGATATTGATTTATATACAGGGATGAATATGCCAATGTGTATCAGTTATTTAAACGCTCAAATGACAGGTCAACCCTTGAATTTAATCAATGATGCAACTGCTGGGGTCAAACTATTGAATGACATGCTCCCTAAGCAATAACAACTAACGAAGAGTGAGGTTTGACATGGCAAAGTTTGAGATTGAGAGAGAGTTTAAATTAGACGGACAGCCGTTCAAAATTATTTCCGGATCAATTCATTATTTCCGGGTGTTGCCTGAATATTGGGAACATTCATTGCGCAATCTGAAGGCGATGGGTTGTAACACGGTAGAAACCTATATTCCTTGGAATATTTATGAACCCGTTGAGAATCAGTGGGATTTTAACGCCACTAACGATTTTGAACATTTCATTGAAATTGCACAATCATTAGACTTGTACGTGATTGTTCGGCCGTCACCATTTATCTGTGCTGAATGGGAATTTGGTGGGCTGCCAGGCTGGCTATTGAAGTATCCTGGAATGAACTATCGAACGAGCGACCCGTTATTTATCGAAAAGGTCCAACATTTCTACCAAGCAATCTTACCCCGGTTAAGCCGTTTTCAAATCACTGAAGGTGGCAACATCTTGATGATGCAAGTCGAAAACGAATACGGGTCATACGGTAATGATAAAACGTATCTACGGACACTGGTCAAACTGATTCGTGATGCTGGGATTACCGTCCCATTATTCACGTCAGATGGCAGTTGGGATGACACGTTAGAGGCCGGCAGTTTGGTTGAAGATGGGATTTTAGCTACCGGTAATTTTGGTTCAAAACCGGATTGGAATTTTGATCAAATGCAAACGTTCTTTGATCAAAAAGGGGTTCAAATGCCATTAATGTGTATGGAATTCTGGGATGGCTGGTTTAACCGCTACAATGAACCGATTATTCGCCGCGATCCGGTGGAATTTGCCGAAACACTGCGCGCAATGGTTAGTCGCGGGTCGGTAAACTTCTACATGTTCCATGGTGGCACTAATTTCGGCTTCATGAATGGCTGTTCCACGCGGGGCTTGAAACGGTTACCACAGGTGACGTCGTATGATTACGATGCCTTGTTGACTGAATGTGGTGATCCGACACCTAAATATTATCTCGCGCAAGCGATTTTAGCCGATTATAATGAGACGGCGTTGCCAACCACACTACCCAAGACGAGTGGTCAATTGCATAAGGTTTGTGAACAAACTTTATTTGATAGTCTCGCTCAGATTAGCCAAGTGCAAAAAACGCAACAACCACAAACGATGGAAACCTTTAATCAATTCTACGGGTACATTTTGTACCGGACGCAGGTCAAATCAACTCAGAAACAGCAAAAAGCGTTGTTGGTAGAAGCGCATGACCGGGCCCAAGTTTTTGTTAACGGGGTTTTAGTCAAGACGCTCTATCAAGAAAGCTTGGAAGCTGAATTTACACTCGATCTTGAAGCGGGCATCAATCAGATTGATGTGCTCATTGAAAATATGGGCCGGGTCAATTATGGGAGTCGTTTACAAAGCGGTGCTCAGAGAAAAGGTCTGGGTCGCGGATTAATTATTGATTTACATTTTGAATCAGAATGGGAAATCTATTCGCTACCGTTGGATAATTTGCAGGCACTTGATTTTAAACAAACGCCACAGTCAGCTGATAATCCAGTTAGATTTGGACAGTATACGCTTGATTTAGAGGGCGTCGGTGACACGTTCATCGATATTCGCTCATTGGGTAAAGGTAATATCTTTGTCAACGGCTTTAATCTCGGCCGGTATTGGCATCAAGGCCCGATTGGTTATCTGTATTTACCAGCACCATTATTAAAAGCAACCGATAATCAGATTGTGATTTTTGAAACTGAACAAGCGTTACCAGACCAAATTTCGTTACTATCAGAACCGGTGTATATCGAAACTGATAATCAAGATAACTATAAAAAGGCGACAGCGCCGATTTAATCTAATGGGGTGAAAAGATGGTTCCTAAATTATTAGCAATTGATTTAGATGGCACGACCTTGAATTCTCAAGGGACAATTTCTGAAAAAAATAAAACCTATTTACGTAAAATTACCGAAACGGGTGCGCAATTAGTGATTGCAACTGGCCGTAGTGTCTATTCAGCCAGTGATTTTTTAGAAACAATTGGCGTTCAATCAGCGTACATCGTGCCGTTGAATGGTTCGGCTGTTTTTAAATGGCAAAATCCAGAACCGTTAATGGTCACCGAAATGCCCACTGGATTGGTGCATGAGATTGTTGCCAATGGTGATTCAGATCAGGTTAATATTTATTTCAGTACGATTAAGAATTCTTACGTCCTCATTCGAGATGAATCTTTAATGAGTCTATTTATCAAGAGTTTGGAATTGAATTACATTCATGATCTCTCCGAAATGGGGTCGGATATCGATCACATTTCTAAGATGTTGTATTGTACTAAAAATCCGGCCATCTTAACGCAATTAATTGAACAAACTGAGGCGTTAGCAGTTGAAGCGGTCAAACCAGATGATATGTGTTTAGAATTGACCGTTGAGAATACCAGTAAAGCAGATGGGTTACGTTATTTAGGTGAACAACTCGGGATTCAAGCGAGTGAAATGGCGGCCGTTGGCGATAGCGAAAATGATTTTGAAATGTTGAAATATGTCGGTAACGGGATTGTGATGGCTAACGGGATGCCCCATATCAAAGCTATCGCGGATTATGTGACGTTGAGTAACGATGAAGACGGTTTAGCGCACGCAATTGCGCATCTTTTAAAATAAGTCATTTACCATCATGGTATCTACCAATTTTGCTATACTCCTTAAAATGTGACCGATTTAAATTGACTTTAACGCTAATATGGTTTAAATTAGGAGTTGTGGTTGATACCAGTTTAAAGGAGGCATTTTAATTGAACGCAGCAAATGATGGTCGACCATTGTATAACCAATTAGTCGATATTTTAAAAGTTAAAATTGAAAATGAAATGCAAGTCAATGATCGGTTGCCTTCCGAACGGGAGTTATCCAGCCAATACGACTTGAGCCGAACGACGGTCAGAATTGCTTTGAACGAATTAGAGTTGATGGGTTATGTCCATCGGCAACACGGTAAGGGGACTTTCGTATCAAACGTGGTCAAGGGCCAAACAGATCTGGGTGGGACGTATAGTTTTACCGAACAGATGAAGTCACTTGGCAAAGTACCCGAAACTAAAATTCTAAGTTTTAAAACAATGAAGGCCAACCAATTTGTTGCTGAAGGTTTAGGAATCGATGTCGACACCGAAATCATTAAAATTAAACGATTACGGTTAGCTGACGATGAACCGATGATGTTGGAACGGACTTATCTACCATTGAGTAAGTTTCCAACGTTAGACGCCGAAGCGCTCCAAAAAGCACCGATGTACGATGTCTTTAGGAAAGATTACAATCAGGTGGTTAAAGTGGCTGATGAAGTTTTGTCAGTCGGGATTATGACGGCGAATGATGCACGTCTACTGAGCTTCTATGAAGGCGCACCGGTCTTGAAATTAAAACGAACCACTTATAATAATAAAAATGAAATTATTGAATATACACTCAGTGTTGCCAGAGGCGATAAGTTTACCTATCATCTACGTCACCAACGCTAATTCAATTGAGAAGGGGAAATATAAGATGTTTGACAAAAATGAAACCGCATTAACTGAAATGGGCGCTAGCATTACAACCCGTGAAATTAAACAACAACCTGAATTATGGCAAGAAGCATTAGCTAACTTTAAAAATCAAGAAGCTGAAATTAAGACTTTCTTGGATCAAATTAAACCTAAAACGGCTGATAAGATTCGTGTGATTTTTACCGGCGCCGGGACATCGGCTTACGTTGGCGATACGATCGTCCCTTATTTAAACCAATCAGGGGATGCAAGTCGTTACCAATTTGAAAGTATTCCAACAACGGATATTGTCTCCGCACCATACGACTTCTTAAAACCTGAAGTGACCACTATTTTGGTATCGTTTGCACGTAGTGGGAATAGTCCTGAAAGCGTTGCAACGGTCGAAATTGCGAAACAAGTGGTTCAAGATTTATATGAAATGACGATTACGTGTGCACCTGATGGCAAACTTGCAATCGCTGCTAAAGAAGACGACCGTAATTTATTACTCATGATGCCAGCTTTGGCTAATGATCAAGGTTTCGCGATGACTGGTTCATACAGCTGCATGTCATTAACGGCCATGTTAGTCTTTGATACAACTGATACGGCTAAAAAAGCCGGCTTTGTTGATAAAATCGTTGCCATGGGCCATGAAGTAATTGCTCGTGAAGCCGAAATTCAAGCAGTAATTGATTTAGATTTCGACCGGATTGTCTATCTTGGTTCAGGCAGCCTATCAGGATTAACGCGTGAGGCACAATTAAAGGTCTTGGAATTAACGGCTGGTAAATTGACGACCATGTTTGATTCATCAATGGGCTTCCGGCATGGTCCTAAATCATTTGTTAATGACAAAACACTGGTTTTCGTCTTTGTTAATAACCAACCTTACACGCGTCAATACGACGTTGACATTCTAGAAGAAATTCACGGCGACCAAATCGCAGCTAAAACATTAGCCGTTGGTGTGCCAGGCGAATTGAACTTCTCAGGGGATCGCTTCGATTTTGAAAATGGTTGTCGTCATCTGCCTGAAGGCTATTTAGCCCTCGCCGACGTCATGTTTGCGCAAACCGTTTCATTATTGAGTTCAATCAAAGTGGGCAATACACCAGATACCCCATCACCAAGCGGAACTGTTAACCGCGTGGTTAAAGGTGTTACGCTTCACGAATACAAATAATTAAAATTAAATACAATAAACTTGGAGGCTTTAAATTGGCAACATATTATATTCATGCAGATAAATTCTTTTTAAAGAATAGCGTTGAAAACGGTGGCTACTTAGCAATCGTTGATGGTAAATTTGGTGAGTATCAAACAGAAAAGCCAGTTGGTGAGATTAAAGATTACAGTGGAAAATGGATTGCACCCGGACTTGTTGATACCCATATTCACGGGTTGAAAGGCCACGATGTGATGGACAATGATTTTGACGGTGTCAAAGCCATGTCAGAAGGCTTGTTAGAATGTGGTGTCACGTCATTCTTACCAACCACTTTAACGGCCGCACCCGAAACTTTGAATGAAGTCATTGAAGCAATCGGTGACCATCACGATGAAGTGACCGGCGCTAAGATTCAAGGGGTATTCTTCGAAGGCCCATTCTTTACAGAAGAACATAAGGGTGCTCAAAATCCTAAGTATTTCTCTGATCCAAGTTTAGAGATTTTTAACCATTGGCAAGAATTAGCCATGGGATTATTAAGAAAATTGCAATTGCACCTGAACGGCATGGTGCCAAAGAATTTACAGCCGCCTTGAAGCAACAAGGTGTTAAAGTCGCCTTAGCCCATAGTAGTGCGACTTATGAAGAAGCAAAGGCCGTTGTTGAAGCCGGCGCCTCAATCTTTGTTCACACATACAATGGGATGAGTCCTTTAAATCATCGTGAACCCGGCATGGTCGGTGCAGCGATGACCCTTAAAGATGTTTTTGCAGAATTAATTTGTGATGGTCATCATGTTCATCCACAAGCAGCACAAGCGTTGATTAGCGTTCGTGGTGCTGACCAAACCGCTTTAATTACCGATTGTATGCGTGCTGGTGCGATGCCAGAAGGACCATCAATGTTAGGCGAATTTCCAGTCATCGTTAAAGATGGCGCTGCTCGCCTAGAATCGGGTAGTTTAGCCGGCAGTGTCTTGATGTTGAAACAAGCCGTTAAACACGTGGTTGATTGGAATATCGCTACACCTGCAGAAGCCATCAAAATGGCGAGTCAAGTGCCTGCGCAAAGTGTTGATATCGATAATCAATGTGGGAGCATTACACCAACTCACGATGCCGATTTTATCGTCTTTGATCATGATTTAAATCTCGAAGAAACTTACCTAGATGGCGTTTCTCGTTATCAAAAATAATTATAAAAAAGGGAGATTTACAATATGCTAAAACTAACACCTGCTAAAAAAGAAGCCTTGAAACGATTATCAACAAAGGACGGCGTGATCAGTGCCTTAGCAATTGACCAACGTGGTTCATTGAAGAAAATGATTGCCAGTGATGTTAAAGGCGATCCAGAAGAAGAAATTGTCAACTTCAAAGTAACCGTTTCTGAAGAATTAACCAAATATGCGTCATCAATCCTATTGGATCCAGAATATGGTTTACCAGCAGCAGCTGCTCGTGATAAGGACGCCGGTTTATTATTAGCTTATGAAAAGACGGGTTATGACGCAACAACACCTGGTCGTTTACCTGACGTTTTGGAAGACTGGTCAGTTCGTCGCTTAAAGGAAAAGGGTGCCGATGCCGTTAAATTCTTACTTTATTATGATATTGATGAAGATGTCCATATCAACCATTTGAAACATGTCTTCATCGAACGTCTAGGTAGCGAATGTGTTGCCGAAGATATTCCATTCTTCTTAGAATTAGTTTCTTATGACGCTAAGAATGCCGATGCCAACAGCGCTGAATACGCTAAGGTTAAACCACATAAAGTCATCGATATGATGAAAGAATTCTCAAAGGAACAATACCATGTTGATGTTTTAAAGATGGAAGTCCCTGTTAACATGAAATATGTAGAAGGCTTTGCTGATGGCGAAGTGGTTTACACGAAGGCTGAAGCCGCTGCTTACTTCAAGACACAATCAGAAGCAACTGACTTACCATTTATCTTCTTAAGTGCTGGTGTGACTGCTGAATTATTCCAACAAACTTTAGTATTTGCTAAAGAAGCTGGTTCAACCTTTAACGGTGTATTATGTGGCCGTGCCACTTGGAAGAACGGTGTTAAACCATTCGCAGCTGAAGGTGACAAAGCTGGTCGTCAATGGTTACAAACACAAGGCAAGAGCAATATCGATGCTTTAAACGAAGTCTTGTATAAAACTGCAACACCTTGGTACAGCAAAGTTACTGACTAATTAAAAAAATTAAAAAGGGCCAACTTTACGGAGTTTGGCCCTTTTTTAAATGAAGGAGCGTATCATTATGATTTTAACGGTCACTTTAAATCCAGCTGTCGATATTTCATATCCACTGCAAACGCTAGTGATTGATGATGTAAATCGGGTTAGCGACGTGAGTAAAACAGCGGGTGGTAAAGGATTAAACGTTTCAAGAGTGTTGCATTTAATGCAACAACCCCTATTAGCAACGGGCATCGTCGGCGGCCACATTGGCAATTTTATTAAGCAAAAATTGGACGATGATCAAATTCAACATGAATTTTTTGAAATTCAACAAGAATCACGCAATGCGATTGCCATCTTACATGATGATGGTTGCCAAACCGAAATTCTAGAAGCGGGGCCAACAATTTCAGCGGATGATGCACAAGCTTTTATGCAATTTTACGGCCAATTATTAACCAAAGTCAGTACGGTTACCTTGTCGGGGAGCTTACCTAAAGGATTAGGGGCTGATTATTACGCTAAGATGGTTGAAATGGCCGGCAATGCGGGCGTTAAAGCGATTTTAGATACGTCAGGGGCTTCGTTGTTAGCAAGTTTAAAAGCGACCGTCAAACCAACGTTAATTAAACCGAACGAAACTGAAATTGCGCAGTTACTAGATCAACCGATCGATGTGACTGATATTGACGGTTTGAAAACTGCGTTACAAGCACCAATCTTTGCCGGTGTTGAATGGATTGTGGTTTCAATGGGCGCCGCTGGGGCTTTTGCGAAACACAATGACCATTTCTACCGTGTGTCGATTCCTAAGATTCACGTTGAAAATCCGGTTGGTTCGGGGGATTCAACGTTAGCCGGCTTGGCGATGGCGATTGATACTAATGAATCGGATGAAGTGATTCTCAAAACGGGGATGACGACTGGCATGTTAAACACCATGGAGAAGCAAACCGGCTTTGTTAATCCTGAATTATTTAAGCCTTATTTTGCTAAAGTCACGTTTAAAGAAGTTTAAATTAAATACTCGGTTAGTAATCGAGAATCAAAAAATGACAACAGCCAATTAATTCTGGCTGTTGTCATTTTTAATTCATTTAGAATTACCGACTCGCTAAGGCGCCCATCGGATCCCAAGGTGCAAGGACGGTTGGTTTGTCTTGTTCGTCAGTTTCAACTTTTTGAAGATTTTCTGGTAAGAAACGTTTGTTGATGACGATTTGGTAAACAAATTCATCAAACCAGCTGTCGCTCATGACGAAATAGCCCTTAGTGCCGACTTTATCGCCCCATGAGTTTTCAACCTTCCATTTAGTGGGTTGGCCTTCAACGAGGTCGACACCAGTAATGACCATCGCGTGTGTCATCAAGCTTTCGCCATAATCTAAACGTTGGCCTTTACTGATTGAAAGGTCCATGTCGAGCATTTCTGCTTGTTGATAGATTTCAGTGTCCATAATCCCTAATTTACGATCAGAAGATTGACCAACATCACTACCGAACCAAACGGATTCGCCAGCTTGGAGTTGTTTGATGGCGAGTTGTTTGAACGTGTCGATGTCGAGGTTTAAATGACGGACTTCACGACCACCAACGACGTTACCGAGCATTTCGACGGTGTAAAGGTGGTTGTAAGGTTTATCATCAGTTGGTGAATTGATGATTGAAACGTAATCTGCTAATTGCCAACCGACGTATTTTTCGTAGAACGTTTGCGGTGTCAGGTTGCGATCGATATGGTAGTTCTTATCATCGTCGCGGTATTCGAAATCAAATTCAGTTGGGACCGCGCCCAATGCATAAGTTAACATCCGGTAAACTTCTGTTAACATGGCATCTTTCTTAACTTGAATATCAGTAGCACTGACACCATCAGCGACGAGTTGACGAAGGGCAACGGCGTCTTTACGGAGCTTCAAATTCAAGACACTATTGAGTTCGCTCGATTTCTCACTGTTATAAGTTTCGGGCATGACTGACTTAGGCACGATGCCGTATTTTTCAATCAAGGCGCATAACATATCCCATTGGCCGCCATCTTGTTGGGGCGTGGTCATTAAGAAATCAACTTTACGATCACCGATTGGGAGATCAGCCGTTTTTAAGACGTTTTCGTAGAAATAATTCGACTTTTCGAATTTATCCCAGAAGTTAGTGTAGTTTTGTGACAATTCGAAATCTTTAATCTTGAATTCGGCTTGCAAGCTGTGACGCATCGTATTTAAGGCGGCAAACATCCAGCAACGGCCAGATTGTTTTTGGTTAGCGACGGCGCCAGTTGTTAGATCGATTGAGAAAACGGGATCCATTGCTGCTTTGGAATCTGTATTTTGACTGCTTGCTAGAAAGCCGTTGTTTGTGATGCTGTTTTTAATCGTGTTTGATTGTGGTACGGCTTTGAAGTCAGCTTTGAATTGTTTGATATTTTCAGGTGTAATTGATTGAACCATTGTTGAATTCCTCCTTTATTGTAAAGCATCCCATGGTGCTAGTGCGACTGGGTTTTGATTTAATAAGGCCTGTTCTTCAGTCGTTAATGACGCTTTCTTAACAACGACTTCGTAAACGTAATCGTCAAACCAAGCATCGCTCATTGAGAAGTAACCCTTGGTGCCGACTTTATCACTCCAAGTGTTTTCGACTTTCCATTTAGTGGGTTGGCCTTCGACGAGGTTAACGCCGGTTAACGTCATAGCGTGTGACACGACACCTTGGCGATAGTCTAAACGTTGGTCTTTAGGCATCGTCAAATCGATATCGAAGAGACTTGAATAGTCATAGAGGTTGCGGTCTAACCAGCCCTTAGGACGGTCCAAATCGGCGAGGACGTCGTTACCGAACCAAATGGTTTCTTTGTTTTGGAGGGCCTCAATCGCGAGTTCTTTCAAGCGGTTAGGGGCAAGGTTTAATAGGCGCATTGGGTGGCCTTCGACAACGGTGTTTTGGGATTCGAGGCTATAGAGTTGTTGGTATTGTTTGCTACTTTGGGGACTGCTGACGACGGTAATATAATCGTCGAAATTGCGGTCGAAGTATTTTTGATAGAAGGTCATTGGGGTTAAAGCTTGGTCGAGATGGTAGCTTTTATCGTCGTCGCGGTATTCGAAATCAAATGTTTCGACGGGTGTTCCGAAGGCGTAGACGGATAACCGGTAAACTTCGCTTAAAAAGGCCGTGCGCGTTTGCGCAATTGTGGCCGCGTCAGCACCGTCAGCGACGAGTTGGCGCAATTGAATGGCGTCTGTCCGTAATTTCAAGTTCAACGTGCTGTTAAATTCAGTGGTTAATTCGCTGTTATACGTTTCGGGCATGGCGGTCTTAGGCACTAGACCGTATTTTTGAATCAAGGCAACGGCGTTATCCCATTGGCCGCCATCGAAATCGGGGCCGGTTAAGGTGAACGCGACTTCGCGATCCGTTAATGGTTTCGTTGCAGTTGCTAGAATCTTTTCATAGAATAGATTGGCTTTTTCAATCCGATCCCAGAATGATAGATAATTTTGAGAGAGTTCGAAGTTTTTAACGTTATATTTTTGTTCGAAATCGTGACGTAGTGTATTAAGGGTGGCGAATAACCAACAACGGCCACTCTTTTTTTGGAACGTGACATCACCGGTTGGCAAGTCGATTGAGTAGGTTGGATCAAGTGTGACGGCGGCTTCTGGTCGTTGGCTGACGGCGTTAATGCCGTTAGTCATGACGGCGTTGCGCAACGTGTTTGATTGCGCCACGTTCTTGAGGTCCGCTTGCATCTTGATTAAATTTTGATGTGTAATTTCTTGGGTCATCTAATCACTCCTTAATGTAATATAGCTCAATTCTAGTTGATTTGAATTGAGAAGTAAACTAAAGCTCAAAATAAAATAAAAAGTGTGACCAAAACGAGTTGTTTTGGCCACACTTTATTGATTAACGGGCAGTTAAAATTTCAACGCCCTCAGGGGAGCCAACGACAACTTGATTAACAGTGTCTAAGAACAAACCATGTTCCACGACGCCAACTTGTTCACTTAACCAAGTGGCTAATAAGTGGGGATGGTTGATTTGACCGAGATGTAAATCAATCACGTAGTTCTGTGAATCGGTTAAGACGCGTTGACCGGCCTCGGTTGTCCGGAATTCAGGGTTTAACCCTTCTTTCAGTAACCGGTCGAAAACTTGCTGACTACCAAACGGAATCACTTCGACGGGTAATGGAAATTGGCCGATGGTGTCGACGACTTTTTCGCGATCAACAATCCAGATGTTGCGGGTTGAAGTCGTTGCGACTAATTTTTCGAATAAATGAGCTGCACCGCCGCCTTTAATCCCTTGGAAGTTAGCGTCAACTTCGTCAGCACCATCAATTGTTAAATCGATGTGATCGACGTCGTTGAGTGCCATCACTGGAATGCCGAGCGATTTAGCTTGGTCCGCGGTTCTGATCGACGTACAGACACAAGTTAAATGGAGGTTCTCGGCTTTAACACGTTTAGCGAGGGCTTCCACCATGAAGGTCACGGTTGAACCCGTGCCTAAACCTAAAATCATGTTGTCTTCAACAAAGTCAACGGAGCGTTCCGCTGCCATTTTTTTCATTGCATTTTTATCCATCAAAACACCTCTTCTATTAGCGTTAACTCCATTATACGCAACTCTATCTGAAAAAGCGCTTTAATTTCGGCTTTTTAAGGTAAAAGTTTTATTAAATCGGTCTTAGGGATTATTCACAAGGACTGGCGTTTCATGGTATGATTAATAGGTATAGACAGGACCGTCAAAGGACTAAAAATTAGGAGTTTATTAAATGAAAAAACGTGGTTTTGAAATTGTGACGAAATACGCAGAAGCAGATTTAACATTGCCAGTTCGATCAACGGCAAATTCGGCGGGCTATGACTTTGCTTGTTCGGAAGATTTTGTTTTACCATCCATTTGGCATTATAATTTTGTCCGTTTATTCCGGATGATTCGGAACGGTAAACCATTGGTCGATGATGATTTTGAACGGGCTTCAAAAACGTTGAAACCTTTCTTAGTACCAACGGGAATCAAGGCTACATGCAAGATGATGAATATTTGATGATTGCCAATCGCTCAAGTAATCCGTTGAAAAAGGGCTTGATCCTACCGAACGGTGTCGGGATAATTGATGCCGATTATTACGGGAATGACGCCAATGAAGGTGAAATCTTCATTCAATTGGTCAACTGCAGTCCTCGCGATGTGATTATTCGTAAAGGGGAACGCATTGGGCAAGGCATCTTTATGCCTTATCTGACGGCAGACGATGAAAAAGCAGTGACGACGAAACGAACTGGCGGTTTTGGGTCATCAGGGCGTTAACACAGTCTAAAATCAAATTGCGCACTATGTTAAAATGAAGGTGGGGTGAACTAAATGGCAAAAATTAAAACGCAGTTTGTTTGTCAAAATTGTGGTTATAGTTCGCCTCGATTTTTGGGGCGTTGTCCCAATTGCGGCGCGTGGAATCAAATGGTCGAAGAACGTGAACAACCAGCGGCCAGCGTTAAAACTAATTTTTCGATGTCCGGTCGAGCAACCGAACCAGAACAAATCAGTAGCGTTAATATTCAAAAAGAACCACGGATTAAAACGGAATTAAACGAATTAAACCGGGTTTTGGGTGGCGGTGTCGTGCCGGGTTCCTTAATCTTAATCGGTGGCGATCCAGGGATTGGTAAATCAACATTATTACTGCAAGTCTCGGGTCAACTCGAGAAAAAAGGTAAAATCCTCTATGTTTCGGGTGAAGAAAGTGCGTCCCAAATTAAGATGCGCGCTAACCGATTAGGCGTCAATGGCGAGCAATTGTATCTCTATCCGGAAACTGATATGGGGAGCATTCGCCAACAAATCGAAACGATGCGTCCCGAATACGTGGTGATTGATTCGATTCAAACGATGAGTGAACCCGATATTACGGCTGCGGTTGGGAGTGTTTCGCAAGTGCGCCAAGTGACGGCGGAATTGATGCGGATTGCTAAGACCAACCAAATTACGATTTTTATCGTCGGGCATGTCACTAAGGAAGGCGCAATTGCTGGGCCCAAGATTCTGGAACATATGGTGGATACCGTTTTGTATTTTGAAGGGGACACACACCACACTTACCGGATGTTACGTTCGGTCAAAAACCGTTTCGGGTCAACCAATGAAATTGGTATTTTCGAAATGCGGGAATCTGGTTTACAAGAAGTTGCCAATCCATCGGAAATCTTTTTGGAAGAACGACTAGCCGGTGCGACTGGATCAGCCGTCGTCGTTTCGATGGAAGGCACGCGACCGATTCTGGTTGAATTACAATCGCTAATCACACCAACGCTGTTTGGTAACGCTAAACGAACGTCTTCAGGTTTGGATCATAATCGGGTGTCGTTGATCATGGCGGTTCTAGAGAAACGGGCCAACTTGATGTTACAGAATCAGGATGCTTATTTGAAAGCAACCGGCGGCGTTAAACTGGATGAACCAGCAATTGATCTCGCAATGGCGGTTTCGATTGCCTCGAGTTATCGTGATAAAGAAATTCCAGCAACGGATTGTTTCGTGGGTGAAATTGGTTTGACGGGTGAAATTCGGCGTGTTAATCGGATTGAACAACGGGTCAGTGAAGCTGCGAAACTCGGTTTTAAACGGATTTATTTACCAAAAAATAATCTACAAGGTTGGAATCCACCAACTGATATTCAGGTGGTCGGCGTGACAACCATTGCGGAAACATTAAAGAAAGTCTTTAACTAAGGAACAATTTAGTCGAGAGGGGGGTTAACGATGAACAAAAAAACACTTACGAAAAAACAAGTATTAGGAATTGTCGCCGTTGTTTTAGGCGCGGCGTTAGGCATTACGATTTTCCCGATTTTATGGGTAATCGTTAGACTGAGCCATGTCGTCTATTTAAATAACGGGGTGACCAATGCAATATTAGGGGCTATTATTTTTTATTTATTATTCTTAGCATTGGCCCAACCCATTTTAGGCGCTATTCGGCGGGTAGAAAAGGCGGTCATTAAACAATCACCAAGCTTTATTCTGTTTGGGAGTTTGTTTTCCTTAGTCGGTTTATTGTTGGCCAACGTGATTTCGATTCCGTTATACCGGATGCCAATTTTTGCATTGAATACCGTGGTCCCAATTCTATTGATGATTGCGCTCGGTTATTTTGGGTTTCGAATCGGAACCACGCGTTTAGATGAATGGCGTCGGTTAATGCAACCCAAAAAACGGAATACGGATATTTTGGAACGCAAAATTGATGATAATTTTCGAAAATATAAGATTTTAGACACGAGTGTGATTATCGATGGCCGGATTAAAGAAATTGCTAAAACCGGTTTTATCGAAGGGACATTAATGGTCCCGAACTTCGTCTTACACGAATTACAGCTGATTTCAGATTCTGCGGATAACCTGAAACGGGCGCGTGGTCGGCGGGGCTTAGATATTCTAAATGAAATTCAAAAAGATGAAATGATAGCCGTTGAAATGTACGATGGCGATTTTGAAGATTTGACCGAAGTCGATAGTAAGTTGGTGAAACTCGCCAAGCTATTAGACGGGATTGTCGTGACGAACGACTATAATCTAAACAAAGTTTGCGAATTTCAAAACGTGCCGGTGTTGAACATTAATCAATTGGCTAACACGTTGAAACCGGCTGTTTTACCGGGTGAAGCGATGCGCGTCACCGTTGTTAAGACGGGGACCGAACGCCAACAAGGTGTGGCTTACTTGGATGATGGCACGATGATTGTCGTTGAAGATGGTCAACACTATGTCAATAAACCGTTAGACGTCATCGTGACGAGTGCGTTACAAACGGCGGCGGGACGAATGATTTTTGCTAAACCGGCGCATCAACAAAAAGGGATTAAAGAAAAATAGTTCAGCAGATAGCTTTACAGATTCATGAATAATCGGTATTATTGAGTCAATCTATTGTACGTAAAATTAATGACGAGAAGAAGTAAATTTAGCCGAATTCCAAGAGAGCTTCTGGATGCTGTGAAGAAGTAATGAGGCGAATTGAAATGCATCTCAGAAATGCCAAGATGAAGACAGTAGTTTTGGTCGGGACACCGTTATCTGGTTGAGGCATTTTTGCAAAGAAAAGTGGAACCACGCTCAAGCGGCGTCTTTTGTTAATTAACAAAGGGCGCTTTTTATTTGGATTAAGGGAAAGGAAGATTGCTATGTTAACTGTTTATAATACATTGACGCGCCAAAAAGAAGTTTTTAAACCGATTGAAGCGAATCAGGTCAGCATGTACGTTTGTGGACCAACGGTGTATAACTATATTCACATTGGTAATGCGCGCAGTGCGATTGCGTTTGATACGATTCGGCGTTATCTCGAATACCGCGGCTACCAAGTCAATTACGTGTCGAATTTTACCGATGTTGACGATAAGATGATTAAAGCGGCTGATCGTGATGGCGTGACGGTGCCAGAATTAGCTGAACGTTACATTAATGCGTTTAAAGCCGACACCAAGGCACTCAATATTGAACCGGCGACGACTAATCCGCGGGCGACTGAAAATATTCCCGAGATTATTGCCTTTATCGAAGGGTTAATTGCTAAAGGTTATGCTTACGCAGTTGACGGGGATGTTTATTACCGGGCGCGCAAGTTTGCTCACTATGGTCAATTGGCGGGTCAAGATTTAGATCAACTCGAACAAGGCGCCAGTGAACACACGGCGACTGAAGAAACGTTACGCAAAGAAGATCCGATTGATTTTGCGTTGTGGAAAGCTGAAACGGGCACGGCCATTGCTTGGGAATCACCATGGGGCAAAGGTCGGCCGGGTTGGCATATCGAATGTTCCGTGATGTCGACGAAGTATCTCGGTCAAACCATCGATATTCACGGTGGTGGTCAGGATCTGGAATTTCCACACCATGAAAATGAAATTGCGCAAAGTGAAGCCCAAACCGGTCAGAAGTTTGTCAATTATTGGTTACACAATGGTTTTGTGACGGTTGGCGATGATGATCAGAAGATGAGTAAATCACTCGGTAATTTCGTAACGGTCCATGATTTAATTCAAGAGGTTGATCCACAAGCGCTGCGTTTCTTGATGAGTAGTACCCAATATCGCCGCCCGATTCGCTACAGTCAAACGTTATTAGCGGAAGCCCAAATTAATCTCGATCGGTTAAAGACGACGCTCAATAATCTTGATTTCCGTCAAAAAACCGCGCAAGCTGGTTCAGATGAAACGATTGTGCAACAAGCGGCCGCGTTAGAAGACGCCTTTGTGACGGCGATGGATGATGATTTTAACGTCCAAAACGGGTTGACCGTGTTGTATGATTTAGCGAAATTGAGTAATCAATATTTAGAAAATGAAGTTGTTCAAACGGCTACGTTGACCGATTTAACACAACGCTTAGAACGGTTATTATTGATTTTTGGCGTAGCGTTTAAGGCCGACCAATTATTGGACGCCGAAATCGAACAATTGATTACCGAACGACAAGCAGCGCGGGCGGCTAAGGATTTTGCCAAGAGTGATGCGATTCGGGATCAACTAAAGGCGCAAGGGATTATGTTAGAAGATACGCCACAAGGAATGAGATGGAGACGCGCATGAAAGATGCTTTACAATTAAACGGGATTGCGTTAGCTTACATGGGTGATTCAGCCTATGAAGTTTACGTCCGTGCCCATTTATTAGAACAAGGGTTAACCAAACCAACCCGCCTGCAACAAGTCGCGACGCATTACGTGTCTGCCAAGGCGCAAGCCGCACTGATTGGTTTAATGATGGACGATCATTTCTTAACGGAAGATGAAGTCAATATTTTTAAACGCGGGCGCAACGCTAAGAGTTATACGAAGGCAAAAAATACCAGTGTCACCACGTACCGGACCTCAACCGGCTTTGAAGCCGTTTTTGGTTATCTCTATTTAACAGGACAACAAGCACGCGTCGCAGAATTAGCACAATGGTGCATTCAACAAGTCGACGACGGGAGGACGCATGAAAACTAATAAACCGTACCCTAAAAAACGCGACAATGACTTTAATAGTCAACGTAGTCAGAAGAATAATGGTGGGAAGCCTAAACGCCGGCCAATGCCGGAAAAGCGGGCACCAAAACCAGTTGAAACTGAAAATACAGAAGAACAAACGGATTTCGTCATCGGCAAACACGCTTCAATCGAAACGTTAAAAGCACCGGATGCGGCCACTAAGGTCAACAAGATTTTCTTACAAGACGGCTTAAAAGCTGATTTTGTACACGATGTTTTGAAACTCGCCAAAGAAAAACGGTTAGTCATTCAAAATGTGCCGAAGAACAAATTGGACTTATTGAGCGATCGCCAAAATCATCAGGGGATAATTCTTGCAATCGCACCGTTTGAATATGCCACGATTGACGATATTTTTGCCAAAGCAGCGGCGAAAGACGAACCGCCTTTTATCCTAATCCTAGATAATTTAGAAGATCCGCATAACTTAGGTTCAATTATGCGAACAGCCGATGCAGTAGGTGTGCACGGGATTATTATTCCGAAACACCGAGCAGTTGGTTTAACGTCAACGGTCGCTAAGACCTCAACGGGCGCGATCGAACACGTACCAGTGGCACGGGTCACGAATTTAACGCAAGAAATTAAAAAATTAAAAGAACGTGGTTTGTGGATTTTCGGCACCGATATGGCGGGTGCTGATTACCGTCAATGGGATGCGACCGGTCCAATCGGATTAATCATCGGTAATGAAGGTAAAGGGTTATCACCAATCATCAAAAAAGAAGTCGATCAAACGTTGACGATTCCGATGGTCGGTCACGTTCAAAGTTTAAACGCGAGTGTGGCTGCGGGTGTTTTGATGTATCAAGCTTACAACAGTCGTCAACCCTTGGCCCCTAAAGTATGAAACGCCAAATTCTAATTGCGGATGGCTATAACATCATCGGCAATTGGCCGGAACTCAATAAACTGAAACAGAGTGATCGGTTTGCCGATGCACGCGATAGTTTATTGCACACGCTAGCGGAATACCGCAAATATCGTGAGATTGAGATTATTTTGGTGTTTGATGCGATGTACGTACCAGGCATTAAACAAAGTTATGAACAATATAATTTGGAGGTTGTCTTCACACAAGAGGAACAAACGGCGGATAGTTATATTGAAATCTTAGCGGCGAAACTGATGTCGCCGATTACCCAAGTGACCGTGGTATCGAGTGATCAAGCCGAACAGTGGACCATCTTTTCGCGTGGGGCGCTACGGGTATCATCACCTGATTTCAAACGCGAGATTGAACGGGCTAAGACTGAGATTAATCATGATGCCAAACATTATCATGATCGTGAGATGCAGATTAATCGGCCGTGGTCGGAACAACAATTATCGGTCCTAGCGAAGATGCGTGATCAGTTGAGTGCCAAAAAGCCTGATTAAACAGGCGTTCGCTTACTAAAGTAGCGGGTGCTTGTTAGAATGAAGATGTGGTTGTTGCGCAAAGGGGTGTTTCCAATGACGAAACCAACAGAGCGCGATACAGAATTGATTACAGCAGTTTTAAATCGAGATTCAGATGCTTTAGAAATTTTATTTAAAACTTATTTACCGATGGTCTACCATACGTACGCACCGTATTACATCCGGCTTTTCGAACATGAAGACTGGCTTCAAGAAGCTCGGCTAGTGTGTTTTGAAACGTGTCAACGCTATGATTGTCATTGTGGTAAAAGCTTTGGTGGTTTTTATAAATTGCGATTTCAACACCATATTGATAATTTGTTACGTAAAGAACTGGCCCAAAAACGTCGGATTGATCATCAAGCGCTATTGTGTGCTCAGTGTCCAGAAAAACGGGCGGTTGGCGAAAATTCAGCCGCGTACTATCAGTCTCAAACCATGTTGATGGCCTATCTTGAACATCTATCACCGTTTGAACTGATGAGTTTTCGCGTTTTGAGTGGGACGTTGGCTATCGATCAGGCCTGTCAACAGTTCGATTGCACATTAGCGCAATTAGAACGCGGCCAGTCGCGCTGTCGGACGAAATTAAAACAGTATTATCAAAATGATCCGGATTGACAGTCATCAAAATGAATGATAAAGTAATTGGGATAAACATCAAAAAGAGAGGGGCTTTTAGTCATGGGTGTTAAGAAAGTCGCCTTAGGCTGTACGGTTTGTGGTTCACGTAACTATTACGTTGCTGAAAACAAGAACCGGACAGAACGTCTAGAGTTAAATAAATTTTGTAAACATTGTGGACAATATACGCAACATAAAGAAACTCGCTAGCAGGAGGATTCAGCATGATTAAGTTCATTAAAGGCGTTGTAGCAGAAATGAAAATCGTCGCTTGGCCAGACGCCAAACAGACACGTAAAGATTCATCAACCGTCATTATGACGTCAGTTTTATACGCTATTTTCTTTGGCGTAATTGACTTGGTTATTTTGGAACTATTACAATTATTTATTTTTTAAAACTAGCTAATTTAAGCTGGATTTGCTATACTGATGGCAAGCAAAAAAACTTCGCGTGGTCGAAGTTTTTTTATTTTGGTATTTAAAAGGAGAACAAACATGGTTGAATCAATCGAAAAAAGCTGGTATGTCCTACATACCTATTCAGGTTACGAAAATAAAGTGAAACAAAATCTAGAATCACGTGCGCAATCAATGGGAATGGAAAATAACGTCTTTCGTGTTGTGGTTCCTGAAGAAGAAGAACATGAAATCAAGAACGGTAAAGATAAAGTTGATATGAAGAAGACTTTCCCTGGTTACGTGTTAGTCGAAATGGTCATGTCAGATGAAGCTTGGTTCGTTGTGCGGAATACACCTGGTGTCACTGGGTTCGTTGGTTCACACGGTGCCGGTAGTAAACCAGCCCCATTATTAGACGAAGAAATCACCCAAATTTTACGTCAATTAGGGATGAGCACGCGTCATTTGGATGTTGAATTCAAAATTGATGATTCCGTTAAAATTATCGAAGGTGCTTTCTCCGGTTTAGTCGGTAAAATCACTGAAGTTGATGATGAAAAAATGAAATTAAAGGTCAATATCGATATGTTCGGTCGCGAAACAGCCACTGAACTCGATTACGATCAAGTTGACGAATTAGTATAAAAACAGCGGGCGTTAACTCAGTGTTGAGTTAATGCCTATTTTTGAATCTAGGGTGGTTATTATGTGGCATTCTATCATCGGTATTTTAATTTCAATCGGTAGTTTAGTGGGGCTGAGCATCCTAATGGCGGGGTGGGATTACCACCGAGTCGGTCATGTGCAACATTGGTGGCAACCGAAATTAGCGCAATACACGACAACCCCAACGTTATTCATCCACGGCTATCGTGGCAATCGCTATTCGTTCGGGCATTTATTGGGCCGTCTTCAGAAAATGGGGCTGGCCAAAAAGACGTTGGTCGTCAAAGTGTCGAAGCGTGGGGAATTAACCTTTAGTGGTTTGTCACGCTTAAGTGCGGTCAACCCGACGATTCAGGTCTTGTTTGCTAATAATCACGCTGACGTCCAAGTTCAAGTCGGTTGGTTACAACAGATTGTGGCCACCTTACAAGCGGATTACGATGTTGAAGCCGTTAATTTAGTCGGTCATTCGATGGGCGCGATTACAGTTTTACGATATTTACTCGTACCCCAAGTCATTCCGGTTCAACAGGTGATCTTGATGGCAGCACCAGTCAACGATCCGTCGATCGGGCCCGATACGGACCGCGTTTTTTGGAGTGAACTCACCCAACGAGGCCCAATCCGCAAAACTAAGAACTATCAGTATTTAGCGCAACGGGTGACCCAGTTTCCACCTGATTTAGCGATTTTGAATATCGCGGGGGAATTATTGGGCACGAATCGCCATGATGGTTCCGTCGCGGTTGATAGTAGTTTTGCGCTCCGCAGTCTGTTGAAAGACCGCGTGACGGCCTATCAAGAAATGTTGGTCCGCGGTCCTGGGGGGGCGCACAGTATGTTGCACGAGAATCGGTTAGTTGATCAAGCGATTTGTGATTTTTTATGGACCCGACATGGCGAATAAAGCTTGCTTTTCCAACGATTACTTGATATAGTGTTCTAGTATGTTTTCATACATTAGTGGGAGGCCAAATATAAGGGCCATCTTAACCACATCACGGACTTAAGGAGGTATGTTTCGTGGCTAAAAAAATAACAAACATCGTTAAACTTCAAATTCCTGCAGGTAAAGCAACTCCAGCACCACCAGTAGGTCCAGCATTGGGTCAAGCCGGTATCAATATTATGGGCTTTACAAAGGACTTTAATGCTCGGACAGCTGATCAAGTTGGGTTATTAATCCCAGTTGTTATCTCTGTATACGAGGATCGTTCATTTGACTTTGTAACGAAAACTCCACCAGCTACAGTTTTATTGAAAAAAGCTGCAGGTGTTGAAAAAGGTTCTGGCGAACCAAACACTAAGAAGGTTGCTACGGTAACTAAAGCTCAAGTGCAAGAAATCGCTGAAACTAAAATGCAAGACCTAAACGCTGCAGATGTTCCAGCTGCTATGCGCATGGTTGAAGGTACTGCTAGAAGTATGGGCTTCACTGTTGAAGGCTAATTAAAAAACCATACTTTGACACTTTCAGTCGGATTTTCAATGAAAGTTGAAAAATCAAGTGGGAGGTCAAAAACCGTTCACCACAATTGCAAGGAGGAAAACCCTAATGGCTAAAAAAGGTAAAAATTATTTAGAAGCTGTAAAATTAGTTGACGCTACTAAGACATATACTGTTGAAGAAGCAGTTGATTTAGTAAAGAAAGCTGATTTTGCAAAATTTGATGCATCTATCGAAGTTGCATATCGTTTAAACGTTGATCCTAAACAAGCTGATCAACAAATTCGTGGTGCTGTCGTACTACCAAATGGTACAGGTAAGACACAACGCGTGATTGTTTTCGCTCAAGGCGAACAAGCAAAACAAGCTGAAGCTGCTGGTGCTGAAATCGTTGGCGCAGAAGATTTAGTTGAAAAAATCCAAGGCGGCTGGTTAGATTTTGATGTTGCAGTTGCAACACCACCTATGATGGCTCAAGTTGGTCGTTTAGGCCGTGTCCTAGGACCTAAAGGCTTAATGCCTAATCCTAAGACTGGTACAGTTACAATGGACGTTACGAAAGCTGTTAACGACATTAAAGCTGGTCAAGTGGCATACCGTGTTGATAAAGCCGGTATCGTTCACGCACCAATCGGTAAAGTATCATTTGATGCTGCTAAATTAGTAGAAAACTTTAAGACAATGCAAGACGTGATTGTTAAAGCACGTCCTGCATCAGCTAAAGGTCAATATATTACAAGCTTATCAGTAAGCTCAACATTTGGCCCTGGCGTTAAAGTTGATATCGCTAGTTTCTAATTAGCAATCAATTAAAAAAGCATCCACTTAGGTGGGTGCTTTTTTTGTTGGTATTTAAGCGCTAAACGAATGGGTTACAGTTTAGCTTTAACGTGTTTAGCAATCGCTAATTCTTCATTAGTTGGTAACATCAGGACCTGAATCGCTGAATCGTCAGTACTGATGACGCGTGGACCGCGGCCGTTCAGATTACGGTCCTCGTCAATCTGAACGCCTAAAACGGCTAATTTGGCACAGATATCAGCGCGCGTGACGGCGTCATTTTCGCCGATACCGGCGGTGAAGGTGATCACGTCGGTGCCACCCATCTCAACGTAATAACTACCGATGAATTTAGCGGCTGACGTGATGAACATCTCATAAGCGAGCTTAGCGCGCGGATTGGTGGTGACGGCGGCTTGGATATCGCGCATATCGGCGGAGATACCAGAGACGCCTAGAATCCCAGATTGGGTATTGAGTCGATTGATAATTTCTTCAGCGCTTTGATGGCGTTCAGTCATCAAGAAGGGCACAATCGCCGCATCTAATGAACCAGCGCGCGTGCCCATTGGTAGACCTTCAAGTGGGGTGAAGCCCATCGAAGTGTCCACTGGATGCCCATTTTGACTAGCAGTAATGGAAGAGCCACCACCGAGATGCAACGTAATCAATTTCAAATTGTGAACGTCTTTTTGGAGGAAGCGTGCGGTTTCGTGGAGAATGTATTCATGACTAATACCGTGTTCACCGTATTTACGGATTTGGTATTTTTGACTGTCTTCATAAGGTAACCCGTAATAACTCGTTGCTGCGGGCATGTCGAGATAGAATTGGCTATCAAAGACCGCAATCTGAGGGGTTTGATCCGGTAAGACGCGCATTAAGGTTTCGATGCAGTCGACTTGAACGGGATTGTGGAGTGGTGCGTATTTATCCAGCGCCTTTAGCGTGGACAAGTTTTCTGGGGTGATTAGTGTTGGTGCCTCGAAGGTCGTCGCGCCCGCGACCACTCGGTGGCCAACAGCGATGATATCACTAGGGCTTTGGATAATGTCGTTGGCTTGGAGCGTTGCCAACAAGCGATTGACGCCATCTTCATAAGAAAGATTAGCGATTTTCGTTTGTTCTTTTTGACCTTGATACTTGAATGTAAAACGCGCTTCGGGTGTCTGCATCCGTTCCATGACGCCGCTGGCAATCATGGTCAAGTTAGTGTGCTGGAAAAGTTGCCACTTTAAAGATGAGCTACCAGCGTTAATGACTAAGATATTTTTCAAATTGAAACACCTCTTGATTTATTTTCATGATTCTACTTAATATTATACTGTCTTTTCAGAAAAATAAAATAAGTGATAGCTAATGATTACGTAAAATTAATTCAGTTTAAAAGTTTGTTGACGTTTAGTCGAATCAATGGTATATTTGTATTTGGTTATTTATGCTACCGAAGACTCAGGTGCCGCAAGGCTTAATATCCTGCCGAGGAAGATACGTTGAAATCCCTCTCTATGTCTTGGTGGACATGGAGTTTTTTATTTATTTAAGAAACTCTTGACCACAAGCTTTAAAAATCTAATGGAGGTGAATCAATTGAGCGAAACAATCATCGCACAAAAAGCCCAAGTTGTTGACGCAGTTCTTGAAAAATTCAATAGTGCTGTTTCTATCGTTGTCATGGATTACCGTGGTTTAACAGTAGAACAAGTGACTGAATTACGTAAACAATTGCGTGAAGCTGGCGTACAAATGGAAGTTGTTAAAAACACTTACTTGCGTCGTGCAGCTGACAAAGCTGGTTATGAAGGTTTAGATGAAACATTCTCTGGCCCTACTGCAGTTGCATTTTCTAACGAAGATGTTGTTGCACCAGCTAAGATTATTGCTGAATTTGCTAAAGGTGCAGAAGCACTTGAAATCAAAGGCGGCATGATCGAAGGTAAAGTAGCTACTCTTGATGAAATCGACGCCTTGTCTAAATTGCCAAGTCGCGACGGTTTATTATCAATGTTACTTTCTGTATTACAAGCACCAGTCCGCAATGTCGCATATGCTGTTAAAGCTGTTGCTGACAGTAAAGACGAACCAGCTGCATAATTTTGCAGTCTTGTAACACCAAAAATTACCCAAAAAATGGAGGAAACAAAAATGGCATTAGACGTAAATGCAATTGTTGATCAATTAAAAGAATCATCAATCTTAGAATTAAGTGACTTAGTTAAAGCAATCGAAGAAGAATTCGGTGTTTCTGCAGCAGCTCCAGTAGCAGCAGCAGCAGCTGGTGCAGACGCAGCAGCTGAAAAAGACAGCTTTACTGTTGAATTATCAGAAATCGGCCAAGAAAAGGTTAAAGTTATCAAAGCCGTTCGTGAAATCACAGGCTTAGGCTTGAAAGATGCTAAGGGCTTAGTTGATAACGCTCCTTCAGCTCTTAAAGAAGATGTTTCTAAAGACGATGCTGAAGAAATGAAAGCTAAGTTAGAAGCAGTTGGCGCTGTCGTTAACTTGAAGTAATTTAAGTTAATCAAAAAGAATCGGGCATTCGCTCGGTTCTTTTTTTGTGCGCTGAAAATCGATTGCAATCAACTTAATTGTGAATTTAACTAACAGAATTGTCATTTAGCTGAGATTTTGAGTTTAATCGCTTATAATGAAACTAATCATTACTAAAAGGAGTTCGAGATGAAAAATTGGGGTCAACGATTTTATCAAAAAATTCAAAAACATTTGACGTTGTTAAAAGCGATTTTTATTTTGTCGGTGTTGGTGTTTGTTATTTTAGAAGTCGGTCGTATTTTTAGAGATTTAAACGGCCAACAAATCCAGCAAAGTTTAACGACGCAAAGCCCGTTAACCTTAATTGCGATGTTAATCCTGGGGTTCATTGCGGTCTTGCCGATGCTCAATTACGATTTTGTGATTAGTGAGTTGTTACCAGAAGATTATTCGTTTTGGTACCAAGTGAAATCGGGTTGGATCGTCAATTCATTTACGAATATCGCCGGCTTTGGCGGTTTTTTAGGGGCCAGTCTCCGGGCTAACTTCTATGGTAAAAAGGCGACTCAAAAAGAAATCTTGATGGCGATTTCTAAAATCGCGCTCTTTTTATTAGCCGGTTTGTCAATCTGGTGTTTAATTAGTTTTATTTTGATCTTTGGATTTGGCATCGGTCGGGTATACGCGACTTACTGGTTATGGTTAGTTGGTGGGGCGCTGTATTTCCCAATCCTATTAATGAGTACCCGGTTAAAGAACGCGAGCTTTTTCAGCGATTTATCGATTCAACGGGTGTTACGCTTAACGTTGGGCTCATTTTTCGAATGGGGTTTCGCGGGCAGTTTCTTCTTAATCATCGGCTGGTTCTTAGAAGTACCGATTAATTTCTTGCAAGTCTTACCATTATTCATGATTGCTAATATTATCGGCGTGATTTCGATGGTCCCCGGAGGTTTAGGGACGTTTGATTTATTCATGATCTTTGGGTTAAGTGCCATTGGGGTCGGCAATGCGACCGCCGTTGTTTGGTTGTCCTTCTACCGAATTTTCTATTACATTGTGCCATTCTTAGTCGGCGTTGGGTTGTTTACCCACGATGCGGGGAGTCGGTTGAATCAATATTTACAAGGCCTACCCCGACAGATGCTCCAAAAAATGGCACACCGTTTCATCGTCTTCTTTTTATATTTCTCCGGTATTATTCTACTAGTCGTCGCAACGGTGCCTAATTTTGCAGTCACGAATTCGGTGATTGGTCGGCTTTATCCGTACACCTTCTTTTTCTTAGATCGGGTGACCAACATTATCGTGGCCTTTGTGATGTTAGGCCTCGCGCGTGGGGTCGCTAACCGGGTCAAGAAAGTTTATTGGCCGTTGATGGTGCTATTAACGATTGCGATTATCAATACGCTTTGGCGTGATTTTTCAATCAAACTGGCCGTTTTCCTAATGATAGTGTTAGTGGCGAGCGTCTTATTAAAACACGAATTGTATCGTGAACGACTTGAATTTTCGTGGAGCGATCGATTGGTTGACGGCAGTTTGTTTGCCGGAGCCTTTATCCTCTACGCATTAGTCGGAATTACCAATTCACCCCATTTACACCGGCGCAAACCGATTCCGACGGCGTTATTATTTCCGTCTGAACGTATCTGGTTACTCGGTTTTATCGGGATGTTAGTCGCTGCGATAACCTTATTCTTAGTTTTTCGTTATTTGAGTCGTGGCGGACGGTCTACGTTAGCAACGCCGTATGATGAAGCTCGAATTCAGGCGGTGATTGAACAGTTTGGTGGCAATGAAGTTAGTCATCTGGCGTATCTGCAAGATAAAGCCGTTTATTTCTATCAAGAAGAGGGGACGGATCAAGTTTTCTTGTTATACCGCAAGAAAGCGGATCGGTTGATCATCATGGGTGAACCGATCGGCAATCCGGATAAAATTTTATTGGCGATTGAACAATTGATGCGTGAAGCGGATTTAATCGATTGTCATTTAGCTTTTTATGAAATTTCGGCTGAATTAACGATGCAGTTACATGAAATTGGGTTTGACTTCATCAAGTTTGGTGAAGAGGGTTACGTCCGGTTGGCAGACTTCACATTAACCGGCAAAAAACGCCGGGCTGAACGCGCGTTGATGAATAAATTTGAACGTGAAGGCTATCAATTCAAGGTTTTAGAACCACCGTTCGATACTGATTTATTGGCGGAATTGAAAGTTGTTTCGGACGATTGGTTAGATGGACGCGCTGAAAAGGGCTTTTCATTAGGGTTCTTCGATGCTGATTATTTACAAAAAGCACCCATTGCCGTCGTCTACGATACTGACGGCCAAATCGTGGCGTTTGCCAACGAAATGCCAACTGGGACGCAATCTATAACGAGTATTGATTTAATGCGTCACCGCAAATCGGCCCCATCTGGTATAATGGATGAGATATTTATTAATCTTTTCCAAGAGAAACAAGCGGCGGGTTACGAATACTTTAATTTAGGCATGGCACCTTTGGCGAACGTCGGGACTTCAGAATTCAGTTTTATTGAAGAACGGTTGGCCCATTTAATCTACGAATATGGTTATCATTTTTACGGCTTCCAAGGGTTGCGGACCTATAAACAGAAGTACACGACTAAGTGGTTACCGAAATACATTGCGTATCAAAAACGCAGTTCGTTGATTTTTACCATGTTACAAATATTATTGGTCGTTAATCAAAAAGTGACCGAGCAACCGCATCAACACGGGGTGGTTGGACATTTAATCCGGTCCGTGCAGATTGGTAATTTATCCGATACTGAAAAATAAATGAGGTTAACACAATGACTGACTACTACTACTCTAAGAATCCTGAAGTGGCCCATTTTGAAAAAAATTGGGATTTTGAAATACGGGGCTTTAACTTTAAATTTACAACGGATAACGGCGTCTTTTCGAAGAATACCGTCGATTATGGGTCACGCGTGTTACTAGACACCGTCGATTTAGCGGAAGTACCAGACGGTCCCGTGCTAGATATGGGCTGTGGCTACGGCCCAATTGGGATGACGATTGCCAAACTGGCACCCAAACGGCGCATTGATATGGTCGACGTCAATGAACGCGCACTAGGTTTAGCACAAACCAACTGTCAATTAAACAAAATCGAGAACGTGCGTATTTTTGAATCAGCTGAATATCAAAACGTGCCGGATCAATACGCTGCGATTTACACTAATCCGCCAATCCGGGCCGGTAAAGATGTGGTTCAAAATATTTTAACTGGGGCCTACGATCATCTATTGCCCGAAGGTGAATTGAACGTGGTGATTCAAAAAAAACAGGGGGCACCTTCTGCCAAGAAGACGATGCAAACCGTTTTTGGTAACGTTCAAATCATTCACAAGGATAAAGGCTATTACATTTTACAAAGCATAAAATTAACGGAAGCTTAAGGCTATTTCCGGGGTAAATCTGAGCTGAATATGCTATCATAAAGGTATCAGCAAGGAGGTCAATATGATGAAAACCAGATATAAGATATTAATTGGTGTTGGCGCAACAGCAGCGATTGGTGCCACAACTGCTTTTGTGGGTTCCAAAGCATTATTTGAAAAAATTGAACGTTATCGGAAACGTTTAGCGGTCAAAAGCTTCGTTAAAGAAAAGTTACACGGTAACCAAAAAGCTTTAGCTTTAGTGGATCAATTATCAGATACTGATGTCAATAACTTGCTCAATGCGGCCGATAAATTAAACGATTTAAAGGACAAATTAGGCGAACAAACCGATAATATTCCAGAAATGGTCAATGATCTACGACAAACCCTAACAGCCTACGCAACAAAGGTAAAAGAACATTTATAAAGCGAAGTGCTGACTCAGCCGATTAACTTCTGAGTATAGCCTAAAATAAGGAATTGTGACGGTGTTAGTCACGATTCCTTATTTGTAGCTAGACGGAAGAAGTTGGCTGAGAAGCACATAAAAAAGAAGTGCCGTGAGTTGCGTTTAGCAACTGAGCATTAACAGAAATCGACCAGTTATCTTGGGCTTAAGATAATTGGTCGATTTAGGTTAAGCGGAAGTTGTTGCAACACAAAGGCACGTTATGAGCGAAGTTGCTTCTACCGATGGTCAAGTTTTGAGCATTAGCCTAGTCGGGTGAATAAAGTCCGGTCTATGGACTTTATTTGACAGACGTAGCTAAGCACAGAAACTTATCGGTAGAAGCACATTAAAAGAAGTTGCTAACGCAGCCGATTAACTTCTGAGTATAGCCTAAAATAAGGAATTGTGACGGTGTTAGTCACGATTCCTTATTTGTAGCTAGACAGAAGAAGTTGGCTGAGAAGCACATAAAAAAGAAGTGCCGTGAGTTGCGTTTAGCAACTGAGCGTTAACAGAAATCGACCAGTTATCTTGGACTTAAGATAATTGGTCGATTTAGGTTAAGCGGAAGTTGTTGCAACACAAAGGCACGTTATGAGCGAAGCGCTGACTCAGACGCCCCCTAATTAACCATTATCGAATCAAGATAATGGTTAATTTTTGTTTTAATCTCGCAACCCGAATTGCAGGTTAAAACGGTGTATGGTTAAATAGAATGTAGACTAACTGAGAGGGTGTGATGCAGAATGGCGTATACTGAAACCGAAATTGACCAGTTTATGCAAGCGGCGATTGATGAAGCCAACCAAGCACGAATCATTGGTGAAGTGCCAATTGGGGCCGTCATTGTCCACAACGGCGAAATTATCGGTCGCGGGCATAATATTCGCGAACACGCCCAAGATGCAACGCTGCATGCCGAAATTCTAGCCATCCAAGAAGCGTGTATGGTCGCCAAGAGTTGGCGCTTAGAAGAAACTGCAATTTTTATCACGTTGGAACCTTGTCCGATGTGTGCGGGGGCGATTATTAATAGCCGGATTCCCAATGTTTATTTTGGCGCGAGTGATCCGAAGGCCGGTGTGACTGGGACGTTAATGAATTTACTGACGGATACACGGTTTAACCACCAAGCGCAAGTTACGGGTGGGATTCGCGAAACCGAATGTGCGGCGCTCTTGCAGACTTTTTTTAAAGCGATTCGGGCCAAAAGACGGCTAAAAAAGAAAAACGCTAGTAATTTAAAGTGAAATCAGTTATAATAGTAATTGCCGAAAGGCCTTGAGACAATGATGAGCCTACGAATCGTGTCAGATTCGGAAGAAAGCAGCACTAAGTTTGTTTTATCATGTGTCTTAAGTTTTTGTAAAATTAACCAGGATTAGGTCTAACGACTTAATCCTTTTTTAGTGCATTGGGTCTTAAAAAGCCGCTAAAATATGCTAAAATAGAACCAGTAGTTTTTAAACGGCGTAGCTGTCATATTTTAAAAGGGTGGAGGCAATTAAATGAGCTATCAAGCTTTATATCGTGTTTGGCGACCACAACGTTTTGACGATGTGATTGGGCAGGAAACAATGACCCAAACGTTGAAAAACGCGATTATGACCCAACAAACGAGTCACGCTTATTTATTCACAGGACCACGCGGGACGGGGAAAACGTCGGCGGCTAAGATTTTTGCCAAGGCGATTAACTGTCATCATCAAAAAGATGGCGAACCGTGCAATCAATGTGCGACTTGTCAGGCGATTACGATGGGTACGTTGAACGACGTGATTGAAATTGATGCGGCTTCGAATAACGGGGTTGAAGAGATTCGTGATATTCGGGATAAAGCGAAATATGCGCCGACCCAAGCGGATTATAAAATTTACATCATTGATGAAGTCCACATGTTATCCACCGGTGCGTTTAACGCGTTATTGAAAACCTTGGAAGAACCACCAGCCAATGTCGTCTTTATTTTAGCGACGACTGAAGTCCACAAGGTACCAGCAACGATTATTTCGCGGACGCAACGGTTTAACTTTAGACGAATCACGGCAGCGGATTTATTCAAACGAATGGCCTACATCTTGGATCAAAAAGAGATGACCTATGATCCCGCAGCCTTAAAAGTGATTGCGAAAGCGGCTGAAGGTGGGATGCGGGATGCGCTCAGTATCCTCGATCAAGTGTTATCCTTTAGCGATAATCACGTGACCCTCGAAAACGCCTTAGACGTGACGGGGAGTTTAACCGAATCAATGTTGGCCGATTACGTGCAAACGATTCAAGACAGTGATACTAAAAAAGCATTGGCCTTATTACAACAGATTTTGGCAGAAGGTAAGGATGCCCAACGGTTTATTGAAGATTTAATCGAATATAGTCGCGATTTGCTGTTGTATCAACAAGCACCCGAATTAGTCCTCGCAAACGAAATGGACTTGTTGGATGAACATTTTAAGACGCTCAGCACGCAATTACCTGCCGAACGGTTATATGCGGTGATTGATGTGTTAAATGAAACGCAGCAACAATTGCGCTTTACCAATCATCCAGAAATTTATTTAGAAGTTGCGACGGTGCGTTTAACGCAACCCCAACCGGTGACGACTAATCAGGTTTCAACGCCGGTCGCAACGGTCGCGTCGACTGATTCAGCAGAAGTCAGCGCGTTACAAAAAGAATTAGCGCAGTTACAAGCAACGGTTGCCCAACTAACGGCCAATGAACCGGCAGCACCAGTGCAACCTAAAGCCAAACCGGCTAAGAAAATCAGTAAAAAAATCAACCGCCAAGCGATTTATCCGGTGTTGGCGGACGCCACCCGTGCGAACTTAGAACAACTGAAAGAAGTTTGGCCGGATCTATTAAACATGTTAAACGTCACTAAACGCGCCGTGATGAAGGTTTCAGAACCGGTTGCAGCGAGTCAAGGTGGGGTCGTTGTGGCGTTCAACTACGCGATTTTATTTGAACGGGCGAACAATGATCAAGAATTATTAACGACGTTAGAAAGTGGTTTAAACCGCTTGACGGGTAATCCGTTTAAAGTCGTTTTAGTGCCGCATGATTCTTGGCCGGATATTCGACAAGAATATCTCCAAAATCATGACGTGACTGGCGATGGTGAATCAACACCGGCTGAAGCCGGCCAGGCACCAGCAGAACCACAAACAGCTGAAGTTGTCCAAAAAGCACAGGATTTATTTGGCGAAGCGGTTGTCGTTCAACCAGATTAATTAAAAATTGAAGGGAAGTTTTAATATGCGTGGAATGGGTAATATGCAAGGTATGATGAAACAAATGCAAAAGATGCAAAAGGAAATGGGCCAAACGCAAGAAGTATTAAACAGCACTGAATTTGTAGGTCAAGCCTCTGATGACATGGTCGTTGTAACGATGACCGGTGACAAGAAGATGAAGGATATCGCGATTAAGCCAGAAGCCATGGACCCTGAAGATCCCGATATGTTACAAGATTTAATCATCATGCAGTCAATGAAGCCATGGGTAATATCGACCAACAAACCCAAGCAAAAATGGGTAAGTTTACTAAAGGTCTCCCACTCTAGCCTTAATAAGGAAGTGCACAGATGCAATATCCAGAACCAATTGCGAAGTTAATTGAAAGTTACATGAAATTACCTGGGATTGGCAGTAAAACAGCGACACGGCTCGCTTTTTATACGATTGATATGAATGAGGATGACGTGACTAATTTTGCCAAAAATCTGATTTCTGCGCGCCGTGATTTACATTATTGTAGCGTGTGTGGCAACATTACCGATGATGATCCGTGCGAAATTTGTCGCGATACAACGCGGAGTCAAGATATGATTCTGGTTGTTGAACAGCCTAAAGACGTCATGTCGATGGAACGCATGAACGATTATCACGGTCTCTATCACGTCTTACACGGGGTCTTATCGCCGATTGAAGGCAAGGGACCGGACGATATCAATATTGCGAATCTGATTAAAAGACTTCAAAAAACACCGGCACAAGAAGTGATTATTGCCACCAATGCAACCCCAGAAGGTGAAGCAACGGCGATGTACATTTCACGGCTGATTAAACCGGCCGGTATTAAAGTAACACGATTAGCCCATGGGTTAGCGGTCGGTAGTGATATTGAATACGCCGATGAAATGACGCTTTTAAAAGCGGTTGAAGGCCGACAAGAAATATAGAAACGGTGGGATTAGGATGTTTGGAAAACGAAAACCAACGTTAAAAGAACATGGCGACCAAGCACTCCTTGATTTGGTTTTTAAAGTCAAAGATCAATGGCAGTTGGCGCAAAAAACACAGGAAAACGTTCGTGGATTGGATCGAACTTTGGAAATGGAAAGCAAATTGCAACAGGCTAAATTTGAATTTCTATTCCGCCAAGCGCGCTGGCGTAAGGTCGCGGGTGAAGTGGTCTCCAAAGAGGTCGCAAACCGGAATATTTTTAGATAAATGAGTGCGTCGAGTTGCGGGTAGCAACTGAGCATTAACAGAAAATCGCCAATTATCTTGAACTTAAGATAATTGGCGATTTTAGGTTAAGCGGAAGTTGTTGCAACTCAAAAGCACGTTAAGGAAGAAGTGCTCACACAAGCGGTTTGACCTTGAGCATAACCTAAAAATTGCCCGTATGATTTGAACTTTAATCATATGGGCAATTTTGTAGTTAGGCGGAAAGGTCTGCTTGAGTTAGCACGTTATTAAATGAGTGCGTTGAGTTGCGGATAGCAACTGAGCATTAACAGAAAATCGCCGGTTATCTTGAACTTAAGATAATTGGCGATTTTAGGTTAAGCGGAAGTTGTTGCAACTCAAAAGCACGTTAAGATCGAAGTGTCTGAAACTCACGGTAGCTTCTGAGCATTAGCCTAGTTTCGTGAATAAGTCCGGTCTATGGACTTGTTTATGAAACGTCGCTAAGAACAGGAATCAGTGGGCGTTGGCACGTTATGATCTGAGTGTTGATTCAAGTCGGTCAGGCTTTGAGCATTAACAAAAAATCCCTCAGTTATCTTGAGTTTAAGATAACTGAGGGATTTTTTAAGCCGTAATAATATTCAATTGATGACTTGCCTTTACCTTGTGGGCACAATCAAGTAAAATATAGATAAGACTATTGATGAAGAAGGTTGTTTTGTGGCAGGTCAATTTATTACGTTTGAAGGTCCTGATGGGGCTGGCAAAACCAGTGTGTTAGAAGCCGTTGTACCGATTTTACGTGAAATGAGTTCGAAAGAAATTGTTGTCACGCGTGAACCAGGCGGCAATCCAATTTCAGAAAAGATTCGTCAAGTGATTTTAGACGTGGCCAATACGGCGATGGATGACCGGACGGAGGCTTTGTTATACGCAGCGGCTCGTCGGCAACACATCGTTGAAAAGATTCAACCGGCACTAGCGGCAGACCAAATTGTGATTTGTGATCGGTTTGTGGATAGTTCGATCGCCTACCAAGGCGCGGGCCGTTCGATTGGTGAAACAGCGGTCGCACAAATGAACTTATTTGCAACCGACGGGCTAACACCAGATTTAACGTTGTATCTCGATGTGCCTTCAGAAGTCGGGATAGCCCGCATTAAGCAACACCGGCAAACTCAATATGACCGGTTAGATCAAGAAAAATTAGCCTTCCATCAGAAAGTCCGCCAAGCTTATTTAAAACTTGCGCAGGCTGAACCCAAACGGATTCAAACCATTGATGCAACGGCTTCATTTGAAGCGGTTGTGGCGCAATGCTTGGCGGTTTTAAAACAACATTATCCGAGCCTTTTTGAAGAATAATAGGAGGTATTATGATGAAATTATTACTCGCAATTGTGCAAGATAAAGATAGCAATCTATTAAGTAGTGAATTAATTGATGCCAATATTCAGGCCACTAAGTTATCAACAACGGGTGGTTTCTTGAAATCTGGCAATACCACTTTTATTGTTGGGATTGAAGATGAACGGGTGCCAGAAGCTTTAAAAATTATTGAAGAAACGTGCCAAGCACGGGAACAATTCATGACACCACCGGTCAATATGGACGCGACGATGGATAGCTCAATGTCTTATCCAATCGAAGTTCAAGTGGGCGGCGCAACCGTCTTTGTGATGCCGATTGAACAGTTCCACCGTTTCTAAGCGATGACCGAGTTAACAATTAATCAAATGCAACCCAAATTAGTCAGTCAATTGACCCAAGTGATTGCGCACGGTCAGTTGGCACACGGCTATTTATTGGCGGGTGCAGAGGGTGTTGGTAAAGTACAATTAGCACAATGGCTAGCGTTACGACTCTTTTGTCGGACGCTGACCGAAGCGGGGCAACCTTGTCGCCAATGTGCTGAATGTCAACGGATCATCACCGGTAATCACCCGGATGTGGTTGTGATTCAACCGGAAGGTCAAAGTATTAAAGTTGCTGATATTCGCTATCTTAAAAGCGAAGTGGCTAAAAGCGGGATGGAATCTAGTCAACGGATTTTTGTCATTGAAGCGGCTGAAACCTTGACCGCCAGTGCCGCTAATAGCTTATTGAAGTTCTTAGAAGAGCCGGCACCCAACGTCTACGCCTTATTATGTACACAAAATAAAAATTTAATTTTACCAACTATTTTATCGCGATTACAAGTGATTGATTTACCGGCGTTACCGCTGGCGATGGTCAAAAAGCAATTCGAGGCCGCGGGGATTTTACCAGCTACCGCGCAATTGTTAGCGCATCTAACGAGTGATTTAGCCGAAGCACAAGAAATGTTAACGGATGATTGGTTAACACAAACCACGAGTAAATTAACCAATTGGGCGCAAAAAGTAGCGCAACAAGATTTAGAGAGTTTTGTTTTAGTCCAGACACAACTACTACCGTTGTTAGCCGATCGGCAACAACAAACGCGCGGGTTAACCTTAATCGGCTTATGGTTCCAAGATTTGTTGAATATACGCTACGGGTTAACGGACGAATTGTGCTTCGAATCGTCACGGCCACAACTACAGTCAATTAGTCAGAATATGACGGTGACTCAGCTAGTGAGCCAAGTTCAGGCGGTTCTAACGGCACAACGCGCGTTGACGCAAAATATTAGTTGTCAAAATGTTTTAGAAAGTCTAACGTTAAAGCTAATCGGATAATGGGGGATTGATTAGGAATGAAAAGTTATCAAGTCAGTTTTATAACGAACAATCAAATGGGGATTGTCGTTGCGGCGGCAAGTTATGTTGTTGGGGCCCAGGTGGTTGTTCAAACTGCGGAACATCAAGAAATTGCGACGATTAAACAGGAATTGACTGAAACGGAAAATAATAATAACCAACCAACCATTATTCGTTCAGTGACCAAAACTGATTTAGAACGGCAACAGGCCAACCAATCACTGGCTGAACCGGCGTTACGATTTGCGAAAAAAGCAATTGCTGATGCGCAATTAGAGATGAAATTAATTTCAACTTTCTATACGTTAGACCGGCATAAACTGATTTTTAATTTCACGGCGGCCAAACGGGTTGATTTTCGAGAATTGGTCCGCGAACTGGCGCGCCAATTTAAAACTAGAATTGAACTACGCCAAGTCGGTGTCCGGGATGAAGCCAAGATATTAGGTGGTATTGGACCGTGTGGACGCCAATTATGTTGCCACACTTTTTTAGGTGATTTTATTCCAGTTTCGATTAAGATGGCTAAAAATCAAAGCTTATCGTTAAATCCGGTCAAGATTTCCGGATTGTGCGGTCGGTTAATGTGTTGTCTACAATATGAAGATGAGACTTATGTGGCGTATAAAAAGGCCCTACCTGATATTGGCGCGCGGGTCCAAACCGCGGACGGTATTGGTAAGGTCGTTGGCTTGAATTTATTGAGCCAGATGCTTAAGATTAGGTTGGATAGTCATCAGGTCGCAACGGTTTACGCCGCGACTGAAGTACAAAAATTAGCTTAGTAGCCATTAATGGGAGGGTATCGACGTTGAGTAAAACCGACTTATATGAACGCTTATTGACGATTGAACAACAGGCCAAGTTAACGTTTGATGGCATTACGGAAATGAAGGAAGTGCTCTCTCAAGTTCTTGAAGAGAATGTTGAATTAGAGATTGAGAATAAACACTTGCGCGAACATTTACAAGAATTGCAACCGACGACGGCCGCTGCTAAGGAAAGTACGCACGGGTTGTCTAAATCGAAGCAAAATCTACAGAATTTGTATGAAGAAGGTTTTCACATCTGTCCCTATTTTTACGGGTCACGACGCGAGAACAACGAACCATGCGCTTTTTGTAACGATGTGATTTATGGTGAACGAACGAGTGATTAATAGTGACAGGGCAAAAGACAGCACGTTTTTTGGCCTGTTTTTCTATTAGAACGTTGAAGGGATAACAAAATGCAAACACAATCGAGTTTTAAAACAACCACAACCGGTAAATTATACTTAGTGCCAACCCCGATTGGTAATTTAGGGGATATGACGTATCGGGCGGTTGAAACGTTGAAAGCTGTCCAATTGATTGCGGCTGAAGATACGCGCAATACGCAAAAATTATTGAATCATTTTGAAATTGAAACGAAACAAATTAGTTTCCATGAACACAATACGCAACAACGGATTGATGAGTTGCTTGTTAAATTGGAAAATGGCGATGATATTGCCCAAGTCAGTGATGCGGGAATGCCATCTATTAGTGATCCGGGCCATGAGCTCGTTAAGGCCTGTATTGAGGCCAATATCGCGGTTGTGCCACTACCAGGCGCCAACGCCGGGTTAACCGGTTTAATCGCTTCAGGCGTGCTCCCACAGCCGTTTACGTTCTTTGGTTTCTTGCCGCGTAAGGGAAAAGAGTTAACGGAAACCGTCACGCAATTAGCGCTAAAACCCGAAACCACGATTTTTTATGAAGCACCACACCGGTTGAAGAAGACGCTCCAAGCGTTAATTGTTGATTTTGAACCCGAGCGGCAAGTCACACTGTGTCGTGAAATCACCAAGAAGTTTGAAGAATTTATTCGCGGGACATTACAAGAAGTCCTCGATTGGGCAACCACAACTGAAGTACGGGGTGAATTTGTGATTATCGTTGCCGGTAATCCAGACCCACAAGCGATGACGGCCGTTCAAGAAACGGTGACGTTATCGTTAGCCGAACAAGTAGAAGCGCAGATTCAACAGGGGGCGAGTCCCAATATGGCGATCAAGACGGTTGCCAAAGCCAATAATTTAAAGAAACAAGTGGTCTATAATGATTATCACGAATTAACAGAATAGAGGGTTCGAATGTCAGGCAAGCAATATTCAGAAACATATAAAATTCCGTATTTTGAAACGGATATTAAAGGCGAATTAACATTAGCGTCACTTGTTAATATTTTAATATTGGCGTCGGAACATCAATTAATTAACTTAAACGTCGGTGAAGCAACGATGCACAGCTTGAATCTGGGCTGGGTCGTGACTCAATACCATCTCGATATTACCCGGATGCCGCGGGTTGATGAAACGGTTAAAATCGTGACGGAAGCGGAAAGTTACAATAAATATTTCTGTTATCGTAATTTCTGGCTTTACGATGAAGCGGGCAATCAATGTGTCGCCGTGCAAAGTATTTTTGTGATGATGTCCTATGAAACCCGTAAAATGGTGGCGGTGGTACCTGAAATTATGGCACCGTTTGAATCGACCGAAATGAAGGGCAGTAAACGATTCCCCCGGATTCAAAAAGTCGATCACGCTTTAGCAACGTCGAAAGCCTACCGGGTCCGCTATTTTGATATCGATGGCAATCAACACGTCAATAATGTCCATTATTTCGAATGGATGTTAGATGCGCTTGATTACGATTTCTTGATGGATCACCGAGTGGCGAGCGTTGATATTCGTTACGGGCATGAGATTCAATACGGCCAAATGACGCAAAGTTTGGTCCAACAGGTGACCGAAGAAGCGGCGATTACGACGCGGCATAAAGTGGCCGTTGACGATTTAAGCGCTGCTGAAGCGATGATTACGTGGCAACCACGTTAAAACACAAAAAAACTTATCCTGAAAATTCGGGATAAGTTTTTTTGTGTTCTATGAGACAGCGTTACTGACAAAATTCGTTAAATCAGAGCCCGTTTTACCGGCGCTGAGGCCAACTTGTAATTTGAGCCGGGCTTTCGGACCGTTTAAACCTTGGCAGAAAGTAACGCCCATCTTTTTAAGTTGAATCCCACCGCCTTCATAATCATAAACATCTTCAGCCACGCCGTTAAAACAGCGAGAGACTAAAACAACTGGGATATTTTGATCTAACAAGCGTTGGACCGCGGGTAAGGTAGCGGGTGGTAAATTACCGGCCCCTAGCGCTTCAATCACGATGCCTTTCGTTGTTGGTTGGTTAAGTCCGTCGAATAAGGTAGCGTCCATGCCAGCGTAAGCTTTCAATAAGAAAACGGGTTCAACTAAATGATCAATATCACAGATTTCAGAACGAATGAGTTCTTGGAAGAAGTTGGCAGCGTGTTTGCTGACAAATCCTAATGGTCCAAAAGTGGGTGTTCTAAAAGTGGCGACGTTTGTTGTATGTGTTTTGGTCACGTAACGAGCCGTGTGGATTTCATCGTTCATCACAACCAGCACCCCTTTATCGCGGGCATCATCGGAAGCGGCCGTCCAAACGGCACTAATCAGATTATGTAAGCCGTCAGAACCGATTTCATTGGAAGAACGCATTGCACCGGTAACCACGACCGGAATTGAATTCGGTAAGGTTAAGTCTAAGAAATAGGCCGTTTCTTCTAGTGTGTCGGTACCATGAGTGACCACGATGCCATCGATTCCTTCAGTTTCGGCTTGTTGGATTCGTTTTTGGAGGGACAACATCACAGTTGGCGTAATGTGTGGTGAGGGGAGGTTTGCGAATTCTTCGCTGATAATAGTGAGTTGGTTATCAAATAATTTTTCGAAACCGGCCATTGGATTTTGGCTAGTTGGGGCAACCGCGCCATCTTGATCAGCAGACATCGCGATTGTGCCACCAGTGTGTAATACGAGAATTTTTTTCATTAAAATCAGTCACCTTTCTGATTCGAACTTGTTTGCCCCTTCAGTATAGCAAATATTGAACGCAAAAGAATGACGAGATGATGAGAATTAAGCCACTTCAATTGTGCCAAATTAAAAAACATGGTACATTTAATGCGTTCTAAAAGATTCGGGGTAGGGACTAAAGCGTTAAGTGCTGATGGAACGGAATGTGAACATCAGACGAAAAGCAGCAATGCTTGCGGTTTTGGTCCCGCATTCGCCGCAGAATTATTTGTGGCAACTCCAAAAAGGAGATGCTTTTTTTATGTTCAATAGTCAGACTTTAGGTGGCAAGCTAGACACCAGACGCGTTGTTTTACTAGCGATTTTAGTGGCTTTGCAACTGGTATTAGCCCGGTTTGCAATTCCACTAGTGATTTTCAGAATTAGTTTTGGCTTTATCGTGACCGCCTTAATGGGTTGGTGGTTTGGGCCGTTATGGGCCGGATTAGCCGCCGTTGTTGGCGATTTAATCAATAGTTTAATGATCGGCGTGCCTGGTGGCTATTTTCCAGGATTCACGTTATCGGCGTTTTTAGGCGCCTTTATCTACGGTTGTTATTTCTATCGACAAAAGATTACGTGGTTACGTGTGATTCTAGCGGTGTTGACCGTGGTGTTATTCGTTAATCTATTTCTCAATTCATGGTGGGTGGCGATTTTAAGTCACACACCAATCACATACCACTTAGGGGCGCGTGCAATCGGTGAAATTGTGACGTTAATCGTTCATCCGATTATATTGTATGCTGTCATGCATTTCGAACCAGTTGTCCGACTCAAAGAACGATTGTAAGTCACAAAATTTGTTTAAGATAACGTATCAGCCTTATCAATTAACTTTGGTGGGGCTTTTTTAATGGCGTAGTGGCCAGGCACGAGTCGATTTAATCCGCGATTTATGCTAAAATTACAAGGATTATAAGCAGAAGAAGGATGACACGATGAAGTTATTGGCAATGGATACCGCTAACCAAGCAGTGAGTGTGGCACTGTTAGAAGACCAACAAATATTAGGCGAAATGACGGTCAATATTCGCCAAACCCACAGTCAAACGTTGTTACCAATGATTGATCAATTATTAAAACAAACCAAGACGCCGATTGAAACTATTGATCGGTTTGTTGTGGCGCAAGGTCCCGGTTCTTACACCGGCTTGCGGATTGCGGTCACAACCGCTAAATCGTTAGCGTGGACGTTACAAAAAGAACTCGTCGGATTGTCCAGCTTGGCGTTATTGGCAGGCAATGTCACGGATCGGACCGATTTAATCGTGCCGTTGTTTGATGCGCGCCGCGAGAACGTCTTTGCGGGTGTTTATCAATGGCAACAGGGCAGACTCCAAAATGTGGTTACTGATCAACACGTGGCATTAAGCGATTTGTTGGCACAATTGGCATTATTAAAAGAACCGGTCTACTTCGTCGGTAATGATGTTGCGGTTTTTAAAGCAATCATTCAAACGACTTTGGGGAGTCAGGCGCATTTTGTTGGTGCGAATCAGAATTTACCCCACGCCGCTGTTTTAGGCCAGTTAGGGTTAACCGCGACACCCGTCAGTGATATTCACGGATTTGGACCCCACTATTTACGAAAAACTGAAGCAGAAGTTAATTGGGCTAAGACCCATGTCGATCAAGGATCTCAAGCCTATGTGGAACAAGTTTAAAGTTTATTTACAACCACGAGTTTGGTTGAAACGGGAATTGCCGTATACCACGGAGCAAGTTGAAATCGATGCGCAATCCTTTTATTTAGCGCGGGCGGAACAAAGTGATATTCCAGCATTAATTGAGATTGAACGCGCCGTCTACGCGGGGAAAACCCCGTGGGACCGGTGGGCGTTTGCCAGTGAATTGAATAAACGGCGAACGTCAATTTATTTAGTATTGTGTCAAGGCTCTGAAGTGGTCGCGTTTATTGGTGCTTGGTTTTCAGCGAATGAAGCGCACATCACCAACATTGCGGTTCGGCCGAGTTATCAACGGCGTGGGATTGGCCACTTCTTAGTCCATAAGATGGTGCAACTTGCGCGTGACTATCCGAGTCAAAAAATTACGTTAGAAGTGCGGGCTAGTAATGAAGGCGCCCAATCGGTCTATCAACGGATGGGTTTTAAGGTCGTTCGGACGCGGCGTAATTATTATATTCAAGAAAAAGAGGATGCATTCAGTATGTGTCGTTTATTAAGTCAGCAGGGGTAATTTAAAATGGCGGAAAAAAGAGAATTGATCTTAGCATTTGAATCTAGCTGTGATGAAACCAGTGTGGCAGTCATTGAAAATGGCCACCATATTTTAAGTAATATTATCGCAACGCAAATTAAGAGTCATCAACGTTTTGGGGGCGTGGTGCCAGAAGTGGCTAGTCGCCATCATGTGGAACAAATTACACGTTGTACGGAACAAGCGTTGGCTGAAGCAAACGTGACGTATAGTGATTTAACCGCGGTCGCCGTCACTTATGGACCTGGTCTGGTGGGTGCGTTATTAATCGGCGTGACGGCCGCTAAGGCGATTGCTTACGCCCATCACTTACCATTAGTGCCAGTCAACCATATGGCGGGGCATATTTATGCGGCGCGCTTTGTCGCACCACTAGCATACCCATTACTTGCGTTACTCGTCTCGGGCGGCCATACAGAGTTGGTTTATATGCCCGCAGCCGGTGAATTCGAAATCATTGGGGATACACGTGATGATGCGGCGGGTGAAGCGTACGATAAAATTGGTCGGGTGTTAGGCGTACCTTATCCTGCCGGCAAAGAAATTGACCGTCTCGCACATTTGGGCCAAGATACGTTTAATTTTCCACGCGCCATGCTTAAAGAACCCAATCTCGATTTTAGTTTCAGCGGGTTAAAGAGTGCCTTTATCAATACGGTGCATCACGCGGATCAAATTGGCGAACAATTGGACAAGGCGGATTTGGCAGCTAGTTTTCAAGCTAGTGTGATTGAAGTCTTGGTGACTAAAACATTGAAGGCGGCTCAAAAATTGCAAGTCAAACAATTGGTCGTTGCCGGTGGTGTTGCGGCCAATCAAGGGTTACGTGAAGCATTAACCAGTGCGATTCAAGCCCAGATGCCCGAATTGCAATTAATTTTGCCACCATTACGATTGTGCGGGGATAATGGCGCAATGATTGGGGCGGCTGCACACATTGCATTGCGCAAAGGCACGTTGGCCGATTTAACTTTAAATGCGATTCCGGGATTAGATTTTCCATACCAAGCGGAAATATAAAAAGATTGCTGAAGAGCAATCTTTTTTATTTTCG
>NZ_BAMJ01000004.1 GCF_000615805.1 Latilactobacillus fuchuensis DSM 14340 = JCM 11249
CTGGATACAAGAAATAGTTAAGAAATGCGGAAGTAGTTCAGTGGTAGAACATCACCTTGCCATGGTGGGGGTCGCGAGTTCGAATCTCGTCTTCCGCTTTTTTTGTACCCGTAACACATCATTAAATAAGTTTCCGGGAAGTAGCTCAGCTTGGTAGAGCACTACGTTCGGGACGTAGGGGTCGCAAGTTCAAATCTTGTTTTCCCGACTCAAAAAGGCTTGCTGTTGCAAGCCTTTTTTGTTGTCTACTGAAAAGTCAGTAAACTTTCTTTTTAAGGGAATAATCGTTATAATAATAGTCAACGTTAGTCAAAGTTAAACTTACGAATGAATAAAAGGGATTGATATATTTGCAAAGTCAGAACATCTCAGATATCATTGAGGCCTATTTGAAAAAAATATTGGCTGATAATGAACAGATTGAAATTCGGCGCTCGGAAATTGCAAAATTATTCAACTGTGTGCCTTCACAGATTAATTACGTCATCAATACCCGTTTTACAGAACAACGGGGTTACGTTGTCAACAGTAAACGGGGTGGCGGTGGTTACATTCGGATTGTTAAGGTGCAATTTTTAGACGATCGCGATTTTTTGGAAGCCTTGATTAATAATATCGATTCGCGGATTTCGCAGAACGATACCTTGGCAATTATTCAAAAGCTATATGATGAGGAAATTCTCTCACAAAAAGAGGGCAACCTGATTCTGGCGGCGATGAGTCCACAAACGTTAGCCTTGAATGATAAACAATTGGAAGAGCAATTACGAGCGCAAATATTAGTTGCTGTATTAGAACGACTACGATACGAAATTAAGTAAAAAGTGAGGGGTTATCTATGAATAATCTATTTACACCTAGTGCCAAGAATGTTTTAATGTTGGCCCAAGAACAAGCACAAAAGTTCAATCACCATGCCTTAGGGACTGAACATTTATTGATTGCATTGGTATTGGAAAGTGAAGGCATCGCCGGCGCAACGCTCCGTGAATTAGGCGTGACGCCGACTGACGTCTTAGAAGAAATTGAACGCTTGACCGGTTACGGTAATGCGGTTGTTGCACCGGGTGCGAGTGGTTATTTGCCGTACTCACCAAAAGCGAAGCAAGTTTTAGATGTCGCGCGGGGTGAAGCCCAACAAGTCAACGCGATGAAGATCGGGACGGCCCATCTATTATTGGCTTTGTTACGGGACGATGATATTATTGCCGCTCGGATTCTATTAAATTTAGGGTTGAGTTTGGCTAAAACACGGCAGTTATTATTACAAAAAATGGGTGTTGATAGCACAACCGCTAAAAAACGGGCGAAGACGAAACCAAAAAATAATGTCCAAGAAGGTACGCCGACGCTTAATCAATTAGCGCGCGACTTAACCCAATTGGCGCGTGATAATCAGATTGATCCCGTCGTTGGTCGGACTGCAGAAGTGCAACGACTCGTTCAAATTCTGGCGCGCCGTTCGAAAAATAATCCTGTATTAGTTGGTGAACCAGGGGTCGGTAAAACGGCGATTGCGGAAGGTTTCGCCCAACGGATTATTGATGGCGATGTGCCGAGTGATATGCTACACAAACGGTTAATGATGCTTGATATGGGTTCATTAGTCGCGGGGACTAAATACCGTGGCGAATTTGAAGATCGTTTGAAAAAGATTATTGATGAAATTTATGCGGATGGTCAAGTGATTCTCTTTATTGATGAATTACACACGCTGATCGGGGCCGGTGGTGCAGAAGGCGCGATTGATGCCTCTAACATTTTGAAACCTGCTTTGGCCCGTGGTGAATTACAATTAATCGGGGCGACGACGCTCGATGAATATCAAAAATATATTGAAAAAGATGCGGCTTTAGAACGCCGATTTGCTACGGTTACGGTCAATGAACCAACGCCGGAAGATTCTGAACAGATTTTGGCTGGCTTACGGCCCCGTTATGAAGCGTATCACGGTATCACGATTACCGACGACGCTTTACATGAAGCAGTCGTGTTAGCGAACCGTTATATCACGAATCGTTTCTTACCCGATAAAGCCATTGATTTGATGGATGAAGCGTCAGCTCGGGTTCGTTTAGCCGCGGTCAATCAGAAGACGCCATTGGATAAGTTAGAATTAAAACTCCAAACGTTAGCGCAAGAGAAAGAAACGGCCGTTGGACTGCAAGATTTTGAAAAAGCAGCGGCGCTACACGAAAAAGAAGTTGCGACTAAGGCTAAGATCGTGAAGTTACAAGCTGAAGCCCAAGAAAATGGTGTGCGGGCTGATATTAAAGTGACTGGCGAAAGTATCGCAGAAGTCGTTGCTCAGTGGACAGGCGTGCCTGTGACTCAGTTACAACGCAAAGAAAGTGAACGTTTAATGCAGCTTGAAAAAGTCTTGCACGAACGGGTTGTGGGTCAAGAAGAAGCAATTTCAGCCGTATCACGGGCGATTCGTCGTGCGCGTAGTGGTTTGAAGGATCCGAAACGACCAATTGGTTCATTTATGTTCTTAGGGCCTACCGGGGTCGGGAAGACTGAATTAGCGAAGGCGTTAGCCGAAGCGATGTTTGGTTCCGAAGATAATTTAATCCGAGTCGATATGTCGGAATACATGGAACGTTACAGTACTAGCCGTTTGGTTGGGGCTGCCCCTGGTTACGTTGGTTTTGAAGAAGGTGGCCAATTAACTGAAAAAGTGCGCAATAAACCTTATTCAGTGGTCCTATTCGATGAAGTTGAAAAAGCCCATCCGGATGTCTTCAATATTTTATTGCAAGTCTTAGATGATGGTTATTTAACGGATTCAAAAGGCCGGAAAGTTGATTTCCGGAATACGATTATGATTATGACGTCCAACTTAGGGGCGACAGCTTTACGCGATGATAAATCCGTTGGTTTCGGCGTCAAAGACGTGACGGCGGATTACAAAGCGATGCAAAGTCGGATTTTGGAAGAACTCAAGAAAACGTTCCGACCAGAATTCTTAAACCGAATCGACGAAACGGTCGTTTTCCATTCCTTAACAAAACCTGAATTGCGCGAAATCGTCAAAATTATGGCGAAGAGTGTCTTGAAACGATTAGAAGCCCAAGGCGTGACGATTAAGATGACGGCTGCGGCGATGGATGTTGTCGCTAAGGCGGGCTTTGATCCGGAATACGGTGCACGGCCAATTCGGCGGGCGCTACAAACCAAGGTTGAAGATCAGTTGAGTGAAGCCCTCTTGTCAGGTCAAATTACGACTGAATCACCGGTCACAATTGGCGCAACAAAGGGTCAAATTACGATTACGAGTAAAAATCAACAAACTGAAGAAACCCCAATTAAAAGTTAAACCAAAAAGCTTAGATTCAGGCGTGTAAAATCGTCCGAATCTAAGCTTTTTTAGTTTTTATTCTGGTGAAGGGCCAATAAACTCTCTAGTTGCGTAATTTCGGTTTTAATATGAGCTCCGATATTGGTTTGACTGACGCGTTGGCGTTGGCTGACTTGATCAATTACCCGTTTGGTCGAGATGATGTCGGTCATATTAGCGATCGCATCGGCTTTAGTCGTGAATGGTTGGTGCGTGATCAGCTGCATGCCATATGAATTGTAGAGTAGGGTAAAACCTCCAATGCCGGTCGTGTGGTGATAAGCTTTCGAAAAACCACCATCGATGACGATCATTTGACGGTTAGCCATGATCGGATCATGCCCTTTTTTAACCGGTGTGTGGCCGTTGAGAATGTGGCCCGTCGTTGGGGATAAGTCGAATTCTGTTAATAACTTCTGGATAAAATCGGTTTGATGCCGTAATTGATAGTACGGATTCTTAGTTTCGACGTGTAATTGTGGATTAGTACTGAAATAACGTTCAAAAGTGGTCATCGCGGTCTTGCCAAAGAGTGGTGAGAGCGGACCTGTCCACAGATACCACAATAAATCGGTGGATAAGTTATCTTGTTGGGCCGGGTGATTGAAACTTGTCCGGATTTGATGATCGAAGAAGTCTAATAAATCTTTGCCCGCATAGGGTTGACCAGCAATCGTCAAGGTTAAGAAGTCACCATTAGCATCGACCGGAATACAACCGTGGAACAGCAAGTTTTGATTATAGATTTGGTACATACTGCCATGATCGATTAAAAAGGTCAGATGGCGCCGTAATTTTTGACAATGGGTAAAGGCCGTCAGTAAGTCCTGAATAATCTGGGCTTCTTCGGGCGTTAATGCGGCAGGCTCTTGAGGATTAATCATTTGGAAGCAGGTATTGGTCAATGGATAAGTTTGGCCGTTAATGTGCAGTGTTTGGCGCTCAAAATCGATTTTGGATAATAATTGGCGGTGGCCCATTTCAAACTCGGGATGCCGCGCAATCACGGTTTGTTCCAATTTAAATTGCATAATCGCTAACGCTTGTTGAACTTGGCTAATCTTGAGTTGTTCGCTTGGCGATAAAGCGGGTTGATTGGGATCATCGACGGGTAAGAAGGCCGGATTAGCTTGGTAATGAGCTTGCGCAAATTGCACTAACTCGGTTAAATCGATGCCGTACGACGCTTCAATGATCGCTAGGTTATTATAACGGGCACAGATCCGCAAGAGGTTTAATAAGCAGAGTTGGGAACCACTGGCGGCGCCGAACCAGAGAATATCGTGGTTGCCCCATTGAATATCGACGGCGGGTAAGCGGGTTAGTTGTTCGACGATTAAATCAGGGTGCGGCCCCCGATCGTAAATATCACCGATGATGTGCCAATGATCGACGACTAACCGTTGAATCGTATGGCAAGTGGCGATAATCAGAGCGTCGGCTTGGCCTAATTGAATAATAGTTTGCGTAATTTCTTGGAAGTATTGGCGTTTATCACTGTTGGCCACGTCATCGTACATCAATTCTTCAGTGATGTAGACGAAGTCGGGCGCCATAGCTTTACGGACCTTTGAACGGGTATATTTAGTCGAAACGAATTTCAATAATTCGATTAACCGTTTAAAAGTCGTCAAATACCACTGGTCCATTTCGGCGGCCGTTAATTGCTGGTGCTTACAGTCGAGACGTTGGGTCGGATAGTAAACGAGAAACGCAAAGGCTTTAATGGTTTCTTCGGTCATCTCACCGGAAAAAACAGCCGCAATTTTTTGGCGCAGATTACCGGCACCCGTTCGGATTAGATGTTGAAAGGCGTCGTATTCACCATGCAGATCGCTCATGAACGCTTCGGTCGGTTTGGGTAAATTTAAAATGGCTTTGAGGTTAATAATCTCGGAGGTAATGGCCATGGTGGTTGGATATTGATCGGATAACGTTTTCATTTTTTGATTAATCATAAATAGGCTCCTTTCTAAATCAATGATTTGATTATACCAATTATTGGAATGAATGTTAAATTAAGAATTGATTAATATTCGTTAGTCTATACCAATTGTGGGTGTCCGAATAAGGGGACTCCCGCAATGGCCTGAAATGTGCTATTCTAGTTAGTATTGAAAAAGTTAAATACGGAGGCAGTTATGATTGAAATTGTGGCAACGCCAGAATCAGTTGCGCAGGCAAAAGCGCTGTTGGCTCTTGGAGTCGATAACTTATATTTAGGGGAAGATTACTTTGGTTTGCGGTTACCGCATAGTTTTGAACGAGCGGAATTGACCGAAGTGGTGGCCCTCGCGCATGCGGCTGGCAAAAAAGTGACGGTGGCGGTCAATGCCATTTTCCATAACGACCGAATAGTTCACGTCTTGGACTATTTGCAATTCTTAGCTAGTCTGAAAGTTGATCAAATCACGGTTGGCGATGCTGGTGCGATTAATCTATTGCTTGAAAACCAAGTACCATTAGCTTATTTATACGATGCTTCGGTAACGGTGACGAGTGCCCGCCAAATTAATTTCTGGGCGAAACACCAAGCGCAAGGCGCGGTAATCGCGCAAGAAGTGCCCTATGAAGAATTGAAAATGTTGGCGCCCGCATTACAAGTCCCAGGCGAAATGTTAGTTTTCGGGGCAACCGCGATTCATCAATCAGGTCGGCCATTAGTCGATAACTATTTCGACTTTGTGAAAGCACACCAAGAAAAATCAGATCGTAAACGGGGGCTATTCATTTCGGCACCCCGCAAGCCCGAAACCCATTATTCAATTTATGAAGATCGCAATGGCACGCACGTTTTTGCGAGCAACGATATTGATTTAATGCCGCGTTTAGATAAACTAGTCGAACTCGGTTTAAACCGCTGGAAGTTAGATGGTATTTTCTGCCCAGGCGATGATTACGTGACGATTACCGGTTTATTTATCCAAGCAAAAAACGCGTTTGAAAACCAACAATGGACATCGGCGTTAGCGGCTGATTTAGACGCGCAACTCCACGCCCTTTTACCTAAGAACCGCGAAGTCGATACCGGCTTCTTCGACATTGATCCTAGTGAGGTACAATAAAATGAGCAGAGTGATTACGAATAAACCAGAAGTCCTCGTACCAGCTGGGACACCTGAAAAATTAAAAGTCGCGATTGATTACGGTGCCGATGCCGTTTATATCGGTGGCGAAGCTTACGGGTTACGGACCCGTGCGGCTAATTTCTCATACGATGATATGGCCGTTGGTGTGGCGTACGCCCACGAACACGATGCCAAGGTCTACGTGACGGCCAATATTGTCGCGCATGAAGGCAATACGGATGGCGCTGGTGAATTCTTCAGAACCTTACGCGATATTGGGATTGATGCCGCGATTGTTTCTGATCCAGCGCTAATCGAAATTGCAATTACTGAAGCACCGGGCCTTGCTGTCCATTTATCGACGCAAGCCTCGGCCGCTAACTATGAAACCCTCAACTTTTGGCAAAAGGAAGGCTTGGAACGCATCGTTTTAGGTCGCGAAGTCGGAATTGCCGAAATCAACGAAATGCAAAAACATACGGATGTTGAAATTGAAGCGTTCATCCACGGTGCGATGTGTATCGGCTATTCAGGCCGCTGTACGTTATCGAATCATATGTCACAGCGGGATGCTAATCGTGGTGGTTGTGCGCAAAATTGTCGGTGGAAATACGATTTATTTGAAATGCCAACTTTAGGCGATCAAGATTCTGAAATTAAAGCCGATGAAGCCTTTTCGATGAGCGCGGTTGATATGTGTATGATCGAACACATTCCTGATTTGGTCGAAGCGGGTGTCAATAGTTTGAAAATTGAAGGGCGCATGAAGACGGTCCATTACGTTTCGACGGTCGCTAACGTTTATCGCAAAGCCGTGGATAGTTATTGTGCGGATCCCGATAATTATGAACTCAAACCAGAATGGGTCGATGAACTTTGGAAGATTGCCCAACGTGAAATGTCGACCGGTTTCTATTATGGTGTGCCAGATCAAGATGATGAATTGTTTGGTAAGCGCCGGAAACGACCACAATACACGTTTATTGGTGAAGTATTAGCGTATGATGCGGAACAACAAATTGTGACCGTCCAACAACGGAATAACTTTGGTGTTGCCGACACGGTTGAATTCTACGGTCCAAGCTTCCGCCACCATCAACAAGTCGTCGCTGATATGTGGGATGACGAAGGCCAAGCGATTGACCGCGCACCCCATGCGATGCAAATCATCACCTTCACTGCGCCACACCAGTCCAACCAGGAGATTTTTTGAGAAAACAAAAATAGAAGTGCTCACACAAGCGGTTTGACCTTGAGCATAACCTAAGAATTGCCCATATGATTTGAGCTTTAATCATATGGGCAATTCTGTAGTTAGGCGGAAAGGTCTGCTTGGGTTAGCACGTTATCATAGAAGTGTGTTGAGTTGCAATCAGCAATTGAGTACTAACAGAAATCACCAGTTATCTTGAACTTAAGATAATTGGTGATTTTAGGTTAAGCGGAGGTTGTTGCAACTCACGGGTAGCTTCTGAGCATTAGCCTAGTTTTGTGAATAAAAGTCTGGGTTATGGACTTTATTTGCGAAACGTAGCTAAGCACAGGAAGCTGTGAGTGAAAGGACGTTAAAACCGAAGTGTCTGCCCCAAGTTGGTTAAATTGTGAGCAATAATCTAAAAATAACGGTGCTGATTCGCTTTTGAATCGTCGCCGTTATTTTTTGATAAGGTTGGGGTATACTAGGGCTAAATAAAATTAGTGGCGGTCGCCAGTTGGCTAAATTAAAAAGAATGCTGGATCAACATCCGTCTATTAGTTTGTTGGTGATTGTGGTGTTATCTAGTTTAATCGGGATATTGGTTGAATATATTGTCAATCGCGATTTTATAAACGACGGTTTCTGGACGACAGGTTTCATAGTTCTAATTTCTTTAGGGATGATTAGACGGCAGCGTAAATGAAGCAAATAGCGGTCAATCATAATTGACCATGATGATTCTAGTTTTAACCATAAAACCGGTTGGTTAATCGCGTCCTACCAACTACTAAAGCCGTTGCAACAAGGTTTATAAACGATAATGAAGCGTCAGTGACGTTTTTAGCCAAGTGGCCTGTGATTGACAGTGTAAGCGCATACTTTTATACTGAAGTCATTATTAAGCGTCTAACTAAGTTGAATCGAGGATATCTTATGCAAAATCAAGTTTTTAACCCTTATTTACCACTGTACGAATATGTGCCAGATGGTGAACCACACGTTTTTGGCGACCGCTTGTACATTTTTGGGAGTCACGATCAATTCGGCGGTGACAAATACTGCGCAAATGATTACGTTTGTTATTCAACGCCAGTCACTGATTTGTCACAATGGCGCTTTGAAGGCTATATTTATCATAAAACCCAAGATCCAATTAATCCAGAAGGTAAGTATAAGATGTACGCGCCGGATGTTGTTCAAGGGGCGGACGGTCGCTATTACCTCTATTATGGATTTGACGAATTTGTCAGCCAAGTGTCAGTTGCAGTTTGTGATACACCAGCAGGGCACTACGACTATTATGGCGTTGTTTCGCACCCCGATGGGACCGTACTCGGACAAAAAGAAGGGGATGCCTACCAATTTGATCCTGGCGTTTTAGTCGACGATGATCATAAAATTTGGTTGTATACCGGTTTCTCACCGAAAGCTGAAGCAATCGCTTATGCGAATGAACATTTTAAAAACATTAAGTTCGTTTTCAGTGGCGCGGGGAGTGACATTGTTCAATTAGCGGATGATATGAAAACGATTATTTCAACGCCTAAGAAATTAATTCCAGGCGTTGCCAATAGTGAAGGAACTGGCTATGAAGGTCATGAATTTTTCGAAGCTAGTTCAATGCGCAAGTTTGATGGTCGCTATTATTTTATCTATTCAACGATTGTGAATCATGAATTGGCGTATGCGGTTAGTGATTATCCGGACCGCGATTTTGTCTATGCGGGCTTGTTGCATTCGAATGCTGATTTAGGTTATCAGGGCAATACGGTTGCGAAATACTATGGCGGCAACAATCACGGTTCAATCGTCAAAGTGTTAGATCAATTCTATATTTTTGGCCACCGCCAAACGGGGTATAATGAATATTCACGGCAAGGCGTGGCAGAGAAACTAGTTCGCCGGGCCGATGGGACTTTTGAAATGGCTGAAATGACGAGTTGTGGGTTAAACAACGGGCCATTAATCGGACTTGGTCGTTACAGTGCCGGGATTGCTTGCAATTTGTGGAGTGCACAAGGCGCCATGAAAGTTTTCGATATGTTATTCGCTAAGAAACAAACCGAACATCCACGGATTACGCAAAGTGGTCAAGATCGTGAAAGTGATGCGGATCAGTACATCACGAATCTACAATCGGGCGGGACCGTCGGGTTTAAGTATTTTGATTTCAAGCAACCCCAAGTCGTGGCGGTTGAGATGCGTGGCACGGGGACGGGTGAAATGCACGTCAAAACAGCTGAAGATTCGGCCGTTATTGCGACAATTGCAATCACACCAACGACTGACTGGACGTGGTTCTCTGCGGATATCGCAACCACAGTCAATGGCGTTTTACCACTTTATTTTGAATATCGTGGGACTGAATCAGTTGAATTTAGAACGTTTGAATTAAAATAACGCTAAAAAATAGACCAACAATCTGTCTGCTTAAGCAGTGATTGTTGGTCTATTTTAATTGGTTTTAAGCGAGCGGATCGTTTTGAGCTTCTTGATAACGTTGTAGCACATAAATTGCGACGATCACTAAGACGGCGCCGGCTAATTCAACCCAACTGAATAGGGTGTGGAAGAAAATCATACTCAAGATGAAAGTAATGATGGGTTGAATTGCGTCGACGATGCTGACGACGGTTGATGGTGCGAAATTTAAACTGTGAAGGAGTGCTAAGAAGGCGAAGACCGTCCCAATTAAAATGACGGCGAGAATCGCTAAAATACCAGAAGCATTTAACGTTGGTGGTGCTTGCCAGAATGGTCGGTAAATATTGAAGAGGACACCACTGATGAACATCCCCCAACCAAGGACTAGAATTGGTGATTTTTCTTCAACGATTGGTTTAGGTAAGACGACGTAAAAGGCGGCCGTTACCCCGGATAAAACACCCCAAATTAATGAATTAAGGGGCACCGTTAAAGTACTGATATTACCCTTCGTAATGGCGAGAAAGACCCCGACTAAGGCAATCCCAAACGCGATTAAATCAACTTTATTTGGCCACTTATGCGTAAAAGCTAATGTGCCTAAAACGATGAAGAGTGGGCTTAGATATTGGAGAATCGTGGCCGTGGCTGCGTTACCGGTTTGAATACTCATAAAGAACGTGTAGAGATTCCCCATAATCCCGAAAAGTGCGTAGGCAATTAGCCAAGCAGTCAAGCGTTTTGATTTAAAGATACTGAAAATATCAAGTTTGAACTTGAAAGCCCCAATAATCAGTAGGATCAAACCCGCGCCTAATGTTCGTACGGATAAAAACCAAGTGGCCGGAATTTTTTGACCCTGTGAAATAAATTCTAGAATCGTGCCGGAAACACCCCAAAGTGCCGACGCCATAGTGGCCCAGAACATCCCTTTTGCGATGTTCTTAGGCTGTACTTTATTATTCATCTTAACTTAACCTCGTTATTTTTATGTTTTTTGCTAAGGTTTAATTATAAAGCAAATGGCGCGCATAAGCTATTTAGAAATGACGTGACACCCCACTTTTTTTCAGAAAATAGGCATAAAATGTTCATATTTAACCGCTAATATTACAAGTACTAAAGTGATTAAGGGGTTTAAAACGATGCAAAAACGAATTAAAATAATATTAGCGGTACTCATTAGTTGCCTGGTGATTGGCGGGTTAGTCTACCAATTCACCGGCGTTAAAACATTATTTGATAAGGATATTTTAAGTACTGCCCAAATTAAAAAGAACATTGGTAGTCAAACGGTTAAAACGCGGACCAATAGCCAGAAGCAATTAACGGCAACTTATAAGGCTAAATTAGCCTCTGGCGACTATACGAATGCTAATCCCTACATAAAAGTCAATCCATACGGGACGTCGCCTTTGAGCGCTTTGGTTGTTTTTAAAACGGATTCGGCGGTTAAAGTTTCGGTCGAAGTGGTCGGTAAAACGGCTAAAACCAGCATTAAGAGTAACGTTGAAACCAGCTATCAAAAGAATCACACGATTTCAGTGTTAGGGCTGTATGCCGACTATCAAAATAAGGTTAAGTTGACATTAACGGATAAGGACGGCCATAAAACGGTTAAGACGTTGACGATTAAGACGGATGCGTTACCTGAAGCCGTTCAATCGATGTCTTTAAAGGTCACTAAAAATGATAAGACGAAGATGTCAATCGGTGACAGCAATCTAACCTTCTTAGTCCGTTCAACGCAATACCCAGTTGGTGTCGATGCCGATGGTCAAATTCGCTGGTATTCAACGAATTATGTTCAACACATTTTTAAAGTGTTAAGCAATGGTCATTTACTCTATTTGACGAAACCGGACAATGCCGACCTCGTCTACAATGATTTAGTTGAAACTGACTTTATGGGTCGTGTTTATCAGGAATATAAATTCTCGACGGAAACCAAGAGTAACGAATCGGCGAATAGCAAAGATGAAACCACGATTATTCATCACGATGCAATCGAATTGCCGAACCACAATCTCTTATTAACCGTGTCGGATGGCGGTTCGAAATACGTCGAAGATACGATGGTCGAAATTTCACGTAAAACCGGTAAGGTCGTTAAGGTCATCGATCTGAAGAAGTTGTTGCCCGCTAAACTGTACAAAGAATACAAGGCAACGAAACGCGCCGATGGTAAGTTGGATTGGTTCCATCAGAATTCAATTGATTACGATACCAGTGATGATAGCATTGTGATCTCGAGTCGTAGCCAAGACACTATTATGAAATTGGATTACAAAACGTGTAAGATTAAATGGATTTTCAGTAGCAAGGCTGCCAGCAAATGGCCAGCACGTTATCGCAAGTTACTATTGAAAGCGGCCGATTCACAGACCACCTTTACGGGTGGGCAACATGCAGCCACCATTTGGGCGACCAATGAAACTGACCAGAAACAACTAGTCCTCTTTAACAATAACGTTGCGATTTCGAATGGTGATAAAAAGACGAGTGGTCAATATTCAGAAGGCGTTAGCTATCTAGTTGATGAAACCAATAAGACGATTAAGAAGACTTGGTCGTACGGTAAAACGCTGGGTAAAACTAACTTCAGTAACGTGATTGGGAGTAATCGAAAGATGACCAACGGGAATTATCTGATTGATTTTGGCTTTAATAATGCCGGCAAAACCAGTCACATTGTCGAAGTTGATCCGACAACCAATCAACAAGTGTTCAACTTAACCTTTACCAATTTTGGCGCCAAAGGGTATGCGTACCGCGCAGAACGTTTTGCGTTATATTCAAGCAACTATCAGTTTAAATTATAGTCAGAACTAAACAAAAAATCGACGTCTCACTTAGTGTTACTAAGTGGTATGCCGATTTTTGATGGGTTCAATAATGTGACTAGATTTTTAATTGATATTCATATATACTTATAGTAACAATAAAAAAGAAATGGGTGAAGCGATGTCTATATCAAGGATGAAACAAACAATCATTCAAATGGGCTTAATTTTAGTCGCGTTAGAAACGATCACAGTTGGAATTAAATTATTCTTTGCACCACACGAAGTTGCGGCTGGTGGGGCAACGGGGATTGGGATTTTGCTAAAAGAAGTCATGGGCTGGCAAATTTCAACCGTTGTTTTTGTGATTAATATCGGGATGTTGATTTTGGCCTACTTCTTGTTGGATAAAAAAACAACGCTTAAGATTTTATTTGGAAGTTTGATGTTACCCGTCTGCTTGGCGATTACGCCGCAAGTGATGGTGGTTGAGGATAAGATGTTAGCCATTATCATCGGGAGTGTAATCTATGCAGCAGGGATTGCCTTGTTATATCGAATTGATGCCTCAAGTGGGGGCTCAACAGTCCCACCTTTAATTTTTAAAAAGTATTTTAACATTAACACCGCCGTCAGTTTGTTAGTGGTGGATATGCTCGTTTGCTTCTCGAACGTCTTTGTATCGGGATTTGAAACGTTTATGATGGCGACCTTTTCTTCCGTGATCACGTTGATGACGATGAATTATATCGAAACTGGTTTGAATCGTAAGAAAATGTTATACGTGATGAGCAATAATCAAATTGCCGAAATTCAGGCGCATTTGCTCGAAGAAGAAGAAGTTGGGGTTACGATTTTTGACGTGACCGGTGGCTACACCAACGAAGGCAAACAAATGTTGATGTTAGTCGTGACCAACCAAGCGTATCAACATATTATCAACGAAATTCACGCGGTTGATCCAAAGGCTTTCACAATCGTCGGCAACGTCGCGGAAGTCAGAGGCGGCAGTCTATAGATAAAAGTTGCTGATAAACCGGTTAGCTTCTGAGTATAGCCTAGAATCGTAAGTTATGACGGTTTAGGTCATGGCTAACGATTTGTAGCTAGACGGAAGAAGTTGGTTTAGGAAGCACGTTAAATAAAAGTTGCTGATAAGCCGGTTAGCTTCTGAGTATAGCCTAAAATCGCAACAAAAAACGGGTCCTCGCAGAATTAATAGCGAGGATCCGTTTTTCATTTTTATGGTGAGATTAATGGCTGAAATAATATTGGGCTTTTAAATTCTGGATGGTTAACATGACTAATAAGCTAATGAGGTAGAGCGTTGAGATGAAAATCATGACCAGCATCATTGAATAATGGTCGAGTAACCAACCAATCATGACGCTTGAAAAGCCACCGATACAGCGCCCAACGTTCATGATGACGTTATTGGCCGTAGCCCGGACTTCAGTGGGGTATAAGCGGCTAACGACGGCACCGTAACCTGCGAACATCCCGTTTGAGAAGTAACCGACTAATGCACCGACCAGGAGTAAGGTCGGCATATCTTTGGGTAAGGTTAAAATATAAACGCCTAAGGCCGAAGCGATTAGGAAGCAGCCGAAAGCAATCCGGGGGCCGATGCGGTCTAGAATCCAACCGAAAGTCAGCATCCCAGCTGACATACCAACAATCGTGGCTAACATCCATGTGGACGAACCGGCAACACTGAGGTGTAATTGCTGTTGCATCATAGTCGGTAACCAGTTCATTAAGCCGAAGTAACCCGCGATTTGGACGACCGCCATCACCATCAACGCAACCGTTTGGTACGCTAACTGTGGTGTTTTAAACAAGGCTTTAATTTGGCCTTTGGGCGGTGTAGTCCGATTAGTGAAGGTGGTGCTTTCAACTAAATGGCGGCGAATGAAGAAGGTGATGACAACGGGGAGTAGTCCGAATAAGAAAAGAGCGTGCCAACCGAATTGGGGTAAAACCCAGGCGGCTAATAGGGCGGCGATAATCGCTCCGAGTTGACCGGCAACCCCGACGAATGATGAAACGCGGCCGAGTTGTTTTTAGGAAAGCTTTCCGCAAGAACGGTCATGCCAATGCCGTATTCACCCCCAGCGCCAATCCCAGCAAGGAATCGACAAAGATAAATTAGGGGAAGACTGTTGGCCCAAAAGAGGGCGGCCGTCGCAAAAGCGAAGATGAAGATGGTGTAGGTAAAGGTCTTAACCCGGCCGACGCGATCGGCCAAAACGCCAAAAAAAACGCCACCTAACAACATCCCGATATTGGTAATCGTTGCAATCAAACCCGCTTGTGTTCCACTGAGATGTAAATCAGCGATAATTGACGATAGCGCGAAAGACAAGAACATGACGTCCATGTTTTCGAGTCCAAAGCCCGCCGTTGTTGAAGCAACGACCTTAGACTGGTAGTTTGATAAATGATGTTGGCTGTGTGCCGTGATAGATTTCATATTCAATTTTCCTCCAAAAAGGACGCTCTCTGACGTCCCTTATTTTGTTCCGAATAAGCTTAGCACAAATGAGGGGCGTGGTGCAAGTGAGGTTTGGCGTGAAAGCGGTTAGAATATCAGGGGTGACGCTTGACCAAGGCACTTGAACCCTTTAGAATTAGGGAGAACGATATCATTAGGAGGTCATAATATGACAGATGTCAAACGCAAGAAGTTTACTTTTCCAAGCGCCTATACGGTCATTTTGTTAGTGCTCTTATTGGTGATGATTTTAACCTATTTTATGCCGGCTGGGAAATATGCAAGCTTGCAATATAATACTGATAGCAATCATTTTACAATTACGTCACCAACCGGTAAAACGAAAACAGCACCGGCGACCCAAGCGACGTTGAAGAAGTATAACGTTAATACGAGTTTAGCGAAGTTCAAGGATGGTTCGGTGTATAAGCCGGTCGCTATTCCGAATACGTATCGGGAATTAAAGAAAGCTAAAAATGGGGTCTTTGGGGCAGTTAAGCAATTTCTAAACGCGCCCATTCAAGGTCTAGCTGAAACCATTGATATCATCACTTTTGTCCTCATCTTAGGGGGCATCGTGGGGGTCGTCAATAAAACCGGTGCTTTCGCAGCGGGGATGGCCAGCCTATCAACGCGCTTGAAGGGCAAAGAAGCTTGGCTAATCGTTATCGTGACGACTTTAATTGCTTTAGGTGGGACGACTTTTGGATTAGCGGAAGAAACGATTGCCTTCTATCCGATTTTAGTGCCGATTTTTATGGCGGCGGGGTATGACGCGATTGTTGCGATTGCGGCGATTTATCTAGGGAGTTCGATTGGGACCATGGCTTCGACGGTCAATCCATTTTCCGTCGTGATTGCGTCGAATACTGCGGGAATTAGTTTTGCCGACGGTATGGGGATGCGGTTAGTCATGTTAGTGTTAGGAACCGCCATCTGTATTTTTTACACGATCCGCTATGCTGAAAAAGTTAAAAAGGATCCTAGTAAATCATTGATTTATGCTCAAAAAGCAGAATTAGAATCACATTTCTTAGGTGATCAAGAAAGTAATGAAGTCCCTAAGTTTGATTTCCGTAAGAAATTAATGTTGCTGATTTTCGCAGCGGGTTTTGTGGTGATGGTCTTCGGTGTTAAAGAGTGGGGGTGGATGTTCAACGAGATTTCGATGCTCTTCTTAGGCATCACATTCATCTTAGCCTTTATCTCAGGCTTATCCGAAGGTGATTTCGTGGGTGAGTTTGTGACCGGCGCCTCTGATTTATTAGGCGTCGCGTTAGTCATTGCGTTAGCCCGTGGGGTGACGATTATTATGGAACAAGCCCAAATTAGCGATACATTATTGTTCTGGTTGAGCAACGGCGTATCACATATGAGTGGCGTTCTCTTCTCAACAGTGATGTTCTTCGTCTTCATCTTGCTCGGCTTCTTTATCCCATCTAGTTCCGGATTGGCCGTTCTATCGATGCCAATCATGGCACCATTAGCCGATGTTGTCGGCGTTAATCGCGATGTGATTATTAGTGCCTATAACTGGGGCCAAGGGATTATGGCGTTTATCACACCAACTGGTTTGGTCTTAGCCTCGTTAGCCATGGTCCACGTGACGTTTGATAAATGGTTGAAATTCGTGATGCCGTTAATGATTACAATTGGTATTTTGGCGATTGTGTTATTGGGTATCAGTGTTTATCTATAATTCAAAATGAAAAGGCTAATCCGTGAGGGTTGGCCTTTTTGTGTGAAGACATGCTTCCCAAGCCAACCTCTTCCGTCTAGCTACAAAAAGAAGTGTGTCACCAAAAATCGGTAACACACTTCTTTTTTAGGCTATACTGAGAAGCTAACCGGCTTGGGCGATACTCTGATTAAAACGTGCTTTCACTCACAGGTTCTTGTGCTTAGCGACGTCTGGCAAACAAAGGCTAAAAACAGCCTTTATTCACCAGACTAGGCTAATGCTCAGAACCTACCCGTGAGTTGCAGCAACTTAGTTCGAAAACGTGTTAACTTGAGCAAACTTTTCCGCTTAACGACAGAAGGACAATCATAGTTAAAATCAACTATAATTGTCCTTCTTAGGTTATGCTCAAAGTTTTAACGCCCAAGTTAGCACTCTGATCGAAAACGTGTTCACTTCAACAGCCTTTTGCGTTTAACTACAAAATCAGCCACACGATTAAAAATCTAATCATGTGGCTGATTTTTAGGTTAATCCTCAAAGACTAACCGTTTAAGTTAAACACTCTTAATAGACCTTAAATTCTGTTAGTGGCCAGTAGCGTAGTTTGACGACGCCCTGGATGCCGTTGTATTTTTTCGAATTGTCACTGATGAAGCCGACTGCCTTGTAGCGGCTGTCTTTCGAGACCGTTCGGTTATCACCCATCACGAAATAGTGGTTGGCCGGCACGGTACTGCGACCTAATAAATCTTTCAGGTCAAATGATGAATCCGTTGAATTTGGTTTGACGGTGAAGTAATTTGAACCGGCGAGATAGGTTGAATAATCAGCCTTATATTCTTTTAAATAAGGTTCGCTGACTTTCTGATTGTTAACGTAGAGTTGATCTTTGTCGAAGCGGACGGTATCGCCTGGTAAGCCAATGACCCGTTTGATGTAGAATTCACCGGGGGCATCAGGGGCTTTCAAGATGACGACGTCGCCGCGTTCAACTTTCGTGTGACGTAAAGCAATTACCCGATCGTATTGAGAAAAATTAGGCTGCATTGAAGGCCCAAAAATTTGCTCGTTGGCAATCACAAAGGTGAGCAGCAACTGAGCAATCCCAATCATTACAGCGGATAATAATATGATTTGTAAGACAGATTTCCAGAATTCTTTTGTTTTAGCTGACATTTCCGCACATCCTTAATAAGTCAATAATCTCATTGTACTACAACTAATCAATTGATGACAACGGAATTGTATAGCTGATTAACTAATTAACGTTGCATACGGTGGAAACCTTGTAGCGACTGACGATCGGCTTGAACAGTTGTGCTTGGTTGATGAGTGGGTAGATAGTGGCCCAACATTAAATAACTAATACCCAAAATCCCAATGAGTGGCACCATCCAACTTGCTATTTTACGTAACATATTCAAGACCCCTTTATTTGATATTAAGTCCATTTTAACGGGCATTGCACATCAGCGCCATTGAATGAACTAACGAATCGGCAACTGGTGTGACAAAGTTGTTATGTAATTGATAAATCATAAACAGAATTTATCAAGGCAACGGTGTTCGTGGTATACTAAGAACAATATTGCTTAAGAGGTGAACGGAATGCCAACAATTCAATCAAAATTTACACCGATTTTATTAGGAAGCGACTTTAACGTTTATGGGATGGCGCGTTCGTTTTATGAACTAACGGGAAAACCAGTCCAAGCTTACGCAGGTGCTGAACTAGCACCGACCCGTTATACTAAAATTGTCGATGTCGAAATCGTACCAGGTTTCAGCGAAGATCCCGTTTTTATTGAAAAAATGCGGGAATTAATTTTAACGTACCAAACTCATGATGAACCCGTGATTTTAATCGGTTGTGGGGATGGGTATGCAGAATTAATCGCTAAACATAAGGTAGAACTACAAGCGGCCTTTGTTTGTCCCTATATCGATTACGATTTATTGAAACAGTTGAATAACAAAGAAAATTTCTATCAAGTCTGCGAAGAATACGATTTACCTTATCCTAAAACCAAAACGATAACGCATGAGATGGTGACCGCAGGACAAGTAACGCAACCATTTGGGTATCCAGTCGCATTGAAACCCGCTAATTCAGTTGAATGGTTAGATGTGCATTTTGAAGGTCGTAAAAAGGCGTTCCGAATTCAATCACAGGCTGAATTTGATGCGATTATTCAAAAAATTTATGCTAGTGGTTATACGTCAGATCTAATTCTTCAAGATTTCATTCCGGGTGATGACAGTCGGATGCGCGTGTTAAACGCCTACGTGGATCACAATCACCAAGTGAAGATGATGTGTTTGGGTCATCCTTTATTGGAAGATCCAGCGCCAGCCGCGATTGGGAATTACGTGGCGATTATCCCTGAATATAATGAAACTATTTATCATCAGATTCAAACCTTCTTAGAAGCGATTGGTTTTACGGGTTACGCTAATTTTGATATGAAATTTGACGAACGGGATCAAACCTTCAAGTTATTTGAAATCAATTTACGGCAAGGTCGCAGTAGTTTCTTTGTCACGTTGAACGGTTATAATTTAGCGCAATGGGTGGTTCAAGATTACGTAACGGGTGATTTAAAAGACCAACCAACCGTTTATGGTAATCAAGATGATAGTCAAGCAGCTTTATGGTTAGGCGTGTCTGTTGACGTCTTTAAGAAATATACGCGGGATAATGCGGACAAAGATCGCGCATTAGCGTTAATTAAACAAGGCCGCTACGGCACGACTTTCCAATATGCCAAGGATAATAACGTTAAACGTTGGTTATTGACGAAATGGATGTTGCATAATTATCGTAAGAATTTTGCACGTTATTTTAAAGAAAACAAAGGGTAATTGATGATGAAACAATTTTTTACAGTGCTTGGCGGGATGGGAACGGCCGCGACTGAAAGTTACATTCGGTTATTAAATCAGCGGACACCATCTAAAAAAGATCAAGATTTCTTGGATTATATCGTGGTCAATCATGCGACGATTCCTGATCGTTCGACTTATTTAATGGACCATACGCAACCTAATCCAGCTCCTTACTTATTAGAAGATATTCAACAACAAAGCTTATTGAAGCCGGCTTTTTTCGTGATTGCTTGTAATACAGCGCATTATTTCTATGATGAGTTGCAAGCAGCGGCTTCAGCACCAATCGTGCACATGCCCCGTGAAACGGTTAAGAGTATTCAAACGACTTATCCAACCGCAAAACGGATTGGTATTCTAGGGACTAAAGGGACCGTCACTGACGGTATTTACGACCAGGAGTTGGCGACCGTTGGTTACAAGATTGTTAAACCAAGCGAAGCATTGCAAGAGCGGACGATGGATTTAATTTTTAACGACATCAAAGGTCAAGCGAAGATGAGTGGTGCTAAATATCACGCCATTTTAGAAACGATGATCACTGAAGGCGATTGTGATGCGGTCATTTTAGGCTGTACTGAATTATCATTAGCGCAAGAATGGGCACCGGATCACACTTTTCCAGTCGTTGATTCACAATCAGTTTTAGTTGATCGGTCGATTGAATTGGCGTTGAAGTTACGAGAAAAGTGAGTTTGATGAATGATGGCAAAATTAGTAATTGTTAGACATGGTGAAAGTTTGGCCAACCAATTAAACACTTACACGGGTTGGTCAGATGTACACTGACGGATAAAGGTCGTTTGGAAGCCCACCAAGTTGGGCAACAACTTCAAGCGACTGGGATTCAATTTGCCCAAGTCCATACATCGCTATTAAAACGGGCGATTTTAACTAGCTATATCATTTTGGAAGAAATGGATCAATTAGCCATTCCAATGACCAAGAGTTGGCGATTAAACGAACGACATTACGGCGCTTTGCGGGGGTTGAATAAAGAAACCACGCGAAGGGTTTTTGGTGTGGCGCAAGTCGCACGGTGGCGCCGGAGCTATACAGCTATTCCACCATTACTTACGCAGGTGTCGCAGGAACGGCGCTATCGATTAGTCCCACTAGCAAGTCGGCCACGGGGCGAAAGTTTGGCCCAAGCGACCCAACGATTATTGCCGTATTGGCAAGATCAAATTGTACCGGGATTAAGACAAGGTCGTGATCAGTTAGTGGTTGCGCATGGGTCGACATTGCGGGCGCTGATTAAAGTCATTGAGCAGATCTCAGATCAAGCAATCGATGGGGTTGAAGTCGCTAACGGGGAGGCATTGTACTATCAATTTGATGCAACACTCCAATTGATTGAGAAAGGACGTTTAGGCTAAAGTTGATGATGAAACAGAAAATAACAATCGCGATTCTGATCGTTGGACTATTTGTTTTGGGAATTGGTGCAACGGCCCACCACTACCGACACCAATTGGTGGTGCAAGCAGGTCAGTCTAATCAACGATTAAAACAAGTGCAACAACAATTACAAACAACTCAAAAGCAATTGGCAGAGCAAGTGGCTAAAGATAATCATTCCGCAATCGATACTCGCAAGACGAACCAGTTAACGGGTGTCCAACAACAAGTATTACAGAAAAAATTAACGGATAGTCATTTTAGTGGCACGATTTTATTAGTTAAAAATAACCGGATTATCTATCAAGACGGTCGCGGTTATGCGAATTATGAACAACAAAAACTAATTACACCGCAAACGACGTATCAGATTGCCTCGGTCCAGAAATCATTGACGGCTGCACTTGTGATGAAAGCGGTCGAAGCGGGTCAATTAAAATTAACGGATAAGATTGGCCAATATTACCCACAAATTAAAGAGGGTCAGAAAATCACCATTCAAATGATGTTGGACATGCAGTCGGGATTGATTGAAACTAAGGCGCCGACTGTTGATTTGACGGAGCAACAACGATTCGCGTTTGCGTTTGATCATTTGAAAGTTCAAAATATTGGCAAACATTTCTATGCGCCAGTGAACTATTTATTATTAACGGGTGTTTTAGAAAAGGTGACCCATCAATCGTATCAACAACTATTTGAAAAACAAGTGAGTGAACCGCTGGCGTTGACGTCATTTGGATTTATGCCAAATAGTATTGCCGGTCAGCAAGCTGTTTCGTATACCGTTGAGAATAATTTTTATGGTGAAGCTGTTCCGGTGCCCATTTTTACGTATACCCGGGAAATTGGCACGGGGAATATGTACGCCACGGCCAGTAGCTTATTTCAAGTTGAACAGGCAATTGTGCAGGGGCGGATTATCAGTAAAAATAGTTTACATCAATTACGGCATACGCAAACTGGTAGTTACAGTGGTGGCGTGTATAATTGGCCAACTTATTTTACGAGTCATGGGGTTGAATCAGGTTACGAAAGTGCCATTCAAATCAGTCAAGACGGCCAATCAGGCGTTGTTCTGTTGTCCAATCAATATAAGGTCAAACCAGTCCCCTTGGTTGGGTTGACGAAGTCGCTGTACCAACAATTCTGTGAAACGCAAACAAAAGCATAAGCAACAAAACAAAGACACGCTAGTCCAATTCGGGCTAGCGTGTCTTTGTTTGATTGATGATTAGGTGATTATTCTAAATAGTCGTTTTTGAGTTGTTCAATTTCGGTTGGTTTCAACGCCATCGCTTGGGTTAGATAATTAGCCATGCTACCGAAATGTTGGTCAATCACATCATAGACGTGGTTGATACTTTCAATCGAGATGGCTTGCGCGTTCATCGCGGCCACTTGCGCATCATTGCTGTTGATTCGTTTTGGTGTTGCAGTGTCTAATCCGAGGACTTGATTCGATAATAAGAAATCATTGGTAATCGTTTCACGGTCGACGCCTAAAGCACTCAAGATTAATAAAGTGCCGACACCAGTTCGGTCTTTGCCGGCCGAACAATGGTATAAAACGGCGCCATCCGTGTCATGATTATTTAATAAGACGGTTAATAGATCACGATAGGCGGCTTGGGCGTGCGCGTCGAGGACTAATTGTTGATACATTTTGTCCATACTTGATAATTCGGGTTCTGCGGATGATTGATGACCGAATAGTCGACCGAATAAACCCGCTTTGGGCGTTGGTTCGGTTGATTGATCAGTAAATGGGAAGACGGATAAACGGTGGTAAGTCACGAATTGTTCATCAAACGGATCGGGTGCGACTTTAATTTCGTGGCGTGATCGAAAATCAACGTCGAATAAGATGCCATATTGAATCAAACGTTGGATATCATCATTGGTCAGTGCGTTTAAACTACCGGAGCGTAATAATTTATGCCATTTAATGGTACGACCGTCCGCTGTTGGATAGCCGCCGAGTTCGCGCAGATTGTTGCTACGGGTGAGTTCTAAAACGCGTTGATGCTCTTGCATACTAATCAGTCCTTTGCTGTTTTATTCTAAGTACTATTGTATAACGAAGTTGTCGAAAAAACAGCAACAGTTTAAACGTTCGGTTTCTACTAAATAAGGAGCGGTACTGAAAATGAATTTTTAATAAGAGCTAATTGACGTATCACTAAAAATTTGCTATAGTTTTAACAATTTTAAAATAACTAATTTTAGCGGTAAAGCGAACAATTGGTTAGCTTTTCAACACTTAAGTTCATGAATGGAGGAAGATTTATGTCTGCATGGGAAACAAAGTTTGCGAAAAAAGGGTTTACGTTCGATGATGTGTTATTGGTCCCCGCTGAAAGTCACGTATTACCCAACGAGGTTGACCTTGGTGTTCAATTAGCCAAGAATATTAAACTGCAAACACCGATCATGAGTGCGAGCATGGATACCGTTACCGAAGCACCAATGGCGATTGCGATGGCCCGACAAGGTGGTTTAGGTGTCGTTCATAAGAACATGAGTATTGAACGTCAAGCTGACGAAGTGTTAAAGGTTAAACGTTCAGAAAATGGGGTCATTATTGATCCGTTTTATTTAACGGCTGATAAACCGGTTAGTGCGGCGGATGATTTGATGCGTAAATACCGAATTAGCGGGGTACCCATTGTTTCTAATCTAGATGATTTGAAATTAGTTGGGATTATCACCAATCGGGATTTACGCTTTATCACTGATTTCTCTGCTGAAATCGGCACAGTAATGACGCGTGAAAATTTAGTGACTGCGCCTGCTGGGACTTCATTAGTTGAAGCTGAACAAATCCTCCAACAAAATCGGATCGAAAAGTTACCATTGGTCGGTGATGATGGTCGGCTAGCGGGTTTAATCACGATTAAAGATATTGAAAAAGTACAAGAATTTCCGAATGCGGCTAAAGATCAATACGGTCGTTTATTAGTGGCTGCCGCAGTTGGTGTCACGAGTGATACGTTCGATCGGGCCGAAGCGTTGTTAAAAGCCGGGGCCGATGCGATTATTATCGATACGGCGCATGGTCATTCAGCCGGCGTCTTACGCAAGATTACCGAAATTCGTGCTAAGTTCCCTGAAGCGACTTTAATTGCCGGCAACGTGGCAACCGCTGAAGGCACCCGTGCATTGTACGATGTTGGTGTTGATGTGGTTAAAGTTGGGATTGGCCCTGGTTCAATCTGTACGACTCGGATTGTGGCCGGTGTTGGGGTCCCTCAATTAACCGCAATTTACGATGCGGCAAGTGTCGCCCGTGAATATGGTAAGACGATTATTGCCGATGGTGGGATTAAATATTCTGGCGATATCGTCAAAGCACTAGCGGCTGGTGGTAACGCCGTGATGCTGGGTAGTATGCTAGCTGGGACGGATGAAGCGCCTGGTGAATTTGAAATCTATCAAGGTCGTCGTTTTAAAACGTATCGTGGCATGGGCAGCTTGGCTGCGATGTCACACGGTTCTTCAGATCGTTACTTCCAAAGTGGCGTTAACGAAGCCAATAAACTAGTCCCAGAAGGAATCGAAGGGCGTGTTGCGGCTAAAGGTGCTTTGGGCGATGTCATCTATCAATTATTAGGTGGTTTACGTTCAGGGATGGGTTACGTCGGTGCGGCTAACTTGATGGCGTTACAAGATGATGCGCAATTTATCCAAATCTCAAATGCCGGTTTAACGGAATCACATCCGCATGATGTCCAAATCACTAAAGAAGCGCCTAACTACTCAGCGCGTTAAACGTTGAGTTAGCAGTTGGTCTTAAAATTTGCAGTGTCGGAATCATTAACGTTAAAATAGCAGTAATCCGTTCTCGATTAGGAGAACGGATTTTTTGGTTAACAATTGCGGATTTAAAGAATTCTTTAACCCTAAAAACCGAATAGTTTGTTACAATGATAGCGAATCACTCGAAATGAGTTTAAATTAAAACGAGGTAAACTAAATGATGAAAATTTTAATTGTTGATGATGATAAAGAAATTGTTGAATTATTGAGTATTTACGTTAAAAATGAAGGTTACGATCCAATCCAAGCGTTTACCGGTAAAGAAGCTTTAACGAAGATTGCGACTAACCCGGATATTGATTTAATGATTCTAGATATTATGATGCCTAATATGAGTGGGATTGAAGTCATTAAAGCGGTGCGCAAGGATTCGCAAGTGCCGATTATTGTCGTCTCAGCCAAAACAACCGATATGGATAAAATTCAAGGGTTGATTACCGGCGCGGATGATTACGTTTCGAAGCCTTTTAATCCGCTTGAAGTCATGGCGCGGGTTAAATCACTTTTGCGTCGGAGTCAACAACACGTCACGACTGAAGTCCCAGATATTTTGGAAGTCGGGCCGTTGGTGATTAAACGCGATTCACACGAAGTCACGACGATTGCGGGCAAACAAATTCAATTGACTGCACTCGAATTCGGGATTCTCTATCTATTGGCGAGCCATCCCAACCGGGTCTTTTCGGCGGACGATATTTTTGAACGGGTCTGGAAACAAGAAAGTATTGTATCGGCGAAGACGGTTATGGTCCACGTCAGCCATTTACGGGATAAGATTGAAGAAGCCACTGACGGTGAAAAAGTGATTGAAACCGTCTGGGGCGTTGGTTACAAGGTCGAGGTCTAATGGACGAACAACATAATAATCAACCCTTAAAAAAAGTCGCGTTAACCGGTAAAGAAAAAAGTGAACTATTCGCCGAAGGGGTCGTTACAGTCATATTGTTATTGCTGTTAAACCTCTCAATCATGGTGCTTTTACAACAAGCGATTATCACTAACCCGCAATTGCGGGGTGGTGTTTGGATGATTAAAAACGCCATCACCATCGGACCGAATGAATGGCATATTTGGAGTTGGCAGAATTGGTTTGTCGTCTTAATGGCGGTGGCCGATATTCTCGTCGTCTATTGGCGTCTTATTCGGCGGTACCACCAAATGCAAATGTGGCACGTCATTGGTGAACTACATTTCATCGCGGACGGCCATTTAGAACACCGAATTAATTTACGGGTCAATCGTGATTTACAACGGGTAATTGACAGTGTGAATACGCTAGTCGATAGCACCGTGCGGTCGATGGACGAAGAACGCAAGATTGAAAAGAGTAAAGATGAACTGATTACCAACGTCAGCCACGATTTACGTACGCCGTTAACCTCGATTATCGGTTATTTGGGTTTAATTGAGGATCAGCAATATCAAACGCGTGACGAATTAACGAAATATACGCACACGGCTTACGTAAAAGCCCAACAGATGAAGGTGTTAGTCGAAGATCTATTCGAATATACGAAGGTTCGTCAAACGTCGACACCGATTACTAAAACAACGTTTGATATGGAACAGATGTTGGAACAATTAGCGGCGAGTTTCGAATTAGAAGCGCAGAAAAAAGGGATGCAAATTAACGTGCGATGTCATCCAACCCCGTTAATGATGGAAGCTGATACTGAAAAGTTGGGCCGGGTTTTTAATAACTTATTAGCGAATGCTTTGAAATACGGCAAAGGCGCCAATCAGATCACGTTAGAGGCTGAAAAAATCGGGCAAGAAGCGATTATTAAAGTTTCAAATGACGGTCAACAGATTCCCAGTGATTCATTGAGTCAGTTATTTGATCGTTTCTACCGAGTTGAAGCATCCCGTTCGCAAGAAACCGGTGGGACTGGGTTAGGCTTGGCGATTTCGCAGAGTATTATTGCGTTACATGGTGGTTATATTTATGCGGATTCAACGCCAGAATTAACCAGTTTTGTGATACACTTACCTTTAAAGTTAGGTCAGCCAGTTAAGGCTGATACTCACCATAGTCAGGAGTAAGATTGTGTTTAAAAAAATAATCCAGTATCTCATGGTTGGTCTGTTAGTCGGTGTGCCAGCCAGTCTTGCAATGCAACCAGCGGTTAGTCAGGCAGCAACTGCAACGACGACCCCGGCGACATTACCAACCGCCCCTAAGATTGATGCGAGCGCCGCGATTGCCGTCGATGCTAAATCGGGCCAAGTTTTGTTTGAACAAAATGCAGACCAAGCTTTGCCAATTGCGTCGATGACTAAAATGATTACAGCCTATATTGTGCTGACCCAGATCAAGCAGGGTAAATTGAAATGGGAACAGACGATTAAACCCGATACCACGATTTACAAGTTGAGCCAAGACAAAGATTTAACCAATGTGCCATTGCAAGCTGAGGGGCAATATACTGTCCGCGAGTTATACCAAGCGATGCTGATTGCGTCGGCTAATGATGCCGCGATGATGTTGGCCAATGCGGTTGCCGGTTCGCAAAAGACTTCGTCGATTTGATGCGGCAACAGGTTAGTCAATGGGGCATTCAAGATGCTAAGTTATATTCCGTTTCAGGGTTAAACAACGAATATTTGACGGGTGCCATGTATCCGGGTAGTGCGAAAGATGCCGAAAATGAAATGAGTGCGGTCGATATGGCGATTGTGGCTCAGAAGTTATTAACTGATTTTCCCGACGTGTTGACGACGACCAAGCAAGCAACCTTCACGTTTGGCTCTAAAACCAGTGATGAAACCAAATTTACGACGTTTAATTTAATGTTACCCGGTCAAAAGAATGCGTCGACCGATTATATCGTCGATGGGTTGAAAACCGGCACAACTGATAAAGCGGGCGACTGTTTTACGGGAACGGCGACGAAAGAGGGTCAACGAATTATCACGGTGGTCTTGCACGCTAACGGGAGTGATACCGGGCGTCGATTTATCGAAACGGGTAAATTGATGACTGACGTTTTTGATAATTGGGCACCACAGACGTTGGTGAAACCGCAAGCCAGTATTGCGGGGTATGAAAAAGCCACCGTTAAATACGGCCGGCAAGCGACGGTACCATTAGTGGCCAATCAAGCGATAATGCTCTGGTTGCCGAAAGGTGCGACGAGCAAGAACGTTGATTGGCAATACCAAGCCGTTAAAGGTGGTACCAAGCGTCAAGTCCAAGCACCGATTAAAAAGGGCACCACAGTTGGTCAAGTTAGTCCACAAATTGCTGGGACGACAACGCGCTTCTTAAAAACGCAACCCACTTATTCATTAAAGACTCAAAAAACTGACCCGAAGGCCAATGTTTTTGTCTTAATTGGGATTGGGGTTAAAGAGTTTTTTACTGATTTATTTTAATTAGAAACCAGACGCGTCATCAGCCTAATTGAAGGTTGACGGCGCGTTTTAATTTGGCCGAAAAATGGCTGATTATGCTATACTTAATTCAATTCACAGTGATTCACTAGGAGGATTCAGATGGCATTAACACTCGATGCATGTATATTACTTTTGAAAGAACATCATTTATTAAAAAGCGTGGCTTTAAATGATCCAGCCACTTTAAATATGACCGCAATTGCGTATGACTCCAGAAAAGTAACGGAAGAGACCTTGTTTTTCTGCAAGGGCAATTTCCGACCCGTATTTTTAACCAATGCTAAGGCACAAGGGGCGGTCACGTACGTCGCCGAACAACCGATTCCCGAAGGTAATGGTATGAACGCATTGATTGTTACCAATGTTCAAAAGGCGATGGCAATCCTATCGGCAGCCTTTTATGATTATCCGCAAGATGATTTGTTCATTATTGCCTATACCGGTACGAAAGGAAAAACGACGGCGGCCTATTTCACGCAAGCTATTTTGCAAGAAGCCACGACCCAAAAGACGGCTTTATTCTCAACGATTGATCGCGTATTAGGTCCTAAGCCGGAACAACGGTTTAAATCGGATTTAACCACGCCGGAAAGTTTGGATTTATTCCACGATATGCGCGAAGCCGTTGAAAATGGGATGACGCATTTGGTCATGGAAGTGTCATCGCAAGCGTACAAGAAAAATCGCGTGTATGGTTTAACTTACGATGTGGGCTTCTTCTTAAACATTTCACCAGATCACGTTGGTCCGAACGAACATCCGGATTTTGCCGATTATTTACACTGTAAATTACAGTTATTAGTCAATTCACGGCTTTGTGTGATCAATGCGCAAACGCAGAACTTCGCCGATGTTTATGCGGCTGCGCAAGCCACCACGAATCCGACAGACATTTATCTATTTGCGGAAACCGCTTATCAGGCGACCGAAGCCGTTGAAATTGATTTTCGGTTTGAAAATTTAGAAATGAGTTTGGCCGATAGCCGGTTTAAGGTCACAGCCGTTTCGAATCAAGCTAACGCGTTAGGTGTGGCGGGAGATTATCAATTGCGATTGATTGGTGATTTTAATGAAAGTAACGCCACAGCGGCCATTATCGGATCCGCGCTAGCGGGCGCTGATTTAAAACAAGCACAACAAGGGATTCGTCAATTACAAATTCCCGGCCGGATGGAGACCTTAGCGGTACCTAACCACGGTCAAGTCTATGTCGATTACGCGCATAATTACGCCAGTATGAAGGCGCTATTGAGCTTTTTACAAAAAGAATATCACAATTCTAAGTTGATTGTGGTTGTCGGGAGTCCCGGGGATAAAGGCGTTTCACGTCGGGCCGGCTTTGCCCAAGTCCTCAATGAATATGCAAATCAGGCCATCTTAACGACCGATGATCCCGGGTATGAAGATCCGGCCGCGATTGCCGCCGAGATTCGGGCTGGAATTGATGAAACGAAAGTCCAAACAACGGTCGAACTCGATCGGGCGGCTGCGATTGAACAAGCGATTGAAACGAGTCACCCCGGTGAAATCGTGGTATTAGCCGCTAAAGGTGCGGATGCTTATCAAAAAGTGCGCGGGGTGGATACGCCGTATGCGACGGATATGGTGATTGCCAAACAAGTCGCGGACCGTCTTAAAAAATAGGTCAATTAATTCTTAGTGAACAATTTTAAAGAATTCGTAAATCTAGGTAAACTAACTTGCACTATACTGCAACTATCCTTAAAATAAAGGTGTAGTAAACGGTTGCGAAGGAGGAGTTATGATGAAAAGAGTAGCAGTGCTTGGGACGGTTTTAATGACCGGATTAATATTGGGGGCTTGCGGTCAACAAACGACTAGTCAGTCAACTGATAATACTGATCAAAGTTCGGTATCAGTTAGTTTAAAAAAGCGCGAAAGTCGTGTGGCTAAACGTGAAAAACAGGTTTCAAAAGCCTCTAGTCGTTTAGCTGCTAGTCAAAGTCAGTCGGATGCAACGACTGAATCGACGACTTCATCAGCCACGAGTGAACAATCAAGTGTGGCTACTACAACGAGTTCAGCGACGGCCACTAATAGCAGTACTGCGGCAACTAGCCAAACACCGACAACCAGTCAATCAACTTCAAAAACGACTAGTACAAGTGGTACTCAAAATACAAATCCAACAACGCCAACCCAACCGACGACAATCGATGGCAATCAAGCGATTAAATTAGTCGTTCAACAAGCGGGGCAAAAGTTTGGGCAATCTGCCTCTTATTTGAATAACGGGTTGATTACACGTGAGGGGCAACAAGGCTATTTAATCAATATTTATGCGCCTAACGAAGATGCACCAAGAGCGGGATACTTTGTGACTCAAACGGGTCAAGTTGAACAAATCTGGTAATCATGAGACAACAAAAAAGTCGAGAATTAATTTCTCGGCTTTTTTGTTGTCTACCTATTTTCAGAAAACAATTGACAAAATAAAGGAGTCGTGTAAACTTATCTAAGTAAAACGTAACTGTTACTATTTGAGAAATGGAGTATTTTATGCATAAGAAACGTTTTGGGAGTTTGGCGTTAATCAGCGCTTTAGTTTTTTTAATGGTCGGTTGCGGTCAGTCTAAAAAAAACAATGATCAGATCCAAGTGGTCTCATCGTTGGACTTTTATGGTGAAGCGGCCGAAGCGGTATTAGGCCGATACGGTCAAGTGACGTCGATTATTAATAGCCCCAGTCTAGACCCACATTCGTACGAACCAACAACTAAGGATGCCAAAGCGGTCGCGCAAGCGGACGTCGTGATCGAAAATGGCTTAGGGTATGATCAATGGTTAGCTAAAGTGGTCGCTGGTTCGAATTCTAAAACGCAAAAAGTTATTCAGATTAACCAGTTAATGAACCGAACAGACGGTGCTAATGAACATTTATGGTACGATTTAAAAACGATGCCAAAATTAACGCGCCAATTAATCAAACAATTTAGTCAAATCGATCCAACTCATAAAAAGGTTTATCAAAAAAATGGTCAAGACTATCTCGCAAAATTAACGCAATTACAAACGCAATTAGATGCTTTGAAAACCCAAGCCAAAGGTCAAAAAGTGGCAGTTAGTGAACCGGTTTTTAATTACGCCTTAACGGCAATGGGGTATCAAGTCGCCAATAGTCATTTTGCCAAGGCGATTGAAGATGGCACGGATCCATCACCCCAGGATATTGCGCAAATGCAAGCTTTGATTAAAAAACACCAGATTGCTTTTCTGGTGGTCAACAAGCAAGAAGAAAGTCCGGTTATTCAACAGATGCACAAACTGGCGAAACAAGAAAAAGTCCCCGTGGTCCAAGTAACCGAAACGTTACCGGCTAAACAGACCTACTTAACGTGGATGCAACAACAATTTAAAGCAGTTAGAAAGGCTCAAAATTCATAATGACAGAATTAGTTAAAGCACAACAGCTAGGCATTACCTTTGGAAATCGTGCCGTTTTAAAAGATTTAAATTTTGAACTTGAACGTGGTAGTATGACCAGTTTAATTGGTCCCAACGGTGTCGGTAAGACAACACTGGTGCGCTTATTGATTGGCACGTTGCAACCGACAACGGGCCAATTATTATTTACACCAGAACGCCAGAATCTGCATATCGGGTACGTGCCCCAGTTCCGGAATCTCGAGGCAGAATATCCGTTATCAATTCGGAGTTTTGTGGGGTTAAATCAATTGAAAAGTCATTTGCCTTGGCATACAAAGGACGAAAAACAAGCATTGAATCAAATATTGGATCAAACTCATTTAACTGATTTACAGAAAACTACATTAGGGAATGCTTCCGGTGGTGAGAAACAAAAAGCCTATCTAGCGCAGGCCTTAATTAGTAAACCCGATTTGTTGATTTTAGATGAATCGACCGCTAGTTTAGACATTGAGACCAAAGAAGAAGTGATGTCGCTAGTCGCTGAATTGAACGCGGAACAAGGGATTACCGTTATTTTTGTCACCCATGATTTAGAATTAGCACGGAAATACACTGATCAATACCTCTTATTGAAACGCGGTCAGTATGAAATGGGCCCCATTGCCGAATTAGATCCAAACTTAGAATTAGATTGATGTGGAGGACGATTAAGTGTTAACTTTTGATTTTATGCGGCATGCGTTTGTCGCCAGTACTTTTATAGCAATTACCTGTGGGTTGATTGGCGTTTTTGTGGTCGCTCGGAATATGTCTTTTCTCGCCCATACATTAGCGGAAATCGGTTTTGCTGGCGCCTCATTTGGGGTTTTCTTAGGCATTGCACCATTAAACGGAATGTTATTATTCACGATGCTCAGTTCGGTGACGATTGGCCAGATGAGTGCTAAAGAATCACGCCGTGAAGCATCAATCAGTGCGATTTCTAGTTTGTTCATCGGGCTAGGAATATTGTTCTTATCACTGTCGAATCAAAATGCCAGTTACGCGACTAATATTTTGTTCGGTTCGATTATTGGAATTAGTTTAGCCGACGTCTATCAGTTGATGGCGTTGTCGGCCGTGATTATTGTTGGCATTCTGTTATTTTATCGCTATTTAGTTTTTGATTCATACGATCCAATTGGCGCGCAAGCCCAAGGATTGAAGACGAATTTAATTTCAATTTATTTCTTAATCTTATTAGCGATTAGTGTCAGTATCGCCGCCCAAATTGTTGGTTCACTATTGGTCTTCATTTTAGTGACCTTGCCGGCTTTTATCGCGAAATACCTGGCTAAGAGTGTGCCTGCGATGTTGGCTATTTCAGTCGGAGCTGCCTTATTAGGTGTCTGGTTAGGCTTGTGGTTAGGCTACATCACCAATTGGCCGGTCACTTTCTTCATTGCAACGATTGAATTTGGTTTCTATTTTCTGGCCTTGGTGTACCATCGACACGTCAGCAGATAAAAAATGAGCGCTGACTGCACACGGGTATGCTCTGAGCATTAGCCTAGTTCCGTGAATAAAGTCCGGGTTGTGGACTTTGTTTGCGAAACGTAGCTAAGCGGAGGAGCTTGTGTGCAGAAGCGTGTTTTAACGACAGAACGCTGATTCAGCCGAACTTCAAACCAAAAAAGGGCCTCAGACAATGACTGTCTGAGGCTCTTTTCAAGTTAATCAACGAGTGTCGTTAATAATTTTTCTAGTTGGTTTAGCCGTTGTTCGAAAACGGCAAAGGCCCGATTAAGGTAATCAGCATTGGTCATGTCGACGCCGGCTTTTTGCATAATCGCAATTGGATAGTCAGAGCTACCGGCTTTTAAATAGGTCAGGTAACGATCCAAAGCCCCGTCTTCTTGATTGATAATACCGCTGGCCAAAGTAGTCGCTGCGGCAAAACCAGTCGCATATTGATAAACGTAATAGTTCATGTAGAAATGGGGAATGCGCGTCCATTCTAAAGCAATTTCGGGATCACGGGCGACTGATGGTCCGTAATAGAGGGCATTTAAATTGGCATAATAATCAGACATGAAGCTAGCGGTCAGTGGTTTACCAGCGGCTGCTGATTCATGGATGAAATATTCGAATTCAGCAAATTGGGTCTGACGGAAGATAGTCCCTTTGAAACCGTCAAGGTAGTAGTTCAGCAAGTAAGCTTGGACCTTGGGGTCGGTTTGGGTTTTTAAAAGATAGTCCGTTAGCAAATTTTCGTTGGTCGTCGACGCAATTTCGGCGACGAAAATCGGATAATCGCCGTAGATGTAAGGTTGGTTTTGACGGGTCAACGCACTGTGCACGCTATGGCCGGTTTCATGAACCAGTGTGTAAAGATTGTTGAGGTCATCTTGCCAGTTTAATAGGATAAAGGGTTTCGTATCGTAGGCGCCACCGGAATAAGCGCCACTGCGTTTACCTAAATTTTCAACGACGTCAATTTGGCGCGTGGTGAAAATTTCTTTGACGATTGTTTGGTAATCAGGCCCCAGGATTTTAAGCGCTTCGAGAGCGGTCGCTTGTGCCTGTTCGTAAGTATAGGTTAAAGCGGGTTTGCCCAATAACGGGTATATAAATCATACATGTGTAATTCGGGCAATTTCAGCATCTTTTGGCGTAATTGAATATAGCGGTGTAACAAGGGCAAGTGACGATTAACTTCGGTGACCAACGTCGTATAAACTGTTTCGGGAATGGCTTTTGGTGCGAGCGCTGCTTGGCGTGCATTATCATAATGGTGGACTTGCGCTAAATAATTATGGCCTTTGATTTCGGCCGCTAAAGTGCTGGCGAAGGTATTTTTAAATTGACCATACGTTTGATATAACGCGGTAAAGGCTTCTTGACGGACGGCTTGGTTAGTGGATTGTAATAATTGACTATAAACGCCGTTGGTCAGTTGAATGGGTTGACCAGCATCGTCAGTGACGGATGGAAATTGTAAATCGGAATTATCGAGGACACTGAACGTTTGGCTCGCAGCACCTAAAATATCGCCAGCAGCGGCAATTAAGGCCTCTTCCTGGCCGGATAAGACGTGAGCACGACTAGCAGTAATCGTATCGATGAAATGGCAATACGGGGTTAATACGGACTCATGTGCCAACCAGTCGGTTAATTGGGTTTCCGGAATTGCTAAGATAGCGGGTTCCAAAAAAGCAGTTGTCGCTGAGACTTCAGCCGCAAGCGCATCAACCTGTGCTTGATAACCTTGATAATGATTATTAGTTGTATCTTGATCGTTTTTTAGACTGGCATAGACGTAAACCGTTTCTAGTTGACGGAACAAAGCCAGAACGGTCTCGATAGTGGTTTGTAGTTGTAGCGCCGTATCAAAAGTCACGGGCTGGATGGTAGCCATCGCTGTTTTAAGCGCGGATAAGGCATGTTCAAAGGCCTGGTCATCTTTAAAAATCGTGCTGAGATCCCAAGTGAGTTCAGTTAGGACGTTTTCACGAATGGGTTGTTGATTAGTCGTCATTAATAAAGCCTCCATAGATTACAAGATTTCTCTGTATTTTAACATAATCGGGTTAAATTGACTGATATCAGTGATTTGTTAATTATTAAAATTGTGTAACTTTTTCTGAAACTGATTGTTTGATAACATAATTCGGCTATAATACAAATAGCACAACATAAAGAATGGTCCACTATAGAAAGGAACCACTTATGCAGAATTCTAATTATTTTGGCTCGCGAGAAGATAAATATAAAAAAAATAAAAAACACCGTAAACTGAAGGTCTTCATTCTGATTCTAGTTTTGTTGATTGGCGGCGGTGGTGCGTATGCCATGCGAATTAGCGGTCAGATTAAATCGGCCGCTAATAAAATTTATAAACCAGCTGATGGCAAATCGGTCTCGACATCCATTAAAAATAAAAAAGCTTTTTCAATTTTATTGTTAGGGGTTGATACGGGCGCTGATGGCCGGGTCGATAAGGGAAATTCCGATACGATGATTGTTGCCACCGTTAATCCGAAGAAAAACCAGGTGAAGTTGGTTAGTATTCCGCGGGATACACTCGCTCAATTACAAGGGGCCGAAAGTTTCAATATGCAAAAAATCAACGCGGCGTATAATGTTGGTGGTTCTAAAATGGCCATGTCGACGGTTGAGAAGATGTTTGATATCCCAATTGATTATTATGTGACGGTCAACATGGGCGCATTGTCTAAAATTGTGACGGCGATTGGCGGCGTTGATGTTGATGTGCCATTCGATTTTGCTTGGAATGGGAGTAGTTTCACGAAAGGCAAGATGCATCTGAATGGACAACAGGCATTAGATTATTCACGGATGCGTTATGACGATCCAGAGGGTGATTACGGACGTCAAAAACGACAACGACAAGTGATTACGTCGATGATTAAATCAGCCGTTTCGTTTAAATCGTTAACGAATTTTGAATCAATTTTAAATACGTTAGAAGATAGTGTTGCAACTAACTTGAGTTTTGATGATATGGTTTCCATTCAAGCTAATTATCGGAATGCGGCTAAATCGATTAAATCAGATTATTTAAAGGGTCGGGATGCTACGGTTGAGGGTTCTTCTTATCAAATCCCAACCAATGATGAAATTCAACGGGTGTCAGACGTTTTACGGACGGCGTTGGGCTTGAAGACCACGACAATTGATAATGCTGAAACCAAACAAAATGATCTCAATACGAATTTTACCGGTTTAGAATATCAACAAGATTTTACGGTTTACTCTGAGAGTGTGATGAATGGCGGCACAAGTACTGATACAACAACGAATGATACGAGTACTGATACAACCTATTCAGATCAGTCATCAACGACAGGTAATACTTGGTCAACGCAAGAATCGACTAGTCAATGGAATAACGGTTATTAATCAAAAAAAGGCCTTGAAATTTAGGGCCTTTTTTTAATTCCTTAGTTTACATTTAAAAGCGAGCAAGGTATCATTTAAAAGGGCCTTTTTGTGCTCAAAAAATAGATGGGATGTGACGTAGCGTGTATTTACTCGTGAACGTAATCGGTTTGTTGGTCTTTATCGGTGTCGGCTTTATTTTTTCAAAGAAAAAGAAGGAAATTGATTGGCGCGCAGTCATCACGATGTTAGTGATTAACTTGGTTCTAGCTTGGTTCTTGACCAGCTTTTCAATTGGTCGCGATATTGTTTTAGGCGCTGCTAATGGGTTTAATTGGTTGGTCCAAGTGGCTTACACTGGGATTGCCTTTGCGTTACCAAGTTGGGTTAATGTGAAACAAATGGACTTTGTGGCCAGCGTTTTATTACCCATCTTAATGATTATTCCATTATTTGATATTTTAACTTATATCGGTATTTTACCTTGGATTATCAAGTGGTTAGGTCGTGGTCTAGCAAAGATTACCGGCCAACCGAAGTTTGAATCGTTTTTTGCGGTTGAAATGATGTTTTTAGGCAATACCGAAGCCCTGGCCGTTTCAAGTTTACAATTGAAACAGATGAAGGCGGAACGAACGTTGACGTTAGCGATGATGTCGATGAGTTGTGTGACGGCTTCCATCATCGGAGCTTACACGCAGATGATGCCGGGTCAATTTATTTTAACGGCCATTCCGGTCAACATTATTAACGCTATTATTGTTACCAATATTTTAAATCCGGTTAAAGTCACACCGGAAGAAGACACAATTGCTAAAATGGGTGGCAGTGCTTCTGCCCCCGGTGAAGAAGTCGCTGCAGACGGTAAAATTGAACGCGAACCTTTCTTCTCATTTTTAGGGGATTCAATTTTAAACGCCGGTAAATTAGTGCTCATTATTACGGCGAACGTCATTGCTTTCGTTGCTTTGGCAGCCTTAATTGATAAAGTATTACAATTGATTAATCCTTGGATTACACTTGAACATTTACTAGGGATTGTGATGTTCCCATTCGCCTGGTTGATGGGCTTAGATGTCTCACATGCGTTTGAATTTGCGCAATATATGGGGACGAAATTAGTCACCAATGAATTCGTCGTTATGGGTAAAGTTTCCGGTTCAATTCACACCTTTGCACCGCATTACCAAGCCGTTTTAACGGTGTTTGTAACGTCATTTGCCAACTTCTCAACAGTTGGGATGATCATCGGTGCTTTCAAGGGCTTAGTTGATCGCGAAAAGAACGATATGATTGCTAAAAACGTCGGCTACATGCTGCTATCTGGGATTTTAGTCTCACTATTATCAGCAGCCACGGTTGGCCTATTCGTTTGGTAACCACGCTGTCTTAAATAAATTAAAATAAAGGGCCCGACCGATTCGATTTTGAATTGGTCGGGCCCTTTTTTTACGGATTCAGCTAAAAATTGGCTAGACGGTTAGCCTGAATCATGTATAATGAGCATGTATTCAAAGCCGAAGAAAGGAGTGTCTTATGGCGGATTTAGTTTATCAAAATATTATGGCCGATTTAAAAAAAGCGATTAATGCCGGTCAGTTTCCCAGTATGAAATTACCGGATGAACGGACGTTAACCGAACATTATCAGGTGAGTCGTAGTTCGGTTAAGCGGGCGCTGAACGTGATGGCCAATCAAGGCATTATCTTTAAAAAACGGGGTTCGGGAACCTTTATCAATCCTTTATATTTGAAGAGTGGTTCGTTTTTTAATTACAGTGGTTCAAATCTAGGGATTACCGATAGTTTTAAAGCGGGCAATCGTAAACCGGGGATTAAGTTGCTCGATTTTCAGGTGATTAAACCGAACGAAGAATTGCAACGCGATTTATTTTTGAAACCCGATGATTTTGTTTATCAGATTAAACGATTACGGTTGTTTGATCAAGAACCCTTCATGATTGAAACGGGCTTTATTCCAATTAAAGTCATGCCTGAATTATCTGAAAAAATTGTCTCAGGCTCAATCTTTAATTATTTAGAAACAGAAAAGAATCAAGAGGTGACCAAAGCCTTTTTATCGATTTTTGCGGAACCTTCAACCAGTGATGATCAAGCCCAATTGCAGCTGACACCAACTCAGCCCGTTGGTATTATGGAGGGTATTTTCTTTTTAGATGATGGCACCCCGTTTGAATTCTCAACGATGCGACTCCATTATCAATACATGAAATACAATACATTCGTTTCTGTCAGCGGTCGAGAATAGACCGTTATTTTTATCAAAAATATATTGGTACGACCCAATTATTAAAATGGTTGACTTTTTCTGAATATTTAGTATGATGTAAGGGTAGTCATAATATTTGCTTTCTGAACAATTTATTTTTAAAGTTAAGTCGTTAAAGACTTTTGGAAAACCCAATAAAAGGAGTGTTATTAGTATGACAGATTATTCAAGCAAAGAATACCTCGCTAAAGTAGATGCGTTCTGGCGCGCTGCCAACTATATCTCAGTCGGTCAATTATATTTAAAAGATAACCCATTATTAAAACGGCCATTGGAAGCAACGGATGTTAAAGCAAAACCAATCGGTCATTGGGGCACAATCTCAGGCCAAAACTTCTTATACGCTCATTTAAACCGGGCCATTAATAAATACAATTTAAATATGTTTTACGTTGAAGGCCCCGGTCACGGTGGTCAAGTGATGGTTTCTAATTCATACCTCGATGGTAGCTATACTGAAATCTATCCAAATATTACGCAAGATGTTGAAGGAATGAAGAAATTATTTAAACAGTTCTCATTCCCAGGCGGGGTGGCGTCACATGCCGCACCTGAAACACCAGGTTCAATCCACGAAGGTGGCGAACTTGGTTATTCATTATCACACGGTGTTGGGGCAATCTTAGACAACCCAGACGTGATTGCTGCAGTTGTTGTGGGTGATGGTGAAGCTGAAACGGGTCCTTTGGCTGCTTCATGGTTATCAAGTACATTCATCAACCCTGCAAATGATGGTGCGGTCTTACCAATCTTAAACTTAAATGGTTTCAAGATTTCTAACCCCACGATTTTATCGCGTAAAACAGATGAAGAATTATCGAAGTATTTCGAAGGTATGGGTTGGACACCAATCTTTGTTGAAGGCGACAATCCTGATTTAATGCATCCAGCCACTGCGAAAGCAATGGATGAAGCCATTGAAAAAATTCAAGCAATCCAAAAGAACGCTCGTGAAAATGGCGATATGACACGTCCTGAATGGCCAATGATCGTCTTCCGCGCACCTAAAGGCTGGACCGGTCCTAAGACTTGGGATGGCGTACCAATCGAAAATTCATTCCGTGCGCATCAAATTCCAATTCCTGTCGACAGTGCTGATATGCAACATGCCGATGCGTTAGTTGACTGGATGCAATCATACCGTCCTGAAGAATTATTTACAGAAGACGGCCAATTGAAACCAGAAATTGCTGAAATCGCACCTAAGGGTGACCAACGAATGGCCGCTAACCCAATCACTAATGGTGGAATCAATCCTAAGGAACTACGTTTACCAGATTATCGCGATTATGCACTTGATAATCAAGAACATGGTAAAATCGTTGCCCAAGACATGATTGTTTTTGGCGAATATGTGCGTGATATTATCACGGCTAACGATGACAACAAAAACTTCCGGATCTTCGGCCCTGATGAAACAATGTCAAACCGTTTGAACCACATTTTTGAAGTCACAAACCGTCAATGGATGGAATCTGTTAAAGAACCCAATGATCAATTCGAAGCACCTGCTGGCCGTGTCTTAGACTCACAATTGTCTGAACATCAAGCTGAAGGTTGGCTAGAAGGTTATGTCTTAACGGGTCGTCACGGCTTCTTTGCAAGTTATGAATCATTCTTGCGCGTTGTGGATTCAATGTTAACACAACATTTCAAGTGGTTGCGTAAAGCTGATGAACAATCATGGCGTAACAAATACCCATCATTGAACATCATCGCAACTTCAACTGTTTTCCAACAAGATCATAATGGTTACACCCATCAAGATCCAGGTATCTTGACGCACTTAGCTGAAAAGAAACCAGCATTCATCCGTGAATATTTACCAGCTGATGCCAATACGTTATTAGCAACGATGAATACTGTTTTCCAAAGCCAAGAAAAAATTAACTTAGTCGTTTCATCAAAACACCCACGTCAACAATGGTTTACAATTGATGAAGCAACAACCTTAGTTAATAACGGTTTGAAGAGTATTGATTGGGCAAGTACTGATCAAGATGCTGAACCAGACGTTGTGATTGCCGCAGCCGGTACTGAACCAACTTTAGAAAGTTTAGCAGCAATCTCAATCTTGCATCAACAATATCCTGACATGAAGATTCGTTTCATCAACGTTGTGGACTTATTGAAATTACGTTCACCAAAAGTGGACCCTCGTGGTTTAACGGATGACGAATTTGATATGTACTTTACGAAAGACAAACCAGTTGTCTTCGCATTCCATGGCTTTGAAGGCTTAGTTCGTGACATCTTCTTTGATCGTCACAACCATAACTTACACGTTCATGGCTACCGTGAAAATGGTGATATCACAACGCCATTCGACATGCGGGTCTTGAACCAAATGGATCGTTACAACTTGTCTAAAGAAGTAGCTGTTGATGTTCTTGGCGACAAAGCGGGTCAGTTCGCTCAATCAATGGATGATATGGTTGCTAAACACAATCAATACATTCGTGATGAAGGCGATGATTTACCAGAAGTTGAAGAATGGCAATGGACACCACTCCGTTAATTAGTGGTTTAAAATAGACTAGGCAACTGCCTGGTCTATTTTTGTTGATAAATAGGGTTAATCTAGCTTTATTTTTAGGGATAATAACGGTAAACTAGAAGATAAGTATAATTTTAGAAAGAGGCGTATTTTTTTATGGCAAAGAACAAAATCCGCGTGCGTTATGCACCAAGTCCAACTGGGCATTTGCACATCGGAAATGCTCGTACAGCATTGTTTAATTACTTATTCGCACGGCACAACAAAGGGACATTCGTGATTCGGATTGAAGACACGGATACCAAAAGAAACATTGCCGATGGTGAAAAAAGCCAATTAGATAACTTGAAATGGTTAGGGATGGACTGGGATGAAGGTCCCGATAAACCCGGTGACTTCGGCCCATACCGCCAATCAGAACGTCGTGAAATTTATACACCACTCATTCAAGAATTAGTTGAAAAAGGTTTGGCTTATGAATCTTACATGACTGAAGATCAATTGACTGAACAACGTGAAGCGCAAAAAGCCGCTGGCGAAGCCCCTCGTTATCTGTATGAATATGAAGGGATGGACGACGCTGAAATTAAAGCCGTTCAAGACGCTGCTAAAGCCAAAGGGTTACAACCCGTTGTACGGTTACGTTTGCCTAAAGACCATATTTATAAATTTGATGACATCGTCAAAGGTGAAATCAGCTTTGAATCAGACCGTTTAGGTGGCGATTTCGTCATCATGAAACGCGATGGTATGCCAACGTATAACTTCGCAGTCGTCGTTGATGACCATTTGATGGAAATCACGCACGTTTTACGAGGCGACGATCATATCGCTAACACGCCTAAACAATTGGCCGTTTACGAAGCCTTCGGGTGGACACCACCAACGTTTGGCCATATGACCTTAATCATCAATACCGAAACCGGTAAGAAATTAAGTAAACGTGATGAATCAGTGCTCCAATTTATCGAACAATATCGTGAATTAGGTTACTTACCAGAAGCCATGTTTAACTTCATCGCTTTATTAGGTTGGTCACCAGTCGGCGAAAGCGAAATCTTTAACCGTCAAGAATTCATTAAACAGTTTGATCCAAAACGCTTGAGTAAATCACCTGCTAGTTTCGATCAAAAGAAACTAGAATGGGTTAATAACCAATACGTTAAAACGACTGATAATAATAAAATCATGGATTTAGCCTTAGCAAGTTTGATTAAAGCCGGTAAGATTGCTGAAAATCCTGACACTAAAACGATTGAATGGGCCCGTCATTTGATTGCGTTATATCAAGATCAAATGAGTTATACCGCTCAAATCGTTGAAATGGCGGACGTCTTCTTTGAAGAACCAGAACAATTAGACGCTGAAGCTTTGGAAGAACTCCAAAATGAAACAGCACCAATCGTCTTAAAAGAATTCAGCGAACGTTTAAATAACGTGACGTTATTCACGGCGCCTCGGATTATGGCCGTCATTAAGAGTATCCAAAAAGATACGAAGATTAAAGGCCGTCAATTGTACATGCCAATCCGGATTGCAACGACCCGTGAAATGCACGGCCCTTCATTGCCTGATTCAATCGAATTATTAGGTAAAGAAAAAGTGCTTGCACATCTCGCTAAAACGCTAAAAGAAATTCAATAACTTCTTAATAAGGACCGCCCCAAACAATCATCACTGATTGCTTGGGACGGTTTTTATTTGGGGAATTTGTATCATATATTAAGATGATTAATCAGATTGATGTAACCCCTTACAAATAACGGTATACTAATCATATTACTTGGATTAACGGAGGAATTAATGATGAAAGTTTTAACTTTTGGTGAAATGTTAATGCGTTTAAAAACGCCGAATAATCAACGGATTATGCAAGCACAAGCATTTGAGGCCTCTTACGGTGGGGCAGAAGCCAACGTGGCCGTCTCACTAGGCTTATTGGGCGATCAGGTCGCTTATTTAACCCGCTTACCAGAGAATTTATTAGGGCGCAATGGCCAACAAACGTTGCGTCAATACGGTGTCGATACGACCAAAATCCAATTTACCGACGGCCGTTTAGGCTTATATTTCTTTGAAAAAGGGGCCAGTGTTCGTTCGACTAACGTTGTTTATGACCGCGCTTATAGTGCCTTTTCATTGGCCAAGTCAACTGAATTTGATTGGGCCAGTATTTTTGAAGGCGTTGATTATTTCTATTTTTCAGGGATTACGCCAGCAGTTTCAGCTGAATTGGCGCAAGCAGCCGAAGAAGCTTGTCAATATTGCCAAGCCCATCAAATTCCAGTGATTTGCGATTTGAACTATCGGGGCAAAATGTGGTCGGCAACGCAAGCCACTCAAACAATGCGGCATCTAATGACCTATGTCACGATTTGTATCGCGCATGATGAGGATTTCGAAGCAACTCTCGGGATTAAGGCGTTTGATGGCGACGAAGCCCATGGGATTGCTCAAAAGGCGTCGTTTAAACAAGCCATGCAACAAGTCCGTCAAGATTTTCCGAATTGTCAGATGGTTGCGAGCATTTTACGCAATATCCGCTCGGTTGAAGACAGCGATTGGATGGCCTTGTTATTAAAGGGTGATCAATTCTATGAAACGGACACCTATCATGTCCACGTGATGGAAGGGGTTGCCGCTGGAGACGCTTTTGGTGCGGGTTTAATGCATGGTTTATTAAACGACTATCAACCAGACGAAATGTTACAATTCGGATTAGCGGCTAGTGTCGCTAAATTGACCATTAGTGGGGATTTCAATTTGGTCTCTGAAGCTGAAATCAAAGCCATTGCAGCTAACGGTGGCGGTGCGCGATTAGCACGTTAAAAAATGAAAGATGGCGCTATTAAAAACGGAATAATGCTATCAATGTAAACGCTTTATTGTTATAATCAAGGTATTCAATGAGGAGGTCTTGATGATGACAAACAAAGTAGCATTTATTACTGGTGCAGCCCAAGGGATTGGGGAAGCAGTTGCAAAACGTTTATCGAATGATGGCTTTGCGGTGGCGATTGCTGATTATAATTTAGAAGGCGCCCAAGCTGTGGCCGCTGAAATCAATCAAACGGGTAAGGCGATTGCGGTCAAAGTTGACGTTTCTGATCGTGATCAAGTTTTTGCGGCAGTTGCAACGACTGTCGAACAATTAGGTGGACTAGACGTCGTCGTGAATAACGCCGGTGTCGGTCCGACCACACCAATTGAAACCATCACACCGGAACAATTCGAGAAAGTGTATGCCATCAATGTCGGTAGTGTTTATTGGGGCATTCAAGCCGCAGTTAAGGCCTTCAGAGAGTTAGGCCACGGTGGTAAGATTATTAACGCCTCATCGCAAGCGGGCCAAGTGGGTAATCCAGAGCTAGCTTTATATGGTGGTACTAAGTTTGCCATTCGCGGGATTACGCAAACGGCGGCGCGCGATTTAGCGGCTCAAGATATTACAGTTAACGCTTATTGTCCCGGGATTGTGAAGACCCCAATGATGATGGATATTGCCCACACGGTTGGTCAAAATGCCGGCAAAGATGATGAATGGGGCATGCAACAATTTGCTAAAGACATTACGCTTGGCCGTTTATCAGAACCGGAAGACGTTGCGGCCTGTGTCGCTTATTTAGCTGGCCCAGATTCTAATTACATGACCGGTCAAGCGTTAATCATTGATGGTGGGATGGTTTTTAACTAAAAAATAGTAAAAAAGAAGTATCACGCTTAGCGTGGTACTTCTTTTTTTAGTGTCTTGTACGATCAATTTCAGTGCGGATTTCTTGGAAGGTTTGTTCGGTTTGATCACTGTTGCTGATGGCGACCATCATGAACAGACTATCAATTAAACTGATTTGGGCAATTAGGGCGTGGAGTGCTTCGGCGCGGTAATTGGTTTCTTCAGAAATCGATAGTAACGTGATATCACCGAGATTGGCTAAAGTTGAATTGCCAAAACTAGTGATCACGATTAATGGCACGTGGCGTTCTTTTAGAATCCGTGCGAGTTCGAGCGCATCTTTATTTTGGCCACTGTGTGAAATGATAATGGCACAATCGGCATCGGTTAGTTTCGTTGCTTGCATCAATTGCATGTGGTAATCCTGGTTATAGACGGTTGGAATCGTGGTTCGTAAGAATTTATGATAGCCGTCTTGTGCGACAATTCCGGAAGCCCCCAACCCGAAGAGACCGAGAAGTTTGGCGTGGTTGATGAGGTTGACTGCCTTTTGTAATTGGGTTTCGGTCAATAACGACCAAGTGGCCTGCAAGGCATTACTATTGGATGAAAAAATCTTTTCGGCCATTGTGACGAAACTGTCTTGTTCGCTAATTTCGTGAAAGAGTGGGGATTGTAAGGGTTCCTTAGCGAGTAAGGCTAGTTTGAAAGCTTGGAAGTTGGTGAATCCAAGTGCCTTGGCAAAGCGCGAAATCGTGGCCGTTGAAACCTGACAATCGGCTGCAAATTCTTGAATGGTTAATTCTGGATCAAAGCTGGCTTGTTTCAGAATATAGTCGGCAATTTGTTTATATTTTTCACTTAAATGATCGTAATAGGAATGAATTAATGAATCAATATTTTGTGGCATGACTTGAAACCTCCTAAAAATTGACTATCTTAAGTATAGCACATCACAAGTTGTGAAAACTTTTTTCTTTAAATGACTTGCATTAAGAAAACTTTTTTCATATAATGTTCGTAGAGATGAAAATACTGATAACAACAAGGGGATTTTACAGATGAAATTAGCGATGATTGGGTTAGGCAAAATGGGGATTAACTTGGTGGCTAACTTACGCCGCAATGGCCATGAAGTGGTAGCCTATGATTTGAATCAAGCGGCAGTCACTGAAGCCACTAATTTAGGGGCAGTGGCCGCAACTGATTTAGACGATGTGATTGCCCAATTACCAACACCTAAAATTGTCTGGGTGATGTTACCCGCAGGCAAGCCAACCGATGCGACGATTCAAACATTCAGTGAAAAGTTAAACGCGAATGATATCTTAATTGATGGTGGTAATTCATTTTTTGAAGATTCTCTAAAACATAATGAGTTGTTAAGCGCACAAGGCATCAAGTTCTTCGATGCTGGGACTTCCGGTGGGATGAGTGGTGCCAATCACGATGGTAATTTCATGATTGGCGGCGATGACGCCGAAGCCTTTAAGATTATCGAACCGATTTTTGAAGGGATTGCCCAAGAAGATGGTTATCTCTATACCGGTAAAGCCGGCAGCGGTCATTATTTGAAGATGGTCCACAACGGGATTGAATACGGGATGATGCAATCAATCGCTGAAGGGTTCGACGTTTTGGAACATGGTCAGTTTGATTATGATAACGAAGCCGTTGCTAAAGTTTGGAGTAATGGTTCAGTGATTCGTGGTTGGCTCATGGAACTAGCCCAATCTGCCTTTTCAAAAGATCCTAACTTGGAACAACTCAAAGGTGTCATGCATTCTTCTGGCGAAGGCAAATGGACCTTGGATGAAGCTTTGAAATTACAAGTGCCAACACCGGTCATCGCGATGTCGTTGATGATGCGTTATCGTTCAATGGAAGATGATACTTTTACGGGTAAAGTCGTCGCTGCTTTAAGAAATGAATTTGGCGGTCACGCTGTCGATAAAAAATAAATCAAGCAAAAATGCACATAAAAGAGGGGATTCATGATGAAATATATGATTGGCGCCGATATTGGGACAACGAGTACGAAAGCCGTTTTATATGATTTGAAAGGGCAAGTCAAAGCCTACGCAAATGTCGGCTATCCTTTATACCAAACGACACCGGATATGGCCGAAGAAGATCCAGCTGAAATTTTTGACGCCGTGATTGAAGTGTTAGGTCAAGTGATGCGCAAAGGGCAAGTTAAACCTGGTGAATTGCAAGGCGTTAGTTTCTCAGCCGCAATGCATAGCTTAATCCTAATGGATGCGCAAAACCAACCCTTAACCCGCGCGATTACGTGGGCGGACAACCGGGCAGCTAAATATAGTCATGAGTTGAAAGACAACGGGTTAGGGCACGCCATCTATCAACATACGGGCACGCCGATTCACCCCATGGCACCGTTGTCTAAAATTATCTGGTTAAATCGGGAACAACCTGAATTATGTGCACAAGCTGTGCAATACATTGATATTAAAACGTATGTCTTCCAACGATTATTCCATACTTACAAAATGGATTATTCAATTGCTTCGGCGACCGGTTTATTCAACATCTTTGAACTCGATTGGGATCAACAAGCGTTGGAAGTGGCTGGGATTACGCGCGAGCAACTCCCAGAATTAGTGGCACCCACTGATCAAATATTAGGATTGGACCCAGCTTACAGTCAAGTGACTGGGATTAGTACTGACGTGCCATTTATCTTTGGGGCCAGCGATGGTGTCCTATCGAACCTAGGCGTTAATGCGATTGATCCGGGAGTCGTCGCTGTGACAATTGGGACGAGTGGTGCGGTGCGCGTGGTCGTGGATCATCCGGTGGTCGATCCGAATGGTAACTTGTTCTGTTATGCGTTGACGAAAGACAAATGGGTCGTCGGCGGCCCGGTCAACAACGGCGGAATCGTTTTCCGTTGGGTGCGTGATCAATTATTTGCCCCTGAAAAAATTACGGCCGAACAAATGCGTGTTTCGACGTACGATATTTTAACGCAGATTGCTGAAAAAATTCCCGCGGGTTCAGATGGCTTATTATTCCATCCGTACTTGGGTGGTGAACGGGCACCGATTTGGGACGCTGATGCACGTGGTTCATTCTTTGGCTTAACGCGGCAACATACACGGGCGCACATGGTCCGGGCCGCTTTAGAAGGGATTGTTTACAATCTCTACATGGTGATGTTGATGATTGAAGGGGTCGCTGGTAAACCGAAGAGTATTCAAGCAACGGGTGGTTTTGCCCGTTCTGAATTATGGCGACAGATGTTAGCCGACGTTTTTGAACAAGATGTCACGATTCCTGAAAGCTTTGAAAGCTCATGTCTCGGCGCAGCAGTCCTCGGGATGCAATCATTAGGGTTAATTGATGATTTATCAGCCGTCAAAGATATGATTGGGGTCACCAATGTCCACCAACCTAAGGAAGCTAACTTTGAGGTTTACCGTGAATTGATTCCAATTTGGATTCGTTTAACACGGGCGTTAAGTCCTGAATATAGCGCGATTGCCGATTTCCAACGGCGGCATATGCAAATTGAAGCGGATATCGATGATTAATAAGCAATGGGTTGTTTTTAGACAACCCATTGTTTCGACCACTAAATGATAGCGCAAACATAATGGAAAGTAGGAAAAATAATGGCCTTATTAGTCTTGTTACTCGGGATTTTGTTACTATTATTATTAATTATTAAATTTAAAATGAATACCTTTGTGTCACTGGTTGTGACCGCGATGGTTGTCGGTGTTGGGTTAGGGATGCCGCTCACTAAGATTGCGACCAGTGTCCAAGACGGGATTGGCGGGCAGTTAGGTGAATTATCAATTGTCTTCGGTTTTGGCGCAATGATGGGTCGGTTAGTCGCCGATGCCGGCGGTGCCTTTCGAATCGCGCATACGTTAATTGACAAGTTTGGCAAGAAACGGCTGCAAATCGCCATCATGCTCGCGTCATTTATTATCGGGATTGCGTTGTTCTTTGAAGTTGGGATGGTCTTATTAGTGCCAATCGTCTTTGCAATCGCACTTGAAGCTAGTGTGCCGATTTTATATCTCGGGATTCCAATGGCCGCTGCTTTGTCAGTGACCCACGGTTTCTTACCACCGCATCCGGCACCGACTGCGATTTCAGCTGCATTGGGTGCAAATGCCGGCCACGTTTTGTTATACGGCATCATCATCGCGATTCCAGCGGTGATTATTGCCGGTCCGTTATATACCAAGATCGCTCGCAAATTAGTACCAGATGCCTTTTCACGGCACGGTAATTTAACGGCGTTAGGGCCTCAGAAAGAATTTAAATTAGCCGAAACACCTGGCTTCGGAATTAGTGTATTAACGTCATTATTCCCCGTAATTTTAATGGCGATTACGACTAGTTATCAAATGATTTTTAACGATGGCGCTTTGCCTAAGAATCCAACCCTTTTGGATTCAATCGTGGCGTTCATTGGCACGCCCGCAATTGCGATGACGATTTCATTATTAGTGGGGATGTATACCATGGGGTGGGCGCGTCGGATTAAAACCCCGACGATCATGAAAACGTTGGAAGAAGCCGTTAAATCAATTGCAATGTTACTCTTAGTGATTGGTGGCGGTGGCGCGTTCAAACAGATCTTGATTGATGGCGGCGTCGGCAATAGTGTCACGCAACTATTCGCCAATGTTAATTTGTCGCCATTAATTCTAGGCTGGTTAATCGCCGTGGTTTTACGGATTGCCTTAGGTTCAGCGACGGTTGCTTCTTTAACCGCTGCCGGATTAGTCTTACCATTGATGCAATCGGCTGGTGTTAACCCGGCACTAATGGTCTTATCGATCGGCGCTGGGAGTTTAGCGGCATCACACGTCAACGATGCCGGTTTCTGGATGTTCAAAGAATATTTTGATTTAAGTGTCAAAGAAACATTAGCGACTTGGACCGTGCTGGAATCACTCATTTCCGTCGTCGGGCTGGTCGGTGTCTTGTTACTGAGTTTAGTGGTTTAATCAAAAAAGCAGTTGAAGCGTCCCAAAAAAAATGGGCGCTTCAACTGCTTTTTTAGAGCTTTTATTTTGCTTCTTTGGCTTGACGTGCTGCGCGGTGGTAGATTAAACGGATAATCTTATCAATTTCAGTGAGCACTAAAATTAATAAACCAGCGGCAATCGCGACACCCCATTCAAGCATCGTTAATGGTTCCGTGTAGAAAACGTGTTGCATGAATGTACGTAAGTTAAAATCAATTGTAACGCGAGCATTAAAGCGATGATCAAGAAGGCTTTCGGATTGGTGAAGAAGGCTTTGGAGAAAGCTAATTCTTTGGTCCGAATGTTAAAGAGATAACCAATCTTACTGATGATAATCATATTGACCATCATCGTGCTGGCAGTCGCTTGGTCAACGCCCTTGCTAATCAACCATTGATAGGCGATTAATCCGAACAAGGCCATCAAAATCGAAACGTAGGCCATTTGGAACACGTCATGTTTGTTCATTAAAGATTGACCGGTTTTGCGGGGTTTACGGTACATAATCCCAGATTCAGCCGGTTCGAAGATGAACGCGAACTGAATCGTAATCGCTGACACCATGTTAATCCATAAAAGTTGTGTGGCTTGGAGCGGCATTGGTTGTTGCATCAAAATCGTGAACGCAACGATCAGCCCCTCAGCAAATGAAGTTGGCAATAAGAATAAGATACTCTTCTTGATATTATCGTAAATCCGACGCCCTTCAAAAATTGCTTTCGACATAGTTGCGAAGTTATCATCGGTTAAAATCATATCGGCTGAATCCTTCGCAACATCGGTGCCTTTAATCCCCATGCAACGCCAATATCAGCTTGCTTTAAAGCGGGGGCATCATTGACACCATCACCGGTCATCGCCGTGACTTTGTGGCGTGCTTGGAGCGCTTGGACGATTTCGAGTTTATTCTTCGGCGTTGTCCGTGCAAAGACTTGATGGTCAACAGCCGCGGCTTCTTTTTCTTCAGCGCTTAACTGTTCCCATTCAGCACCGGTAATCGCTTTGATTTGGTCGGCTAATCCTAATTGTTCACCAATCGCTTTGGCGGTGGCTGGATGGTCACCGGTAATCATCTTAACGTCAATGCCGGCGCGGTTCATTTCTTTTAACGCTTGAATGACTTCATCGCGTGGGGGATCAATAATGCCAGCTAAGCCGAGTAATTGAATCCCGGTATTGAGTTGTTCATGCGTAACCTTGTCAATCGTGTCAGAGACGTCGAGATAACCAACCGCAATCACTCGTTTACCTTGTTCTGATAAGCGTTGAACGGTCGTTTGCCAAGGCGTAGTGTCAAAATGGGCATCGAATTGGGCTGCCATTGGGAGTAATTTATCTGGTGAACCCTTTAAATAAATCCGGTGTTGGCCAGTCGGTAAGGTCACCAGTTTAGCCATGTAACGGTAATCAGAATCGAATGGTAACATATCGAGTTCTTCGTTGGCTGGAATTGTTTGGTCGGGGTGGACTTTATAATAGGCCGTTAAGAAGGCACCATCGGTTGGTTCACCGTTGATCACCCAGCCTGATCCGTATTCACTAAGGTGGTATCGTTGGCTTCAAAACCCGCTTCTAAAAAGAGGTTCAAGCGATCGTTGAGTTCAACCGGTTGACCGTCGATTTGAATGGCACCTTCTGGGACGTAACCGTTACCGGTTACTTGATACGTTTGTTCGGGGGTGATGATTTCTTTAATCGTCATTTCATTTTTAGTTAACGTCCCGGTTTTATCGGTCGCAATCACATCGACTGCGCCTAAAGTTTCAACGGCGGGTAACGTCTTAACAATGGTATGTTGCTTTTTAGCCATTTCGCTGACACCCATCGCTAAAATAACGGAAGTCGTGGCTGGTAAACCTTCGGGAATCGAACCAACGACCATCGCAACGATTGCGACGGCTAAGACGGAGACCGAGTAAGTCCCGAAAACGAAACCTAAAATAAAGAGTAAGACGGCAGCACCAATTACGACGTAAGAAACACCGGCACCAACGCCGTTGATTTCACGCATTAATGGGGTGACGCGCGTTTTCGTTTGATTAACGGCCGTTGAAATTTGGCCAATTTCAGTTTGGTCGGCGGTTGCGACAACAACCCCCATCCCACTACCGTTGGTTACGGAAGTCGATGCGAAGGCCATGTTCAGTTGTTCGGCCAAAGGCACCGCGGCGTCGGCCAAAGGTTGATCCGTTTTGATCACTGAATCGGCTTCACCGGTTAAAGTTGCTTCTTGAATCCGAAGATTTTCGGCAGAGACAATCCGTAAATCGGCTGGAATACTATCGCCAGCTTCTAAGAAGACGACATCGCCGACCACCAATTGATCAGTCGGAATATCGATTCGTTGACCGTCTCGATAAACCGTGGCTTCAGTGGCCAATAATTGTTTGATGCGTTCTAAGGCATTCGATGCGTTGGCTTCTTGGTAGTAGCCAATGACGGCGTTAATAATCACCACTAACCCGATAATAATCGCATCTGAATAATGGCCCATTAACAAGGTTAATAAAGCGGCCAAGATTAGAATGTAGATAATCAAGTTATTGAATTGTCTTAGAAAAAGGACCCATTTAGAGGTCTTGTGACTGACGAGTCGGTTAGGACCGTCTGCCAATAATTTAGCGGCTGCGTCTTTTTGACTTAAGCCTTGTTCGAAGTCATTCTCTGGATAATGAGACTGTAGTTCTTCGATGGTTAACTGATGAGCGTTTGATATTTTTGTCATGGTAAAACTCCTTTATAATAGTGGCTGAATACGGGGTTGCACCCACGGCTTATTCTTGTCTAAAATAAGGGATTTCAAAATAAATCAAACACGACGCCTCGTCAGAGCTATCTGTCAAACCAAGTCACCTCCTAAAAATTTAATCACTAACACTAAAATATCAAGAAATTAGATTTATGTCAATCTAATGAGAATTATTAGCAAATATTTAATGAAATTATTTTGCCAGAGACCCAGAGCTATGCTAAGATAAGGGTATAATAAATTTAATTCGGTTGAAGCATTGCGCATTCAAGATTTCCTTCTTTAGGGTGGTAGAAGGGGATTTTGGTGCGCTTTTTTTGATGAAAGGAATTTTTAGATGGCAACTTTAGCAATTATTTTAATCAGTACCTTATTAGCAGGACATTTCAGTAAACGGGTGGGCTTACCCGCGGTGATTGGCCAGCTTTTAGTCGGGATTATTCTGGGCCCGGCCTTATTGGGGATTTTACACGAAGACAGTTTTATCCATACTTTTTCAGAAATTGGTGTGGTGCTGCTAATGTTTATTGCCGGATTGGAAAGTGATCTGGCATTATTAAAACGGTATCTCAAACCGAGCGTTGTTGTGGCGGTCTTGGGGGTCGTATTACCAGTCGGCACGATTACGGTCCTTTGTCGATTATTTGAAATTAACGCATTAGAAAGTCTATTTATCGGTGTGATTTTTGCCGCGACTTCGGTTTCGATTTCAGTCGAAGTATTACGGGAATTAAACGTTCTGGAAAGTAAGGAAGGGACGATTATTTTAGGCGCCGCGTGGTGGATGATTTATTAGCGGTGATTATTTTAAGTGTCCTAACGAGCTTATTTGGCAATCAATTAGCCACTTCTAGTAGTAGCCATTTAAGTTTAGGCATTAGTTTTGCCTTACAGTTTGCATTCTTCATTGTTGTGTATTTCAGCGTTAAATGGTTGGTGCCCGGTATTATGCACCTCAGCCAACGCTTGTTGGTGCCATATTCAAACGCAATCGTCTCGTTAACGATTTGTTTCCTATTTGTTTGGTTAGCAGAAGCCGTTGATTTGAGCACCGTCGTTGGTGCCTTTTTTGCCGGAATTGCAATTTCACAGACACCTTATAAGGCAGAAATCAATCGGCATATTGAACCAATTGGCTACACCGTCTTTATTCCGGTTTTCTTTGTCAGTATTGGGTTATCGATGACGTTTAACGATTTAAACCGCCATTTAGTCTTCATTATATTGTTGACGATATTAGCAGTTGTCACTAAATTAATTGGTGGTAGCTTGGGAGCCCGCAGATTTGGGGTCTCAAAAGCTGGGGCTAAAACGATTGGTGCGGCGATGGTTTCCCGCGGTGAAATGGCGCTCATTATTGCTCAAATCGGTTATGCAGCGAAGTTGATTAGTGAGACCTACTATTCAGCCATTATTTTTGTCATTATACTAACGACGATTGTGGCGCCGTTAATTTTGAAGAGCGCGATTAAAAAGCAACAGTCTGTTGCGTTAATTGATAGTCAAAAGGGTTAACCGAAAGTCCTTGTGAATGATAGAGCAATAAGATATAATCACCTTGTAAAAACGTTTACATTAAGGGGTGTTTATGATGAAAGCAGCAGTTGTGAATCAGAATCATACGGTTGATGTGATTGATCAGGAACTAAGACCACTTAAGGCGAACGAAGCTTGGTGAAAATGGAATATTGTGGTGTCTGCCATACCGATTTACATGTTAAAAATGGCGATTTTGGTGATGTTCCGGGACGCGTATTAGGCCATGAAGGTGTTGGGCTTGTCAGTCAAATTGGTGCAGATGTGACGTCGTTAAAGATTGGCGACCGGGTAAGTGTTGCCTGGTTCTATGAAGGATGCGGCCATTGTGACTATTGTGTTAACGGCCAAGAAACTTTTTGTCGACAAGCTCAGAATGCGGGGTACACAGTTGATGGGGCGATGGCTGAAGAATGTATTGTCGTCGCGGATTATGCGGTTAAAGTGCCAGCTGGTTTGGAACCAATGGCGGCGAGCAGTATCACCTGTGCGGGTGTGACAACCTATAAAGCCATTAAAGTCTCTGCCGTTCGCCCAGGTCAATGGCTAGTGATTTTTGGGATGGGTGGTTTAGGTAATCTAGCCCTGCAATACGCCAAAAATGTCTTCAACGCTAAAGTGATTGCGGTTGATATTAATGATGAAAAATTAGCGTTGGCCCAAAAATTGGGAGCCGATATCACGATTAACGGCCACCAAGAAGCCGTTGTTGAACGGATTCAAGCCGTTACGGGTGATGGTGCTACTGCTGCCGTGATTACGGCTGTTTCTAAAGTGGCCTTCAATCAAGCTGTTGATGCGGTTCGAGCAACTGGGAAAGTCGTAGCTGTCGGATTACCGGTTGAAACGATGGATTTATCAATTCCAAGATTAGTGTTGGATGGGATTGAGGTGGTTGGTTCATTGGTTGGCACACGCGTTGATCTGGCAGAGGCTTTTGCCTTTGCAGCTGAAGGCGCGGTGATCCCGATTGTTCAGCGCCGGCCTTTGAGTGCGATTAATCAAATTTTAACTGAAATGGCTGAAGGAACGATTAGCGGCCGCATGGTGATCGACTTTTCAATGGGGTAAAGTCGATAGCGCATTCGTTGAGAAACGGGATAGTTAATTAATGAATTAATAAAGGGTGTGCACTATTAAATAATAGGCAATTATTATAAAATATTTCTAATTATAATTATAAGCAAAATGTTGACTTGTGAAGTTGAACACGATATACTTTATTCACGGTCAAAAATTAATTAACGAGGTATGTAATCATGACAATTGTTGTAGGTGATTTAGTTCGCTGTCAGTCCAATGAATTGATGACGGAATCTTACATTGGTAAGGTCATCGCTAAGTGGGATCATTCAGTGCATGTGCTCATATTGCATTATGCGCCGAATGATCGACACGTTGTTCATGAATTGATGCAGCGGATTATTGTGCATCGACAGCAATTAAGCAATATCTCGTTAACTAAATTGACTTGTTAAGATTAATTCATTCCTCCCCCCTAGTGACAGCCGTTAACCTCCCCCGGTGACGGCTGTTTTTGTGTGCGCTAAAATTGGATTCGGTTTCAAATCAAGTGGTGTCAAGAATAATGAAAATGTCATCAATTTTTTTAAACGAGTTCTAGGACAATTGAAACAAGTTATGCTAAACTAATGAAGGATTATGTGAGCGGTGGGGACCAGTAAAGTTAGGTTATCCTAAAATCAAAGTCATTGAATCCTAATAGTTGTACGACTCAATCGAAGAGAAAGAGGTGCTTTTATGGATAAGAAGCAGCGAGAGAATTCACAACAAAGTGAAGTCGATCAAGAAAAGCATGAGAAATTTATTCATTATGCTGATGGTAGTAGTCTGGAAGAAATCAACAATACCGTTGCCATTCCAAAGAACGCGGGTTTTTGGAAGACCTTAATGGCTTTCATGGGACCAGGGGCGTTAGTGGCAGTTGGTTACATGGATCCTGGTAATTGGATTACGTCAATTGCCGGTGGTGCTCAGTACGCGTATACGTTGATTAGTGTTATTTTAGTATCAAACTTAATTGCTATGTTGCTCCAAGCAATGGCAGCCCGGCTCGGAATTGTGACGGGCATGGATCTAGCCCAAATGACGCGGGCTAAAACCGGTAAGAAAATGGGGATTTTCTTATGGATTGTCACCGAATTAGCCATCATGGCTACCGATATTGCCGAGATCATTGGTTCGGCAATCGCGTTAGAACTGATTTTCAATATCCCGCTATTATGGGGCGTTCTCATTACCGCATTTGATGTATTATTGCTATTATTATTGATGAAACTTGGTTTCCGTAAAATTGAAGCCATTGTGGCGACTTTAGTGGCCGTTATTCTATTCGTCTTTTTATATGAAGTGATTCTAGCACAACCTAATATGGTCGACGTGGCAAAAGGCTTTGTCCCAAATCCTAAAATTGTCACGGATCGTAAGATGTTATTCTTAGCATTAGGGATCGTCGGGGCAACGGTTATGCCGCATAACTTGTATTTACATTCATCAATTGCCCAAGCACGGCAATACGACCGCGATGATGTTGCTGAAAAACGTAAAGCAATCAAGTTTACGGTCATTGATTCTAATATTCAATTATCGATTGCATTCATCGTTAACTGTTTACTATTAATCTTAGGGGCCGCAATGTTCTTCGGGACTAATAGTGAGTTAGGACGCTTTGTTGATTTATTCAACGCCTTACAAAACAAAGAAATTGTCGGCAGTATTGCCAGTCCGATGTTGAGTTTATTATTTGCGATTGCCTTATTAGCTTCTGGGCAAAACTCAACGATCACCGGGACGCTTTCAGGACAGATTGTCATGGAAGGGTTCGTCCGCATGAAGATTCCATTGTGGGCAAGACGAGTGATTACGCGAGGATTATCAATTCTACCCGTTATCATCTTTACGGTTTATTATCATGGTGATGAAGCCCAAGTCGAAAACCTATTGATTTATTCACAAGTTTTCCTCAGTGTGGCGTTACCGGTATCTATGATTCCATTGACGATGTTTACCAGTGATGAAAAAATCATGGGACCATTCGTCAATCGACCATGGGTCAAATATACCGCTTGGTTTGTAACGGTTGTTCTAACCCTCTTAAATATCTATCTGATTTTACAAACAATTGGCTTAGTAGCCTAAATTAAAAAGCTAATCAACATTCGCATTAATGTGAGTGTTGATCAGCTTTTTTTAATTATTTTCTTTTTCAATCATCTTTAAATAGCGATAGACGCTGGGTTCTGAAACATTTAGAATCTGGGCGACTTGGGGAATCGCGCCTTTGATTTGGAAGACGCCCTTTTCACTGAGTTGGGCACAGAGTTCGATTTTCTTCTGTTGCGTTAACGTGGTACCTGGTCGGAGCAAATCACGATCGATGACGGCGTAGATGATATCGGCAACACTTGTGTGCAGGACTTCAGTTGTCGGCGACTTGTGGATGGGTTGTGGATCAGTCAAATCCGGAATCCGTGCGATGGTTGCTAAGTGGCCCATTAAATCCGTATAAGCGGCGTTATCGAAATTAATGCAAAGTAATCCTAACAATTGGTTAGTTTCATCCTTGATAAAGAAAGTCGAGCCTTGGATTTTTTTATCGCCAGTTGCTGCTTTGTAGTTGGCAATAAAATTTTGTTCTTTGTAAACTTCGTCATGGACTAACTGAAGCGCATAACCTGTAATGGGGGAGTTCAAAGTCCGACCACTAATTTCAGCGTGTTCAATAGCGGCAATCGAAAATGAACCAGTTGTATCTAACCAATGAAGGACGATTTCATAATCTTGACTGAGTGTTTGCCCTAAAAAATAGACTAATTGTTGATAATGTTCGAGGGATGACGACATTGACCAGGAGCTCCTTTAGAAGATAATATTTTATTATTATAATAACAAATAAATCTAGGAAGTCCATTAATAAGGCTTTAAGGATGAAATTATTTTGTTATAATAATAATTTTTTATTAAAATCTATTTACAGATGACTTGTAAGCGCTTATAATAATGTTATTAGGATTGAGAATGATTGAGCAATCATGGTGCTAAGGTAATTTCAAGAGAACCCAAAAAGTAAGGTTAAATGGAGGGCGTCGTAATGAAAGTAGTGGCAAATGGTAGTGAAGGTCGTAGTGGTCAAGTGAGTCAGCGAACGCAGCGACAGGCTAATCGTGCGGGAATGACCACAGAAGAGTGGCAGTCGGCGGTTAAGTTTGATAGTACCGATCGCGGGTGGGTCATCATGAGTATCGGGATGGCCATCGGTGCAGGCATTGTTTTTTTACCAGTCAAAGTTGGGTTGGTTGGTTTATGGGTCTTCTTAGGCAGTTCGATCATTGCCTATCCAGCGATGTATTTATTTCAACGGTTATTTGTCAACACGGTCGCGCGTGCTAAGAATTGCGATGATTATACGAGCGTTATTTCGGGATACTTAGGTAAAAATTGGGGATTATTCATTAGTTTTCTGTACTTTGCGATGTTGGTTATTTGGGTCTTTGTGTATTCGACAGCCATTACTAATGATAGTGCGTCGTACTTACATACGTTTGGCCTGACTAAAACGGTTTGGTCGCATAATCGTTTTACGGGTTGGCGGTTGTTATTTTATTAGTAGCACTTGCTTCGAGCGCCGAAAAAGTGATCTTTAAGATTTCAAGTTTCATGGTTTGTACGAAATTAATTATTATATTGATTTTAGGAATTGTCATGGTTAGTTTTTGGGATATGAGTAATATTCCTGCATTCCCATCATTTGGTTATTTTATCAAACAGACGATTATCATGATGCCATTTACATTGACGTCAATCCTATTTATTCAATCGTTGTCACCAATGGTGATTTCATTCCGTGCACATAACAAGAACATCGAAGTGGCTCGGTATAAATCACAACGAGCAATGAATATCGCGTTCTTTACATTGTTCTTTGTGGTCTTTTTCTATGCGTTATCATTTAATTTCGCGATTGGCCATGATCAAGCAGTCGAAGCTTATCGGAATAACGTTTCAACGTTAGCGATTGCTGCCAAAAATATGAATGGTAGTACGGTCAAAATTCTATCCGTTGTGTTAAATATTTTTGCGGTGATGACTGCGTTCTTTAGTGTATTCTTAGGTTTCCGAGAATCTTGTCAGGGAATTGCCACTAATTTATTAAAACGTTTTATGCCAGAAGATAAGATTAATAAAAAATTCTTGAGTATCGGAATCCTTATTTTTTCAGTCTTAGTGGCGTGGGGCGCAATCGTATTGAACGCACCAGTGTTGAGTTTTACTTCAATCTGTAGTCCAATATTTGGGATTATCGGTTGCTTAGTACCAGCCTATCTGGTTTACAAGATTCCGGAATTACGTGATTTAAAGAGTCCGGCATTATGGTTGATTATATTTACAGGGATCTTATTATTAATTTCACCATTTCTAGCGTTTATGTAAAATGATTGGAGGAAAAGACAATGTTAACATCAGAATTATTTATTCAGAATTTACAAGCAGGTGTTAAACCGGCAACTGGCTGTACGGAACCAATTGCAGTCGCTTTTGCGGCCGCTAATTGTATGGCTCATTTAGATCAAGGCGATATTGAAAAGATTGACGTCTTGGTCTCATCAAACGTAATGAAGAATGCGATGGCGGTCATGGTGCCGGGGATTGGTGAACCGGGTTTGCAGATTGCCGCTGCCACTGGTGCCTTAGCGGGCGATGCGACGGCTGGGTTGGATGTAATTGCCGACGTCGCAACTGATAAAATTCCGTTGATTAAAACGTTAGCGTATTCGGGGAAAGTGACTGCTAAAATTGCACCAGTCGAAGATGATTTGTATGTCGAAGTTGGGATTCAGACCGCGACAAGTGACGTTCGGGTTTACATCGCGGGGAGTCATACGAATATTTATCGGCTTGAAAAAGATGGCCAACGGGTGATTGATAATGAACGACCAGCGAGTCATGCTGTTTCTGATTTGAAAAATGGGATGCAACAAGTTACATTCCAGCAAGTTTGGGACTTTGCAATGCAGGCGCCGCTCGAATCAATTGCTTTCATGCAAGAAGCCGACATATTGAATATGACGTTAGCCGAAGCAGGCTTAGCCAATGATTATGGGTTGAAACTAGGCCAATCATTACTTAAGAATGCGGCTAATCCCTTAGGACAAGGACCAGCTGATTTGCAAGATAATATTATGGCGTATACCGCAGCAGCCAGTGACGCACGCATGGGCGGGGCACCATTACCGGCGATGTCGAATTCTGGTTCTGGGAACCAGGGCATCACGGCGACTGTCCCGGTCAGTGTGGTTGCTCGACACGTAGAAGCAACGGATGAACAATTGATTCGGGCCCAAACGTTATCACATCTTACGGCGATTTACGTCCACGCCTTTTTACCCGTTTTATCTGCTTTTTGTGCCACCGATTCAGCGGGGATGGGCGCGGCTGCTGGGATTTGCTACCTGTTAGGTCATGATTACGATACCGCTTGTATGGCGATTAAGAATATGGCTGGCGATGCGCCTGGTATGATTTGCGATGGGGCTGGTTGTTCCTGCGCGATGAAAGTGGCGACGTCAACGAGTTCAATGTATCGATCGGTTAATCTGGCAATTCAAGGTATTGTGATTCCAGCCACCAATGGTTTGGTTTGTGAATCGATTGATGATACGATTCACGGGATTGGTATTCTGGGTACTAAAGGCTTGAAGGCTGCTGATCCAGCGGTGTTAGAAGTAATGATGGCTAAATAATGATGAACGATTTAATCCGCAGATTGGTGGATTAAATCGTTTTTTATTGAGTAGCAATAGAGAATGATTTCGTTTCCAAATAATTTAATTGACGAATCTAGGGTCAATCCATGTTAATATTGTATTAAATGGGTAATAAGTAGGGAGAGCTAATAATGAATGCTAAAGAAAAAATGCAAGCTTTAATCGATCAAAAAAAGGGTGGCGGCAAGTCCAAACAAACGAACGTCGCTAAAAATGATCGTAAGAATATGCGTAAAGGCCCCAAGATATTTAACCGCTAAACTAGCGTCCAATCATGACACCTTCTAACTAATATTGGAAGGTTTTTTTAATCGTTTTAAATAACCCTTGCTCGTCACGTGACGTCATGGGTTATGGTTTGAATAAGGAGGTGATATTCTATGACGATTTATACCACGGGAGAACTAGCCAAGTTGTGCGGTGTCTCCGTTCGGACGGTTCAATATTACGATGGTGTCCAGTTATTAAAACCACATCAGTTGTCTGAGAACGGGCGCCGTCTCTATTCTGAAACTGAAGTCCAAATATTACGGATGATTCTCGGTTATAAGCAGTTAGGTTTTTCACTGAAAGATATTCAACAAATTATGGCGAGCAACAACGGCGAACGTTATTGACGATGTTGTTAAAACAACAGACGCAAATCATTGCGGAACGGGAACAAGTCTTACGACGGCAAAAAGCGTCCGTTAATTTCTTATTGACTGACTTAACCGAGAATGGCGAAATTTCCCGGGAAATAAACGTGATCGACATAGAAAATGCAATGGCTAAAAAAACGCAGTTGCAGAAGTTACACGGTAAGATGTTTGCTTGGGGCTTTTTAATGGACGTGATTGAAATTGGTCTATTGGTATTAGGATTTACGAAAGGTATCTGGTGGCCGGTCTGGCTAGGAATTCCAATCGTGATTGGATTAGGAATCTATGTGTCGAAATTGTACTATGATGGGATAGAATATGTCTGTCCGGCATGCCAAACCCAGTTTAAGCCACGGCTGCGAACGATGTTCTTTGCCCGCCATAATACGAAAGCGCGGGTCTTGACCTGTCCGCATTGTCAGCAAAAGAATTATTGCTTGGAAGTTAGTAGTAAATAGTATTTGTGGTTCTTTTTAATGAGCGAGCATGATATGCTATTGCTAATTAAGTACGCAACGGGGGTTGTCATGATGATTAGTGATATGCAGATGTTAGTTTCAAAAAAGATTAAAGAAATTGAAGCTCGAGAAAACGTTGAAGTTATGATGGCTGTTGAATCGGGTAGCCGGGCGTGGGACTTCGCATCGCCAGATAGTGATTACGATATTCGCTTTATTTATGTTCGGCGTGCAACGGATTATTTGAAATTAGAAGCACAACGCGACGTAATCGAATGGCAATTAGATGAAACACTAGATATCAGTGGTTGGGATTTACAAAAAGCATTGAAGTTATTGTATCGTTCTAATCCAACGCTGTTTGAATGGGCGAGTTCACCGATTGTTTACTATCAATCACCTAAGTTTGAACAGTTTAAAGAAATTTTGCCACAATATTTTTCAAAGAAGAAAAGTTTGTATCACTATTGGCACATGGCCAATACGAATCAACGAGAATTTTTAAACGTTGAATTAGCACAGGTTAAAATCAAAAAATACTTCTATGTCCTACGCGCGATTTTGGCGAGTCAATGGATTTTAGAAGAGGGGACTAATCCGCCAATGCGATTCGCTGAACTGGTGGCGGCTAAGTTACCGCAGGAATTACAACCAGCTGTCGCTAAATTATTGGCACAAAAGGTTGACGTTCCAGAATTAAAACGGGTCGCGCGCGTCCCAGAATTAGATGAATATATTGCCAGTCATATCAGCCAAATGGAACAGCAAGCGCAAACGATGAACGAGTTACAACAGAATGATTGGGAACCATTAGATACGCTTTTTATGTCATTAATTAAATGAAAACAGGGCAGTGACATAAGTCGTCGTATTCTGATATTAGACGAATATTTTTTTGACGCGCGCCAGAACTCATCAATTTCCGTTCAAATCAAAAAATCGTCTATCCTTAGTTCGGGATAGGCGATTTTTCAACTTGATACTCAATTGATACCCGAGTTCTGTCACAGCTTGTTTTTAAGAAAATTATTCAAAAGATTGATCCGGGGGTGCGAGGTGTTTGACTGCCTTTTCGACCAAGTGATTTAACGTTTCGGTTTCTGTCGGTGTTAATCCAGTTTGGGCGTAGTCGCTACCAGCATGGCGATCTTTTTAATCGCTGGGTAGACGGCCTTCGCGTGTTCGGTTGGATAGAGTAACCGCTGGCGCTTATCATTGGGATCAATCACCATTTCAATCCAATCATTCTTAATCAAATAATTGACGGCTTTAGTGACAATACTTTGTTGCCGAAAAAGTTGGTGTAACAGTTGTTTCTGGGAGATGCCGGGTTGATCACAAATGAATAAAACGTAATAGAAATTACTTTCGCTCAGATTATACGGGCGCAATTCACGATTGAGATATTCGCGAATCATACGATTATAAATTGAAATCATTTTTTCCAGTTGATTAACCATTGGCTTACCTCATGCTTTTTTAGGTGAACGCAAGTAGGTGATTGCGATTAACATTAATAATACCGTACAAATCACGGTTAGCCAAATCGCTAAATGGAAACCAGTCACAAATTGAGCAGGAATCGTTGTGATTAAGATCATTAAAGTTGTAAAAGCGGAACCGGTAATTTGACGTAAAGTGTTGCTGATGGCGGTACCGTGACTAATTTCAGCGGGTGCCAATTCGGATAAGGCTTCCGTAACAGCAGTTGGAATGATCGTTGAAACACCGATGAGTCGAATGATGTAGGCGATAATCACGATCCAAATGTTGGTTTGTTTGGTTAAGAAAACTAAGGGGATTGATGAAATCAGTAATAGTACGACACCAATTGTAATCGGTACTTTGGGACCGTGCTGGTCATAATAACGGCCAACGATTGGCGCACAAATCGTGTTCGCGATGGCACCGGGTAATAAGACTAAGCCGGTGATTAAACTAGAATAATGATTGACGTTTTCGAGGAAAATCGGTAAGAGTGCTTCGGTCCCGATTAGAATCCCGAAAATCAACATGACGATTAATGTCATTTTAGTGAAGCTGGCTTTTTTAAAGAGCCGTAGATTGAGGAGCGGTGTGGTTAACGTTAATTGACGGTGGACAAAATAGAAAGTGACGAGGATGCCGAAAATTAATAGGATTGCTGCGCCTAATACGTTACTTGAGAATAATGAAATACTACCGAGAATTGAGCCTAAACCGATAATCGAACTCATGACGGATGGCATATCGATTTTAACGGCCTTTGGTTCAGAGAAATTAGGCAAGAAACAAATGCCCAAAATCAATAAGAGGGCGATAATTGGGCTGACGATGTAAAAGAGCGCCTTCCATGAGAAAAATTGCATGACGAGTCCTGAGAAACTAGGCCCGATTGCGGGGCCAGCAGAAATTACGAGCGCTACCATGCCGAGGACCGCTCCCCGTTTTTCAACCGGGTATAAGGAGATTAAACTGATTTGGACAAAGGTCATCAGAATCCCACCAGCAACGGCTTGGAGTAAGCGGGCGGTCAATAAAATGTAAAAATTATTGGTTAACGGTCCGACTAAACTACCGAATAGGAGTAGCCCCACGACGCCGATAAAGATTTGGCGACTCGAATATTTATCGATTAAGTTCGCCGATAGCGGGGTAATCAAACCGATAACGAGGATGTAACCGGAAGTCAGCCATTGGGCCAAGTTTAGTGAGATGTGGAAGTTATCCGTAATGATGGGGAGCGCGGTAATCATCGCCGTTTGGTTCAATAAGGTGAGAAAAGCGGTCGTTAAGAGAATGACGCTAATTAAGTTTCTTCTACTGTTTGTCAAAAATAAAAACCTCTTCTTCAAAAATTTAATAGATTCAAGTGAATGTTTCTATCTTAAATGCATTTGAATGTAATTGCAAGGGTTAATTTTTCTGAAAACGGTTAATGTGAAAATTTGATGGCAGTTAGTTTCAAAGTGTTTAAAGGGAATCACCAAAAAAACGCAACTATGTGATTAGCTGCGTTTTATTAGTGGTTATTCGCCAGGTTGCAAAATTTCATGAGCGATTGCTTGATCGCTGGCTTCTTTATTGTTGAATGGCGTGATTCTGAAATTTAATTCAAACGGTTCAACCTTGGTCCGGTATTGATCAAGTTGCCATTGACCACACGAGAAGGTACCAATCGCATTTTGCTTATAATCAAGGTTGACGACGATGTGGTCGGCCTTGGTTAATTCATTGGTGTGTAAGGCGTTATCGACGGTGACCTCATCATAGAATGACGTACTAAAGTTGAATGTTTCTTCAGTAGAAAAGACAATTCCTTGACCGCGGTCGTCAGTGAAGGCCGACCATTTGGTGTCGAGATGGTTACCGTTGGCTTGTGGGACCACGTAGTTCGTGAACAGGCCATCGACGGTGTTGGTATACACCCCGAGTAAACCAGCTTCTTTAGAATCAGCGTAGTTTTCGTGGGGACCGCGACCGAAATAGCGCACTTGTTCGAGATTTTGATTGAGATTTAAAACAACGCCTAATCGTGGCAACATATCCGGTGCCATATCGAGTTTGCCACCCGGTGTCCCTTGTAAGTTGAAACGGATATCACCACTTGGGTAAATCGTATATTGGTAGCGACAATCGTAATGCCAAGGGCTATTGGTCGTGCCATTCAGGGTTTGAACGGTGACGATTAAGCAATCGGCGAGTTGTTCATAATGGAAATTTTGAACCGTTTCGTGTTCTAAATGGAGGAATTGTTTCTTCTTCATCTCATCGACAATTTCCATATCATTACTGATTGGTGCCCGCCAGAAGGTGAAGTGGGGGCCTTGTTCGATTAATTCGAGACCGTCACGACAAAGGCTCAATAAGCGTCCTTGAACTTGGTCGAATTGTAACGAGAAGTTATTACCAGTGACGTCTAAATAAGCACCGTGTTCTGCTACGGTTAATTGACCAGTTGGTTGAATCATGAGACCCTTCGTATGGATTGGTAATTCGAATTGGGCAGTTGCTAATTCGTGACCAGCTGAGGCGTAGGCAGCATCCGTTTTAAGTTGATAGGACAGATTGAGTAAATAAACCGTCCCTGGAAGTGGCGTGAAATCAAGTTGATAAGGCAATTCAAGTTCAGTAGTTTGGCGGGCTGGCACATCAGGAAGTGCCATTTCGCCACTTTGTAGTAGTTGGTCATCGGCCAGGATAGTGTAAACCAGTTTGAATTGATTTAAATTAGCGAAATCTAAACGACTGCGTAATTGGATTTGACCAGTTGCGAGATCGAGCATCGTCGTTTCGATGGGTTCGATGACTTTCTTATATTCATATAAACCAGGAGATGGTGTTCGGTCAGGCATTAAGAGACCGTCGATACAGAAGTCTTTATTACTTGGATCATCGCCGAAATCGCCACCGTAACGATAGTATTTGTGACCTTGTTCGTCGTAAGATTCAATCCCGTGGTCGAACCATTCCCAGATGAAACCACCTTGTAATTTATCGTGAGCGTAGAACAAATCTTGGTAATCTTTCAAGTTACCGGGACCGTTACCCATTGCGTGTGCATATTCGCAGAGAATATGTGGTTTTTTAGAATCGGCAATAATATCGCGCATCAATGGTTTTTTAGTCGGGTGTTCTAACCAACTGTACATGGTTGAATAGACATCCACGACTTCAGCATCAAAATCACCTTCGTAATGGACTAAGCGGGTCGCATCCATTTCTTTGGCCACTTCAGCCATCTTTCTAAAATTATGACCAAAGGCGGATTCGTTGCCTAATGACCAGAATAAAATGGCAGGATGGTTCTTCTCGCGGCTAATCATGCGGGTTAAGCGAGAGACATAGGCAGTTTCCCACTTCGGATCATCCGTAATCCAATCGTATTTTTCGGTGAGTTCAAAACCGTGGCATTCGACGTCGGCTTCGGCAATCAGGTACATGCCGTATTGATCACAGAGATCATACAAATAGTATGAATTGGGATAATGACTGGTACGAATGGCGTTGATATTGAATTGTTTCATTAAGATAATGTCTTTTTCAATTTCTGCTTTAGCAACCACTCGGCCGTTCTTAGGGTTATAATCGTGGCGGTTGACGCCCTTGAACTTGATGGCCACACCGTTGACTAAGAAAGTGTCACCTTCGACATGAATATTGCGGAAACCAACTTTTTGTGGAATCACTTCTAAGATTTGGTCGTCCTGTTTAACGGTCATGTATAAAGTGTATAGGTTGGGTGTTTCGGCAGTCCATTTAGCGACCGCTGGAATTTCGGCATTAATGGTGAAATTGGCATTCGAAACGGTCTGTTCGGTTTGATAGGCGAGTTGACCGGTTGGATCAAGGAGTTCGAATTGGACGGTTTGATTAGCAGCCTGCCGCAAGCACGTCGTGACCGTTAGTCGGCCATCCTGATAAGTGTCATCTAAATCAGCAACAACGGTGAAATCATTGATGCCAGTTTGGGGCACACCCAGCAATTCAACATCCCGATAAATACCGCTGAGCCACCACATATCTTGATCTTCTAAATAAGTACCATCGGACCATTGGTACACGCGAACGGTTAAATCATTAGCGCCACCGATTTGAGCGAGTTCAGTGATATCAAATTCAGCCTCATTGCGGGCACCTTTGCTGTAACCAACGGAGTGACCGTTGACCCAGACTTCAAAGGCGGAATCGACGCCGTTAAAACGCAGAATGATTTTTTGATCGGTGAAAGTATCGTCAATCGTAAATGTACGTTTGTAAATCCCGGTCGGATTAATCGTCGGAACATAGGGTGGATTGATGGGGAAGTTATACCATAAATCAGAATAATGCATCTTGCCAAAACCTTGGACTTGCCAAGAACCAGGGACGGTAATGGTTGCCATATCAGTCGTATCAAAATCGGGTTGGTAGAAATTTTGTGGACTGTATTCAGGTGCCTGTAAGAACATAAATTGCCAAGTACCATTCAAGTTTTTAAAAGCATGGGTGTAACGATTTTCATTTAATTGTGCTTTGGTTTTAGTTGGAAAGCTTAAAAAATGTGCGCGTGCTGCTTGTCGATTGATGTGATCGAGTTGATAGTTTTCCCATAGTTTCATAATTATTTAGCCACCTTTTTAGTTTTCTTTTCGTAACGTGCCCAGAAAATCCAAGCAAAGCCCATGAAGACGACTAAGCCTAAAACGTTGTAGAGTAACATACCGATTGGACTAGCTGTCCCTTTTGGTAAATGACCATTCAATTCTTGCATGATTAATTGTGGATCAGGAACGGTTGACATGAAGAAGACGAAGACGAAAACGGCTAGTAAAATGACGCCAGCCACAATCCCGAAAGTACGGTTACCAAACTTGAAATCACGGGGCATATCGTCTTTTTTGAGTCGTAACCCAATGTAAGCAATCAATAAGAAGAGAACTGGCAACAATGAAGTTGATGCGGTCATGTTAATTAAGGTTTCTAGGAAACTGTTCATATCACCAATGCCGAGAGCGGGGATGATTAAGAGCACTGTGACGATAATCCCTTGAACGAATAAGGCGTTGGTCGGATTACCTTCGTCATTCGTTTTAACGAGCCATTTGCCAAAGACCCCTTCCGGAATCTCTGAGAAAAAGACTTTAACGGGTGCGGCCGTCCATAAAGCTAACGAACCAAGGCTTCCTAAGAAGAGAATGACACCGACTAAGCGCGACATGATGTAAGCGGGGATGTGGAAATACGTGCCTAAGATATTGAAGATATCGAAAATCCCGTTGGAGAAGTTGCCTTTCAAGACCGAGGTTGGGACAATCAGACCAACGGCAATGGCACCGAGAATGTACATCAAACCGACAATTAAAGTCGCACCAATCATTGTTTTAACGAAAGTTTTATTGCCACCTTTAACATCTTTGATGTAGACCCCAATACTTTCGCCACCGCCGACCGCTTGTAAAATCCAAGCCATCGTCATGAAGAAGGTCCAATTGAGGTTCGGTTTAATGGTTGCGGCTGAGAATTCTTGAGCAGGCGCCTTGCCAAAGATGAAGACTACGACGAAGGCGAGCACTACGAAAATGACGCCCATGAATAAACGGGCACTTCCGGCGAGACTAGTGATGGTTGAAATCCAAGCGACCCCTTTGATACAAACCCAAGTCATCACCCAGAAGAGTAAAATTGAAATGATAGCGATAATCTTAGTCCCATTATTGCCTTCAAAAACGTTTTGTCCGAAGAATGCGTACGAACCGTAGATTAAGGTGTTCGGTAATAAGGAACAAAAGAAGAATAAATTAACGAAGAAATAAGACCAAGCTCCGAGAAAGGCCCATTTGGGTCCGAGGACGCTTTCGAGCCAACTGTGTACTCCTGATTCCTTTTGTGAATTAGCGGATGCAAATTCAGCAATCATTAGAATGAAGGGTAGAAAATAAAAGACGGTCCCGAAGATATATCCGGGGATGGTTGCTAGACCAATTTGAATACTGTTGTTAACAATGCTTGGAAAAGCAAAGACTGCTGAAAATGTCATCAGCATTAATGCAACTGAACCAATTCGTTCACGAGACTTTGTTTCGGCCATGCGATTCAACTCCTATTACTATATTTGATAACCTTAATATAAGGGATTCAGCATGGAAACGACATACGAAATGTTGCCAGTTTTTTGTAATTATGTTGCCATTGTGATACCGTTTACATAAACGGTTAAGGAAGTGTGCTGAATGTTGAGTAATGAAGAAGCGGATATTTTGGTCAATAATCAAGTGCTGATGCCGGATTTTCACGTTTACGAAGTGGGCTTTGAACACTGTCGGCCGACAAAACCAGTTGAATACGTGCCAATTGATTATTGGGTATTGCACTATTGTGTCAGCGGTGAAGGTTATTTTTCGTTGACGGGAACGACCGAAAAACACATTCAATCCGGTGATTTATTTATGATTCCGGCCCATTTTGGTAATCGATATTACCCTAAAGCCAGTAATCCATGGACTTATCGCTGGATTGGGTTATCTGGACAGGCTGTTCAAAATTTATTAGCACGTTGTCAGTTATCGGAGAAGCAATTTGTCATTCCCGGACGTTACGATGAAGTGCTTAATCAGTTTTTCGAAGATTGTTACAACCAATTTAAAGAGGGACACCAGTTTGGCGCGGTTGGTGAAACCTTTGCGTTGCTGGATTATTTAAAAACACGAGAAACAAGTATTAATAGTATGAACGCCAATGAATATTTGTTGTTAACTATCACGAAATATATCAAAATACATTTTGCTGAGAACCTGACGGTGACTAAGATTGCGCAACAACATAATATTGATCGTTCCTATCTATTTAAATTATTTCAGAAATACAAGCAAACGACGCCCAGTCACTATATTCAGAATTTAAAATTACAAAAGGCTTGTTCGTTATTGCGGAAGAGTTCACTTTCTGTGACGGATGTCAGTTATGAAGCAGGTTTTACCTCATCGTCCTATTTTACGAAGTTCTTCCAAAGTAATATGGGGTTGTCACCGTTGCAATACCGGCATAAGTTTGTCTTAAAATAAGCGTTGAACGATCGATATTTTTCTATTTTTAAAGTAATTTGGTTATAATAAGGCTATCAATCAGGGGGTGTTTGCATGGCAATTGAACAAGTGATTCAGACGTTGATGCGGTATGAAGAAACGTTAGCCGAACTCGGTAAGCTACAGTTTCGTGCGCATTTGGCCGTGCCATTGATGAATGACCAAACCCAAGAATCGGCATTATTGAAACGGAACAATCGGTTGCGATTCCAATATCAACAATTGCGCCAACAACGCACGCAATTATTAACGCAGATCACCGGCGATGTTTACGTCCGGGCAAAAAGCCAACGCTTAAAGATCATCAATCAAGAGACGCCAGCGAACCAAGCTAAAACTGCTACACCACAGACGCAAAGTGAACAGCTACAAGATTTATTGGTGGCGTTACAAAATGAGAAATTGGATGAAAGTAATGCCGTGGTGAATCAAATTTTGGCCTATTTACTTCAGCAGGCACCGCTTGCGTTTAAAAATGCGTTTAAGCCACGTGTCGCCCCAGTGACTGAATTAATGGCGAGTCGTCAATTTAAATTAGATTTAATGATGCTTAATTATTTAGATATTTATTTTACGGAAGATGAATTAAAACGTTACGTGATATTTCTAATCTACCGTTATACACAACAGACGGTGGACGGGGTTATTTTTTACAATGCGCGGACAGTATTGCCGAATGCGGAAGCGGTTGGTTTTTCAGCGGTTGCTTATCGGTTTATTTTAAACGGTCAAGGACAATGCTTTATCTCGTATAAAGGGACTGAAGGCAGTATGGAAAATCCGCAAGTGCCATCATTCCGGCAACGATTTGATACCTATGTTCGTGAGAATTATCAGGATTGGAAATATAACATTGATGCGATGTTGATTGGTCATCCACATAATGACGAACAATTGCAACTAGCTCGCCGTTTTACGCGGTATCTGGTTCGACGGATGGCTAAGATTGATCCGGCGACTAAAATTTATGCGTTAGGCCATTCATTGGGCGGCCATTTTGTTCAAACGTTACAACTGTTGGACCGGCCATTCGATGCAGGTTACACGTTGAATGCCGCACCAATTCAGTTGAAACAAATTAAACATTATCGTCCCGATTTATTCGATGAACAAACTTGGCGGCAACTTTTTGAATTAACGAAAGCGGACACGCAAAGCCCAGCAATCGCCCAAGAGATGCGCCAGTTAGTTGGCCCGTTTGATGAAATTCAAAATGATTGGTTCGTTAAGGATTTAACCCGGATTTACTTTGGTTTTCCGTACACTTTTTACATTGGTACGGCGCAATATTTAACCACTAAAAACTGGGATTACCCGTTCATCGCGGACATCACACCGTATTTAGATCCGACAGATTTGGCGTTTTACAGTCAATTCTGGGGGAATCTAATTCACCATCTAAAACGGGTTGAAAATAGTAACGGTTCGATTATGTTGGCGGGACTGTTAACGTATGGGTTGCAGGCGTTACGGGATGCCTATAACGCGATTAAAACACCGGAAGCCAAGGCCATTTTTAACGATTTTGCCCGTTATCTCTGTGATGCTCATATTTTTAATGATTCGCCAGTTGTGGTTCAAGCTCATTTCGAGAAAGAATTATCGAAACCGCGGACAGCGCTGGAAGTTTTGAAGGGTGAATGGCCGTTCTTAAGTAGTGTTAATAACGAGATGGTTGAAACTGTGATTTATTGTCATACGATTAGTGGCGCGCGGTATTTTAAATAGAGATTGGCAGTTTTGATTTGAATTAGTGTAGCTGATTCAGATTAAAACTGTTTTTTTTGTTGTCTAGAAAGTTAATGCCGTAAAAGAGTTTATTTATGTATCAGTTTCTGTTAATATAGGGGTGTAATAATTAATTGCATGCTTTATTAATGGATGCAATTAATTAGGGGGAAACATTATATATTTTTCAAGTCGCAGAAAGCGTTTTATAGTATGGGAGGAGATCTAATATGTTAAAGAAAATTGGTCGGCTATTAGGCGTACTAGTAGTACTATTACAAGTTTTTATCAGTCCAGTTTCCGCTTTTGCACAAAGTGTTCCGAGTGGAAGCAAAACATTTCAGCCAATTGGTGCTAGCAATGGGAAATGGAATGATGGTATTGAATTAGGTGGTTCATATCTACATGTTGATAATGCTGGGATTATTACGGGGTTTGCTGAAGATAAACAAGGAAATCCATGGAATGGTCAAAAATTTAAGAATATGACGGATAATATAATTGCTTATTGTCTAAACTTTAATCAAGCAAGTCCGAACGGTGCTTCACAACCGTTGGATGATTTGACAGCTACTCAGAAAAAAGAATTAAGTAATTTGTTAAAATTAGGTTATGTTGAAAATGGCACACAAGTGTATAAGGGCCAAGGGGTCACAACCCTAAGTAATGTTGATGCCTTTACCACGACCCAATGGATGGTGCACACGATTGTTCCTACTTGGGATATGAGCCAATTTACAATTACCAATCCACAATTAGCAGCGGGTGTTGCTAATTTAACGAATTGGGTTAAGGAAGATTTATCAATTCAATTAGCCAAAGTCGGTTCAATGACTGATGCTAACGGTGTTTATAGTCAAAAATATACGTTAACGGCCCCTCATGATTTAGCCGGTAATGCAACAGTCACATTGAACAAAAATATCGAAGGCGCTAAGATTATTTCACCGACGGGAACTGCTGATATTAGTGCAACCCAAGGTGTTAAGGTGAATGTTGGTGATCAATTTACGATTACTGTGCCTAACACAACGCCAAGCGATGCCATTGAAATCGTGGCTAAAGGTGGCACAACGTCATTCTCATTTATGAAATACGATCGGCCAGCTGCTAATCAACAACAAGCATTAGTAGTTGGGGATGAATATATCAGTGATGACGAAACAGCTCAATCTGATATGAAGTGGTCAACGGTTACCCCAGAAATTGGGACAACTGCCACTGATAAAGCAGACGGTGACAAAACGGTAGACGCTGACCAACAAGTGACGATTAACGATGCCGTTAAATATACCAATTTAATTCCTGGTAAAGAATACACCGTTAACGGGACATTAATGGATAAAGCCACTAACCAACCATTGTTAGCTGATGGTAAGGAAGTGATGGGTTCAACAACCTTCACACCAACGGCCGCTACTGGCACAGTTAACGTTGAATTCACGTTTAACGCCAGTGCATTAAAAGGTAAAACAGTCGTTGTTTATGAAAAAGCGACTCAAGCTGGTAAAGAAGTTGCGGTCCACGAAGATATTAACGATGAAGGTCAAACGGTCACGATTAATAATCCAAACATTGGGACAACGGCAACGGATAAAGCCGATGGTGATAAATTAGTTGATCCAGACACTAAAACAACGATCAACGATGCTGTTAAATATACCAATTTAATTCCTGGTAAAGAATACACCGTTAACGGGACATTAATGGATAAAGCCACTAACCAACCATTGTTAGCTGATGGCAAAGAAGTGACGGGTTCAACAACGTTTACCCCAACCAAAGCTGACGGTACAGTTAACGTCGAATTCACGTTTAACGCGAGTGCTTTAAAAGGTAAAACAGTCGTTGTTTACGAAAAGGCGACTCAAGCTGGTAAAGAAGTTGCGGTTCATGAAGATATTAACGATGAAGGTCAAACGGTCACGATTAATAATCCGAAGATTGGGACAACCGCAACGGATAAAGCCGATGGCGACAAATTAGTTGATCCAGACACTAAAACAACGATCAACGACGCTGTTAAATATACTGGGTTAACACCAGGTAAAGAATATACAGTTAGTGGCGTTTTAATGGATAAGGCGACCAACAAACCATTATTAGCCGATGGTAAGGAAGTAACGGGTTCAACAACGTTTACCCCAACCAAAGCTGATGGTACAGTTAACGTCGAATTCACCTTCAACGCGAGTGCTCTAAAAGGTAAAACAGTCGTTGTTTACGAAAAGGAGACGCAAGCTGGTAAAGAAGTTGCGGTCCATGAAGATATTAACGATGAAGGCCAAACGGTCACGATTAATAATCCGAAGATTGGGACAACTGCAACGGATAAAGCCGATGGCGACAAATTAGTTGACCCAGAAGCTAAAACAACGATTAACGATGCCGTTAAATACACGGATTTAACACCGGGTAAGGAATATACGGTTAGTGGTGTTTTAATGGATAAGGCGACCAACAAACCATTATTAGCCGATGGCAAAGAAGTGACGGGTTCAACAACCTTCACACCAACTGCAGCAACTGGCACGGTTAATGTGACATTTACCTTTAACGCCAGTGCATTAAAAGGTAAAACAGTCGTTGCATTTGAAAAATTAATGCAAAATGGTAAAGAAGTGACTGTTCACGAAGATATTAATGATGAAGGCCAAACGGTCACGATTAATAATCCAAAAATTGGCACAACCGCAACTGATAAAGCCGATGGCGACAAAGTTATCAACCCAGATCAAAAAGTCACCATCAATGATGCCGTTAAATATACGGATTTAACACCGGGTAAAAAATATACGGTTAGCGGTGTTCTGATGGACAAGGACACCAGCAAACCATTGTTAGTCGATGGTAAAGAAGTGACGGGTTCAACAACCTTTATCCCAACTAAAGCTGCTGGGACGGTTAACGTGATGTTCACATTTGATGCCAGTGCGTTAGCAGGTAAAACGCTTGTAGCGTTTGAAAAATTAACGCAAAATGGCAAAGAAGTTGCGGTGCATGAAGATATTAATGATACAGCGCAAACAATCACCGTTAGAAAACCGAATGTACCAAACGTACCGAACACACCAAATACGCCAAATCCACCGAAGACGCCAAGTTATCCACAAACTTCGGGGACGGTGGGGTCAATCATGACTTGGATCGTCTTATTAGGTGCGTTATCAGCAGGATTATGGTACTATCTTGTTGATAAGAAACGGACGAGTAACCGTTAATCATTATTTGGGGTAGCTGTTGAACATTCAGTTATCAGATGAATATCCAACAAAGCGACCCATAATCCCCAATTAGGATTGTGGGTCGTTTTAATTTAGACAGAAATTAAGGTCGTTATATGAAAAAAATAATAAAACGATTACCGGTGATTTGGTTAATTGTGGGTCTATTGGGATTAACGTTAGTCTTTTTCGGCTATCAGAATTTGATCAGATCCGGTAACAATATGGAGACGTTACAACATCCGATTGAATCAGAACAAACGCGTCAACAGATTGAGACTAAGCAAAGCGCTAACTACGATGCTGCTCAGATTAAACCTGTGACGACGACCGAATACGCTAAGACCCAGCTTGATTATCGAACCTTGGTTAATCAAAGTGGAATCGGTGCATTGTATATACCAACCGCAGCTGTTCAGACTAAAATATTGGCGGGGATGGCTAATGATAATTTAATCGTTGCCGTGGGGACTTATCGAAAGAATCAGCAATTAGGTCGTGATAATTATGTGGTGTTGGCGCATAATCTGGTGCAAGGCGGTGGTCCGCTGGCACAGTTAAATCAAGCTAAGGTTGCAGATATAATTTACGCGACCGATTTTGTTAACGTCTATGAATACCGAGTCAGTATTCATAAAATCGAAAATCAAGTGAACGGTGAATTGTTGCAAGAACCCGTTCAGGGTGAATCAGCTAAAATAACGTTATTTAGATGCGAAGGCGCCTTAAATACGCCTAATCGAATGGTCGTCCAGGGTGAATTTGTTAAAAAATATCCCGCAAAGCAGGCGGCAACTACGATTAAAAAAGGGTTGGGGTTAGTGAGTGCCACCCAACAAACGACACAAACTAAGCCTCAAACGGCCGCCGATAAAAAGCAGGTATCTCAGCCACAATCCGAAGTTGTTGAACAATTTAGCCAACCTCAATCGATTCAGAAGACGGTGCGCGACAAGACGGTGCAGATTTTTGCCGTTGCCCATGAGTTTTCTTACCTGTTAGCAATCGGATACTTAATCATTCTAGTTGGATTGATTAAAATCAAAAATAAATTGAACGAATAGGAGACGACCACGATGTTGATTCGGACCATTGAACCGCAAGATACTTTGAACGTTACGGCTTTAATTCAGACGGCTTTCACAGCGAGCGAACACGGCTATGGCGGTGAGGCAGAGTTAGTCAATGAATTGCGTAAAGATGCCACCTACCAAGCCACTTTAGAAGTGGTCGCTGTTGATCAGCAGACGATTGTGGGCCACGGGTTATTGAGTGAGATTCAAATTGGCAAGTATCGCGGATTAGCCCTTGCGCCCTTAGCGGTTCTATCGACCCAGCAACGTCAAGGGATTGGTGGGCAAATTATTCAAGCCTTAGAAACACGCGCACAACAAGCTGGTTATCGGTTAATCAGTATCCTAGGAGACCCACAGTATTACAGTCGTTTGGGATATGAACCAGCAAACGATTATCAAATTACCGCACCGTTTGAAGTGCCAGCTGACGCGTATCTCATTAAAGCGCTAGTGCCGGATGGATTAAACGCCGTGCATGGGATGGTCAGTTATCGACCCGCTTTTGGGATTGAATAGTGATAGTAAAGCAAGCTGTGACAGAACTCGGTTATCAATTGAGTATCAAGTTGGAAAATCGCCTATCTCGAAACTAAGGATAGACGATTTTTTGATTTGACCGGAAATTGATGAGTTCTGACGCGCGTCGAGGAAGAATGTTCACTTAATATCAGAATACTAAAACCTATGTCACAGTCTCTTTTTTGTAGAACACCTGATTAATTTAGCCTATTAAGCGTCTGCAACTAATGGTAAAATTAGAGATAGTAAATGTAATTCAGGTGGTGGAGGGGAAATTTATGTATTGCGAACAGTGTGGGACTAAAAATGAAAGTGGTTTAGCTTTTTGTATTAATTGTGGGGCCAAACTGATACAAGCGACTAGTGTGCCAATTGAACCAGAACCGGTTAAGTCGGCTGAAGAGACCAAACAGTTATGTCCAGTTTGTCAGGTTGCGTATGCGCCCGGCAGTCAATTTTGTGAAAATTGTGGGCATGCGCTCGGCCAGCCAAGTGGACAAGTAGCAAAAGCCACTCAAGCGGCGGAACCGATTAGTCGCCAAACGTTAAAACAACAAGCCCCTGCGCAGCACAAGCGACTTTGGTGGCTGGTTGGTGGTATAGCTGTCATCGGTGTGGCGGTTGGCGCTGGTTTATATCTGAATCAACCGGCTAGTCAATCAGTGAAGCAACCAACCAGTACGAGTTCTAAAAAAACAACCTCGGCTTTTAAGCAATCGGTTAATGCGGCTGAAGCGGCGTTGGCACAAGATGATTACGATACGGCATTAGAAGCTTACAATCAAGCTTGGACAACGGGGACTCAGACGCAACAGCAAAGTATTAAAGCGAAACGTTCAGGGTTACAAGTGCTTAAGGATAGTCAAGCCTTGGCAGATCAGTCAGATTATCAAGGGGTTATTGATAAGATTGAGGATAGCGGGTTATTGACTAAAAAGGGCAACGTTGCTTATCAACCCCTTCAGAAATTATATAAAACAGCTAAAGCGCAAGTGACGTCTGAAAAACCATTATGGGGGATGAGCCAATCATCTGAACTATCAAGTTTCATGGATTCTTGGGGATCAACGATGCACCAAAGTTATCAAGAATACACTGATGTTGATAGTGTTGATATGTACGGAACGCAATTACCCGCCGCGTTATTATCGGGTGATCTCAAAACTGAAGTTGACGGTCAAATTGTTCAAATCAATTGGTCAGATGACGGGACTTCTGAGAGTGGTTATCAGATTGTTGCAGCCTATTCAGATGCTAATACGGCCGACTATGGCGCTAAACATTTTTATCTGTTTGCCATTGATAATGGTCAGCCGAAGGTGTTGATTACGATGCAAAATCAGGGTAATAATAATCATTCGATTGAATTCAAAGAAACTGAGAATCAAACGCTTAAAAATCGTTTTGCTGAAATTGTTAATGATTCAACAGATTAGGGGTTAGATAATGACATTACAACGCAAATATGGTGTGGGGCTATTGTTGTGCGTGGCAGTCGTGTTGCTCGGTGGTGGTTATTATTATCAACGAACCCAACCGACAGCGGTGCAAAAGCCGAGTCAACGAACTGTTAAAAAAAGCCGCGCTAAAGTCACGCATCAAAAAGCCACTCAAAAAAGTAGCGTCATAGCACCGGTACGTAAGACGGCAAGTGAACCGTTGACCTTTGATAGTCAACAACTCACTGCCAATGCTGGACAAGTGGGGTATGGCATTTATTATTTGAAGAATCAACGGGCGAGCTATTCGAACCAAAATCAGCCATTGATTGCTGCTAGCGTGATTAAGATTTTTATTATGGGTTATTTGTATCAACAGATGGCGCAAAAACAGTTAGCGGCGGATCAAGTCGTGGGGGATTCGACCGTGACAACGTTAATAACGGCGATGATTCAATACAGCGATAATAACGCCACGAACCAGTTAATTGATTACGTTGGGATGCCCAAAATTAATCAGTATTTACAAGAACAAGGTTATCAACAAACCAAACTTGAACGCCGGATGTTGGATAATGCGGCCCGTGCACAAGGTCTAGAGAACGTGACGTCGGTTACGGATACGTTGAATTTTTTAAAACAGTTGTATCAAGATCAAACGCGGTATCCAGCCAATCAAATGTTGGCGATTTTGAAGGGGCAACAAGTGAGGACTAAGATTCCCAGTCAGTTGCCGGCCGGAACCGTGGTCGCGAATAAAACGGGTGAGTTAGCGGATGTTGAAAACGACATTGGGATTGTCTATCGAACGGATAATCCGTACATCATCGTGGTGTTAACGAATCAGGTTAGTAATACGAGTGCTGAACGACAAGCAATTGGTCAGTTAAGTTTAGCGGCTTTTCAAATGGAAAATACGGAGGAATAGAAAATGAAATATTGTCCGAATTGTGGTCAAGAAGTTAAGGAAGGGGCTAAATTTTGCCCTAAATGTGGTTCTGATTTAAGTCAAGTGACGCTCAAACAAGAAACAACGACTAATCAAACTGAATCGCAAAAGACTGAATTCAAAGCAAGCGAACCGGTTGAATTGATTCTGGAACAAGCTGAAGGCTTAAATATGACCCGTGCTGAAATGAAGAATGAAGCGCAACGCAAGCTTTCGGGTCGTTATGGTGAATGGTTTAAGAGTATTTTATGGGCAATTGTCGGGATTATTATCAGTTCGCTACTAGTTATTGTTGCGTCTGGCCAAATGTCAGCAGGATTTGTGAAAATTGCGCTGTATCGGTTATACGGTGGAACGGATAGTCAATTTGGTACGGGTCTATTGATCTTCTTCTGGCTGATTATTCTAATTGCTGCAATCATTGCGCTATTTTTAATTGGGTGTTTATTGAATGCGGTCATGCAATGGTGCGCTATCTTTACACTAAAAGGCCAACGCGCGGATGGCTTGAAGGTTTTCAATTACTTCGTTAAGGCACAAAAAAATCGCGTCCTAAAAGCGAATATTTTGATCAGTCTTTATCAATTTTTCTGGTCACTGCTATTTATCATTCCAGGAATCGTTAAGCAAGCTTCGTACGCAATGACTAATTTAATCCTTGAAAAAAATCCGGAATTATCTGCGAGTGAAGCAATCAATCAAAGTCGTAAGATGATGCACGGTTACAAGTTAGAATTTCTAATTTTGCAATATTCATTCTTCTTTTGGCGAATCGTGGCGGGTGTAACTTACGGGTTAGCTGATTTCTACGTGTTGCCTTATCAAAATGTGACTCAAATGGCCTTCTTAGAGGTCCTTTATCAAAAATATCAAGACTAATGTAAGTGCTGGTTCAAGCGTCTAAACCTTGAGCATAACAATAGAAGGGTAATTATGGTGAACTGGACATGATTACCCTTCTGTCGTTAGGCGGAGAGGTTTGCTTGAGGAAGCACGTTAAAAATTGAAGTGCGTTGAGTTGCGGGGAGCAACCGAGCATTAACTGAAAATCACCGGTTATCTTGAACTTAAGATAATTGGTGATTTTGTAGTTAACCGGAAAAGGCTACTTGAGAAGCACGTTATGATCTGAGTGCTGACTCAGCCGATTAACTTCTGAGTATAGCCTAGAATTGTGAGTGATGGCGCGCGTTAAAAAAAGCCAGTTAATGTCAATACATTGGAATTGATGTTGCAGACTTTTTTTGATGAAATTGTGGTAGGATTAATAAAACAAAAGTTTATAGAACGCGAGGCTTCTAGTGATGGATATTTATTTAAAACAAGCAATCTTACAGGTGGTTGATCGGGATGTCGGGAGTCCAGTGTTTTCGCAACAAACATTGGATTTAACCAGCGACATCACGCGGGATTATCTGACGAACAAGGTTAAGAAATTATCCTCTGCTCAAAGTAAAACGGGAATCATCAAAGAAGAGGCTAGTTTGTTACAATTGATTACCCTGCTTGAAACGGACTTTATCAATGGTG
>NZ_BAMJ01000003.1 GCF_000615805.1 Latilactobacillus fuchuensis DSM 14340 = JCM 11249
CGTTTTATAGTGTTTGTGTTTAAGCTAAATTAAAATACTGAATCAAGTAATTCGCAACGCCATCTTGTGCGTTGGTCAATGGTGTCACATCGTTGGCGATCGCTTTGACCGGCGCAATCGCATTATGCATGGCGATCCCTAAGCCAGCATAGTCGAGCATTTCTAAATCGTTACTTTCGTCACCGAAGGCCAAAATATCATGTTGATCAATCTGATAATAATCAGCGAGATGGGCAAGGCCCTTGGCTTTTTGGATGCCGTGATGGACAATCTCTAAAACACTGGCGGGACCACCCCAAGTATTGACGTCGACTTGCGGGAATTGGTCTAAAATCATTTGGCGTAAAGCTGCTTGATCACTGCGTTCGACAAAGACCGTAATCGCAGTTGGGTCTTGTTGCAATGAATCCCGCGTTAGTAATTCGTCGCGTTTCAGCGTGGCGGGGAAGAACGAAAAAGTATTCGGATAAGCTTGATCAGCTAGAAACATGGTTTTACCTTCGGCGGCGACCATTTGAATTTTGAACTGGTCTTTGAGTTGTAAGAGTGCAAAGACAATGTCTTTATTGACGGTGTATTGATATTCGTCGGCCCATTTTTGGCCGGGAATGTGAGCGAGCGCCCCGTTAAAGTTGATCATTGGTGAGGTTAAGCCTAATTGTTGGTAGAAGTTTTGACTCAACCGATTAGGCCGGCCAGTGACGATACTGACAATGTGACCAGCAGATTGAAGTTCGGTTAAGGTTTGTGTTGTTTTAGGACTTAATTGTGCGTCCTGATTTAATGTGGTGCCATCTAGGTCCAGTGCGATTAATTTGCGTTGCATATGGCCCTCCTTAAAAAATGTCTATAGCTTATTATTCTAGGGTTTAATTGAACATCTGTCAATCAAACTAAGTTGTATCTACGGGCGCTAACCAGTATAATAAAGCTCATAGAGTGATTGTAGGAGGCAGAATTAATGGCTAATGAACCAATCGATAATGCACAGACGGATACCGCCGTTGAAGAACTGAAAGACCGGATTTTAACGGCGCTCGAAACCGTGATTGATCCGGAACTGGGAATTGATATTGTTAATTTAGGCTTAATTTACGGGTTGAACTTAGATGAGAACGGCCTTTGTACCATTGATATGACGTTAACGACGATGGGTTGTCCTTTAACCGACGTTTTAACGGATTCGATCCATAAGGCTTTGGCAGATGTCCCCGAAGTGAAAGAAGTCAGTGTTAATCTTGTTTGGTATCCAGCTTGGGATACCAGCAAAATGTCACGGTATGCCCGAATTGCGTTAGGCATTCGTTAATCGACTTAAGTAAACCTGCTCTTTTTGGAGGAGGTTTTTTCTAATTGAGGTCAGTTTAATCAGGATAGGAACAACTTATGCAAAATTTAACCTATGAACAACAACTGCAACAAAGCCAAGTTTGGTTTCAAACGGTGCCAGCGATTCAAAACCAGATTGACGCGATTCAAGTCAGTTTACGACATTTAAAACAGCGTCAACTACCGCTGCATAATTTGCCGGTCCTCGGAATTGATGAAGCGTTATATTTAGAGCTACTATTGCAAGCGACACAGGGGGCTTGGCCAACGGTGACTGAAGTCCAGTTATTGGCCCGAATTCGCCAAACAGACCATTTATTACGCAATTTTCGGCAATACATTCAAAATCAATTCGGGATGTGGGCCTATGTGACGCAAGATTTAACCCAAACGATGGCCCAACAGTTACCGAATTGGCGGTTTCTAGAGATTATGGCCGGTAATGGCTATGTTAGTGCGGGATTGCGCGCTGCTGGCGCTGAAGTGGTCTGTACGGATAGTTTAGCGTGGACGGCTGAAAACGAGACAGGCCGTCAATTGGTGACCACCGTTGAGGCCTTAGATGCGCAACAAGCGATTGCGCAATACGGTTCGTCAGTCGATGCAGTTTTGATGTCATGGTCGCCGAATGGGGTGCCAATTGATAATGTGATCTTAGAACAACTCCGGCAAATGCCAGTACGACCGGTTTTGCTATGTCTAGGGGAACGTTTTGGGGCCACGAATAGTACCGAATTTTGGCAGAATGCTCAGTACCATAATGATCGACGAATTTCACAGATTAATCGGTATCTACGGCCGTTTGATTTAATGCGCGACCGGTTTTATTGGATTAATTAGGATAGAGGAGGAATCGATTTGCGTTATAAAAAAATCGCACTCGATATATTATTAGTAGTGGTCACCTTGTTAGGCTTGTTAGTCATCAGTCAACGGGCGAAGGCCAACTACAGTCAGCGGTTAAACCACAATAGTTTATCGCAAAAAGCGGTGATTTTTAAACCGAAAACGAATCAAACAATTCAAACAACGTTACAAGCAATTGAGAAGGCTAAATTAACCAACTTCCAAATTCAATTTAACGTTAACCAACGTTTTTCATATATTTATGCGCAAGGCAAGGTGTCATCGGTGCCGATTAAAGACGGCCGTTTCTTCTCGAGTTATGATTTTAAATCGAGTGTACCAGTCGTCGTGGTCGGCCAATCGCGGGCGGCCGATTTATACCAACCGACGAGCCAAGCTTACTATCAATATCACAAACAGTATCTATCAGTCATCGGCGTTGTCGGGACGAATCAGGCGACCTCGCTTGATCAACACGTTTTCGTTTCAGCGTCACCTAAATACGTGATTAATGATCGGCCGCTCAGTGCGGTCACGGTCTTAGTCGATGATCAAGAGATTGGCACTCATCTTAAAACGTACCAGAAGATTTTCAAGACAACTAAGATCAGTTATTTAACGCCGAAGAGTACGCCGCTATTAGGTTTAAATTGGTTGAAGAGTAATAGTCCGGTTATTCTAGGATTGTTGGGCTTAGTCTTAGTATTGTTGATCATCACACATCTCTTCGCCAAAATCGTCAATGGTTATCAAACGCAAAAGGGCTTAGATCAAGCCTTGTACCGGCGCTATCGAAGTGGCCAAACCCAATTATTTGCCGCACATTTATTGGTTAGCACGCTGGTTGGTTTTTCGATTGGCGCTTGGTTCTTTTATTTGACCCAGCAAACCGTTATTTTCGGAGGACTGATGGTGATTGATTTAATCGCAATCGGTTATTTCTATAGTCGGATGCGGCGTTTGACCAGTCAATAACTTAAAAAGCCAATACTTAATTCTCAATCGAGAATTAAGTATTGGCTTTTTTGATGGTTTATAACGTTAAATGGCGTTCATTTAGATAGTGGCGTAATTCGGGGGATACGATTAGTGGGGCTTGTTTGAGTTCGGTCAGGTTGTGTACCCCGAGCATGGCCATAATCGCTTGAATTTGGGCTTGCCATGCTAAAAGCTTTTCAGCTGTCACCGTGGGGCCATCTTTTAGAATCATGTGTAAGAATTGACCGGAAACCCCGACGGCCGTCGCACCGAGGCGTAACGCTTTAATCACGTCTAACGGATTACGAATACCGCCAGAAGCGAGAATCGTCAGGTCGTTTTGAAAGCCTTGCGATTCAAAGAGTGATTCAACGGTTGATTGGCCCCAGCCTTCGAGATAGTCGTAGGCTTTATCGTGACGGCGTTCATTTTCAATCGTGACGAAGTTGGTGCCGCCACGGCCGGAAATATCAATCGCTTGGACCCCGATGGATTGGAGTTGCGCCATCGTTTCAGCGCTCATCCCAAAGCCGACTTCTTTGACGATGACGGGGACCGTCAGTTGGTCGACAATCTCAGCAATTTGATCGAGCCAGTAGAATTGGCGATCACCTTCGGGCATGACGATTTCTTGGGTCGTATTGACGTGGATTTCTAACGCATTGGCGTTGGTCATCGCGACGGCTTGTTGGGCCACGGCTAAATCATTGCCAGCACCAATATTACCGAGGACAAAACCTTCCGGATTGTACTCACGAATAATGGTAAACGTATCGACTAGACTGGGATCTTTAACCGCAACGGATTGCGAACCAGTCGCCATCGGTAAACCAGTAATCTGGGCAACTTGGGCGAGCTGGGCGTTAATTTTCTTAGTTTGTTGGCTGCCACCGGTCATCCCGTTGATGTAGAAGGGGCTGTCCCAGTGATTGGGACCAAACTGCGTACTAATATCGACGTCGGCAATCGCAATTTCTGGTAAGCTTTGGTGAATAAAACGCAAACCGTCGAAATCATTTTGACGCATTTCTTCATGAAATTTTTCAGCCAAAAAGACGTGTTCATCTTTCCGGTGTGATTGGATGGATTGTTTAGGTCTAACCATTGTTTAAACTCCTAGTCAACGAGATGAACGGCGAGGTTCAATCGTTCAATTTGATTGTCGTGCCATTTTTGGAAAAGGGGCGCGGTCTCGATGGCGCGATCGATAATCACAATCCCGCAATCACCGCCACCAGCGCCAGATGTTTTCGCTGCGCCACCGATTTCTTCGGCGAGTTTCCCCATTTTTTGAAGAATCCGAGTTTCAATGGCCACGTGGCTGAAATTAGCTAACTGTTGTAACAAAACCCGGTTATGGCGTAATTCAGTTTGGATTTTCGTTAAATCTTGTTGGCGGAAACCAGTAATCATTTCGTCTAAACAAGCTTTACTATCGTTTAAGAAGGTTTGATAGGCGGCTTGTTTTTCAATTTTAGCCAAGGCAATTTTATCGACTAAATGCGAGGTTGAAGCCGGCGAACCTGTCCAACCAATCAGGAGCGATAATTCTGCCGGTGGCGTTAATAATTCGATTGAAAGTGCTGGCCAAGGCATTTTTAACAACTCTTTTAACGTCGTGGTTGATCGAACTTGAGCCAACCATTGTTTATCGAAAGATCGGTAAGCGACCCAACCGCCATAGACGCTAGCGGCAATATCGCCTAAAGAACCATTGCCCTGAACGTCTAAATGGGCGATGGAAGCGAGCTTATAGAGTTCGTCGTTGCTTAATTGTAAATCATAGAACGCGCAGAGCGCTTTAACAGTGGCGACGGTGACGGCAGCCGAACTGCCTAAACCGTATTTTTTACCGTCTTCGGAATCTAAATCGCTGTTGACCCGTAAGTGGTAGACACTCAGTGTTTTACCAACTTGGCGCGCATATTGTTCCGTTAATTTAATCGCTGACAAAATGTAATGGAAGGGATTATCCCGATTATCAAAAACCATTTCGTCGCCTTGTCGTTGCCAAAATAAAGAATTTTCTTGGTATTGTTTCGAAACAATACTGCCATATTCATGACTCTCTTCAATTGAAACTGTTACAAATTGATTGAGCGCCACAATAATAGCCGGAAAACCTGTTTCTACTACCGCGTATTCGCCGGCAATGTAGAGTTTTCCGGGTGCTTTAGCCGTTATCAAACCATCAGAACCTTTCACATATCATCTTTAATAGTCATTTTAAGTGTTGCTGTGTGTCATTGTTGAACTGTAATTCCCGGCCCAGGTTTAGCAACTAAGAGCTGTTCGGGTTTAAAATAACGTCCGAGCGCTGTTAGAATCTGGGGGGTTTCTTGGCTGGTACAAATCACTTTTACGTTGGGACCAGCGTCCATAGTATAATAGCAAGAAATACCCTGTTGGCGCAACTGCTGTACGACTTGAATCGCTTGGAGGGTTTCTGGTTCAAAATAAGTGAAAGGCGGTGTCGCGCTTAGGGTTGTTGCGTGCATTTGCATCGCGCTTTGTTCGGCCAATTGACCGACTAAATTTATATCTTTCTTAATGATTGCGGCCCGCATTTTCGGCATCGCGGCTTCAGCGGTCTGGACCCAACTAGGGTAGTAGGGTGAGGTTGCAACGACGTTGGCCATCCCAGCGCGACTGGCAACGGCTTTTTCACGGTCATTTAAGACAATCGCGATCATTTGAATGTCCCAATCAACCGTTTCTTGTAAAGGGACGGCAAAAGAATCGGTATCGTTGGTGCCACGTTGCCATTCGACAAAGCCGCCGTAAATTGAACGAGTCGCTGAACCAGAACCGCGACGAGCGAGTCGGGAAAGTGTACGCCGATCTAAATCAAGACCAGCCGCTTTGCTAGCGGCCGCGGCTAGTGCGGCGTAACCGGAAGCAGAAGACGCTAAGCCGGCCGCATTCGGGACGTGATTGATGGTTTCAATCCGCGCGTGTAAGTCGAAATGGGCTTGTTGGCGAATTAAATCGAGAAACTGGCTCATCTTAATGTTGGTGGCCGCATCTGCGGGTGCTTGATTGAACAGGATTTGATCCGCTGTCAATTCAGTAGAGAAAGTGACCGTTGTATCCGTATAGAAATGGTCGAGGGTCATCGAAAGACTGCTGTTGTATGGAATAATTAGTTCCGGATTTTGTTTACCCCAATATTTAATTAACGCAATGTTTGTATGTGCTCTGGCAGTGGCTGATTGCCCCATAAGTGTTTACCCCAATTATTGTTAAGTTAGTTTTGTAAATCTGGTAGTGCTTGAATCCAAGTTTGAATAGCGCCAGCGTTCGTTAAGGTTTGTGCTAAGTAGTTGGCTGCTGATTGAGTGTCCGCTAAGGCAATGATGCAACCGCCACGACCACCACCGGTTAATTTAGTGCCGAGACTGCCAGCTTGATTGGCAATTGTGATTAAACGATCGAGTCGTTGGTTACTGACACCGAGTGCTTGTAAATCAGTTTGTGCAGCGGTCAGATTTTGACCTAATTCACTGAGCTGATTATGCGCAATGTTGGCGGCAACGGCCGTCGTTAATTGGCCAAGATGGTCAATCACTGGTTGCGTTTGGGCTGGATTACCTAATAAGCGGTTCTGGACGCTTTGAACGGCCGTCCCCGTTTGGCCTTTTTGACCACTGTCAGCGATTACCAAGTAACCATTTAAGTTGATGGGTAACGGTTGCGGTTGTTGGCCTTTAACGTACCATAGTGGCGTGGTTGCGCCAGTGGTGGCCGCGTCGATGCCACTGGGGTTACCGTGAATCATATTTTCAGAAAGAGTGGCAAATTTTAAAAGTTGCTGATGATCGATTGGTTGGTTAAAACAATCGGCCAATCCGCGAATAATGGCAATCGCCGTCGCGGCCGAGGAGCCCATCCCGCGTTCGGGGGGCAGTTGGCTATCAATCGTTAATTGAAACGGGACTTGGCGATCGTTGAATCGTTGCCAGAGTTGTTCAATTAAGTATTGAATGCCTTTCATTTGACCGAAAGCTTGGCTGAGTGGGCCCGTATAATAGGCGCTTTGAATTTGGGGTTCAGCCAAGTGTTCATCGACGGTCACCGTGACTTTTGCTTGGACCGCAAAAATGGGCAGTGCGATGGCTGGCTGACCGTAAACGACGGCGTGTTCACCGATTAAAATAATTTTAGCGTGACTTAAGCCCACACCAGTTTGCATAAATATCACCTATCGTATTGAATTGACGAATCTAATCGTTACTTTACTACTATACTGCAAATTAAAGAAGACGGCTACCGGCTGTTTGGAAATGACATAATGTGACTCCTATGTATGGTAAAATAGCTGCAAAGGGGTGGTAGTCGTGAGTTTAAAGTTTATTCTAGGCCGAATTAGTGCCGATCATCATCAAACATTGGTCGCTAATTTAAAACAATCTTTAGAAAAAACACCGAATGATCGGTTTTTTTATTTAGTACCGAACCATATTAAATTTGAATCGGAAGTGTCGATTTTAAAAGAATTACAAGGTGACGAAGTCAATTACGTTGCCTCTTCACAAGTCCAAGTTTTTTCATTCACCCGATTAGCTTGGTATTTCATGAAGAATACACCATATTATCAAATTCCCCGGATTTCAACAGCCGGGTTAAATATGTTGGTTTACCGCTTGTTGCAAGAACACGCTGACGAATTGGTCTTATTTGGTGGCGAGGTCAATCAAACGGGGTTTGTCGCACAACTCACCAAACAATTACTCGAATTGAAAGTCGGTTGCATCACGCCGGCGGATCTCACCCAGATTGCAACGAACCTAACGGAACGCCAAGTTGAATTAACGGCTAAGTTACACGATTTAACCATTATTGCGACCGCTTTTGAGGCAGCGATGCAAAAACAATTTATCGAAAATACGGCGATTATTGACGCGCTAGCCGATTATTTACAACACCAAGATTTGCACGATTGTCATTTCTACGTCGAAGGCTTTGCGCAATTAACGGCCCAAGAACAGGCTTTAATGAAAGTCTTGATGCAACAATCTGATCTATCGGTGGCGCTCATTTTAGACCAACCGTATGTCGATCAAAAACCCGATTCGTTGGATTTTTTCTATCAAGCGGGGCAGACCTATTATCAACTTTACCAACAAGCACGCAATAGTCAGGTGCCGGTGTTATTGGACCAGGTGGCTAGTGTTAAACGGGTATCGCCTAGTCTACAAGCGCTCGATGATTATTGGGTCAGTTCCCAAAACTTCGGGCGGTTACCGACACCCCCAAGTGACGTTGCCAAACAGATTAAAGTGGTGGCAGCCGATAATCGTTATAGTGAACTCCGCTTTGTGGCGCGTCAAATTCGTGAATTAGTGCGGACTGGTCAATATCGGTATCGTGATTTCTTAATTTTGACGCGGCATTTAACGCCTTATCAGAACATGATTACGCCGATTCTAACCGAATATGAAATCCCGTATTTCTGCGAATTGCCGGAAACGATGGCGGCGCATCCGCTCGTTTCAATGTTGGAAGCCTTATTTGCGGTCAAGGATCACTATTATCGTTACGAAGATGTCATGGCGCTATTGAAGACCACCTTATTATTGCCTAAGACGGCGACGGGTGACTATCAAGCAGTCGCCGATTTTAGAGCGGATCTTGATTTGTGCGAAAATTTAATCTTAAAAAGTGGCTATGAAGGCCACGATTGGTTAGCGGATCGCGATTGGCAATTTTACCGATTCGGTTCGTATCAAGAAGGGACGCGGACCACGCAAGATGAGGCTTTAACCGAACGAATTAACCGGATTCGTCATTTTGTGAAAGAGACATTACCGCCATTTTACCGGCGTTTAGATGCGGCGAAAAATGGGCGCCAAGCCGCGCAGCTTTTATATCAATTTTTAGTCGATCAAGGAGTCGATCAACAACTCTTGGCGTGGCGGGATCAAGCGTTAGCAGACGGCCAAGTGGCCCAAGCTGGTAAACCAGAACAAACCTGGACGACCTTGATGCAGATGCTGGATGAATACGTGACCTTATTGGGTGAAAGACCATTTGATGTGACCGATTTCTGGAAACTTTTATCGGCCGGTTTTGCCCAAGCGCAATACGCCAGATTCCATCGACGCTTGATCAAGTCGTGTTATCGGAATCGGGGATGGTCCAGACTAAGCAACGGCAAATCACGTTTATGATTGGTTCGACTGATCAAGTGATGCCGGATATTGTTGAAGATAGCGCACTCTTAACCGATCAAGACCGGTTAAATCTGGTGACCGGATTAACGGCGGACCAATTCTTAGGGGAAGCCAGTCAATCGCAGATGCAATTCGAACCCTATTTGAACTACTTAGCTTTTTTAAGCAGTCAACAAGCGGTTTATTTTACTTACCCATTAAGTAGTGGTGATGGGACTAATTATCAACTATCACCGTACGTTCAACGGATTCAACAACACTTTAAATTAAGTACGGAGCACGTGTTAGCCGAACCAGCCATGGCGACGCAACCGGTGATTAGTGGTTCGTGGCGGAGCTTGTTAAGTGATCTGATTCAAGTCAGTCGTCAAGCACAAGAACAGCAGTTACCGATTCCGAACGACTGGTTGGCGGTTTATCAATTATTAGTTCAAAAGCCAGCGAGTCAGTTTTTAACGCAACAATTATTGCAGAGTTTACAATACTGCAATCAACCCGTTGCTTTGACGCCGGAAATTGTCATCGGATTATATGGTCAAACGATTCATACCTCGATTTCTAAATTGGAAGAATTTTACCAAAATCAATACGCTTATTTCTTGAAATACGGGTTGAAGTTGAACGAACGGCCCGTTTTTGAATTAACACCAGCCAACACGGGCGATTTCTACCATCAATTAATGGACCAATTTATTAAAGGGATTCAACAGCAAGCCTTAACGTTACCGCAATTGGATGACGCGCAGATTAATACGTTAGTCGACCAATTATTACAAGCGGCCTACGAACAACCTGAATTTAAAATTCTCACCAAGACGGCGCGGATGGGGTATATTCGCCAACAACTCAGCCAGACGATTAAACGGGTCGGTTTAGCGTTGCGTGACCAAAGTCAACGGACGCAATTGACGCCGTTAGCGACGGAAGTGCTCTTCGGACAAGTCGGGATTGATACAGGTTTGCAGGGGTTAGACTTTACGTTACCCGATAATCATCAAGTTAAAGTCCGCGGTAAGATTGATCGAATCGATCAATTGACTATTAACGGTCAAGCTTACTTAGGGATTGTTGATTATAAATCGAGTCAACACCGTTTCAATTTCCGGGATGCTTATTACGGCCTCGCGTTACAAATGTTGACCTATTTGGATACCGTTTTGCAAGATCAAGCCGCGATTTTACCGGCTAAGACGGCCGTCAAACCGGCGGGGGCTTTTTATTTACACCTCCAAAACCCAACGTTAACCTTAAAACAGTTAACCAAACAAAAAATGGCGCAACTACAACAAGGCCAACTCGATCAACTATTATTGGATCAGTTCAAATATAACGGCCTGATTCTAAACGATGAAGAATTGTTGACCAATTTAGATACGGCGTTAGAAAGCGGACAATCACCACTATTTGCCTTTAGCAAATTGAAGAGTGGTAAATTTAGTTCCAAGCAACTGGTCACGATGAACGAATTAGAGTTATTGATTGCCCATAATGAAAATCTCATTCGAGAAGCGGGTCAAGCCATTTTTGCGGGGGCCAACGCCTTGAATCCAATGATGCGTCCGGATCGGACCAAGCTCTAACGCGGTCACCGTTTAAATCAATCTTCCAATTCGATGCGATGTTACCGGAAAATAATTATCGACAACTGGAAGCTTTAGAAGCCAAAGATATTTTGCAAAAATTAACCGAGAAAAATGAAGGTGATCAACATGAGTAAACGGCAATTTACACCAACCCAAGCAGCGGCAGTCACGCATAGCGGTCACGATATTTTAGTTTCTGCATCGGCCGGTTCTGGTAAAACGACGGTGCTTGTCGAACGCGTCATTCAAAAAATTCTGAAAGGGACCAACGTTAACGAATTGTTGGTCGTCACCTTTACTGAAGCGGCCGCTTCTGAAATGCGGCAACGGATTCAAACCGCTTTACGCGAAACGAGTTTAGCAACGGATGATCACGCGGTGCAACAACGCTTACGCCAACAATTGAGTTTAGTGGCCACGGCACAGATTAGCACCTTACACGCGTTTTGTTTACAAGTCATTAAACGGTTTTATTACGTGATTAAACTCGATCCGGCTTTTCGATTATTAAGTGATGAAGCGGAACGACTATTATTAGCCGATCGGGTCTGGCAACAAGTGCGTGAGGGGTATTACGAAAAAAATGATGCGTTATTCTATGATTTAGCCCAGAATTTTTCGAACGATCGCAACGATGACGGTTTAACGACGATTGTTTTTGATTTATTGAATTTCGCCAATGCCAATCCAGATCCATTAGGGTGGCTACACGCGTTAACGACCCCGTATGCCGTTCCGGAAGCCGGTATTACAAGCAGTTACTATTTCCAACAGGCGATTTTACCGACTTTACAGCGCACGATTAGTACTTGTTTAGAAGACTTGAAGGAAGCGGCCGAACTGAGTATCACTAGTGAGAAGTTAACCGTGTATGCGGAACAAATTCAAACCACGCAACAATTATTGACCGCGATTCAAACCGATTCAGCGCAATTAACGTGGGCCCAGTGGAAAATGCAATTGACGGATGCGCAGATGGGACCCGCCAAGCGGACTAAAAAATTGGACGAGGCTGAACAAGTGGCCAAAGACCGGCTCAAAGATGATTTAGATCACGTTAAAAAGAGTCTCGAAAATTTATTGAACACCTATTTTGTCTTTGACGAAGCCCAAACAACGACCATTCAAAAATCAGCAGGACAGTTAGTCGGTAAATTAGTTGAAGTGACCTTAGCTTTTCGCCACGCGTTCCAAGCTGAAAAGAAACGGCGCCATCTATTAGATTTCGGTGATTTGGAACATTTTTGTTTAGCAATACTGACTAGCGAGACGGCGGAATCACAAGCCGCTCGTCAGTATTATCAACAACAATTTAGTGAGATTCTAGTGGATGAATACCAAGATACCAATCAACTGCAAGAAACAATCATTCAAGCTGTTTCATCGGCTGAACCTCGCAATGTTTTTATGGTTGGGGATGTGAAACAATCAATTTATGCGTTCCGATTAGCGGATCCGAGTCTGTTTATCGGCAAGTACGAGGCTTTTGCGCAACCAGATCAGGACGGTGAACGGATTATTCTCGCTGAAAATTTCCGTTCACGCCGTAATATTGACGATTTCGTCAATTTAATTTTCCAACAAATTATGGACGTTAAGTTGGGTCAGATGGCCTATGACGAAAACGCCAAGTTGGCCTACGGTGCGACCTATTATCCGGACGAGATTCCGACTGCGCCAACCGAATTATTGTTATACGAAACCAAACCAGCTGAAGCAGCCAGTGGTCCCGCGTTAGATAAAAGTGAAGGCCAAATCATTGCGGTCGCCAAACGGATTAAAACGATGATTGACCAACAAGAAACCATTTGGGATCGCAAAACGCAAGAATTGCGGCCGATCACGTATCAAGACATTGTGTTGTTGACCCCGACGCGCAGTAATAACTTGCTGATTCTGGATTATTTCCAACGGTTTGGCTTACCAGTCGTGATTAACGACGCCCAAAACTATTTTCAAACGACTGAGATTCAGATTATGTTGTCATTATTAAAAGTGATTGATAATCCTAATCAAGATATTCCGTTGGTCAGTGTCTTGCGTTCGCCAATCGTTGGCTTGAATGAAAATGAATTGGCCCTGATTCGGATTAACGATAAAACCGATGATTATTATCAAGCGGTTTTTGATTTTATTGCGAATTTTAATGACCAAAAGGTCGGCCAACTCGGTCAACAAGTGATGCGCAAGTTAACCAACTTTCAACAGTTGTTAACTGACTTACGGGCGATTGCGAGTCAACAATCCTTGGTTGAACTGATTTGGACGATTTATCAGAAGACGGGTTTCTTGGATTACGTCGGTGGGATGCCAGCTGGTCGGCAACGGCAAGCTAATTTGCACGCGCTCTATCAACGAGCAGCGACTTATGAAGAAAATGGCTTTAAAGGGTTGTTCCAATTCATTCAATTTATTGAACGCCTCCAAAAACAGGATAAGGATTTAGCCCAACCGACGAGTCTTGAAGACCAAGATGCGATTGCCGTTATGACGATTCACGGGAGTAAAGGCTTGGAATTTCCAGTTGTCTTCTTGATGGATGCCAGTCATCAATTTAACGAACAAGATTTACGGCAGAACTACGTTTTAGATGACCATTCCGGACTCGGGATTGTCTATTTAGATAACGCTAAACGGTTGAAGGTGCCGACACTACCAGAACTGGCCATCGTTGCCCAGAAACGGCAAAAATTACGCGCTGAAGAAATGCGGAAATTATACGTGGCTTTAACGCGAGCGGAACAACGACTGATTATTGCCGGCAGTTGTGATAACCAAGCACAACTGATGCAACAATGGCAAAAAGCGCAAAATAGTGGTTCATTGATCTTAGACGTCGGCGTCCGCAACGCTAGTAATTCGTTGCTAGATTGGATTGGATTGAGTTTAATGCGCCATTCACAGGCCAAAGACTGGGTCGACCAGTACCAACCGTTCTTACCGTTGAGTGGTGACCAAACCGAATTTGAACTGACTTTTGTCAATCAAATCGGCCTCGGTGTGGTGCCAGGCAGTCTGCAAAAAGATCAAGATTGGGGCAAGCAACAACAAAAAGCGCTGCAAACGATTGATTTAACGACTGAACAAGCCCAAGCGGTGGTCGCGCAACTTGATTTCACGTATCCAGATCAGGTTGCGACTGCAACGACGGCGTATCAATCCGTTTCGGAAGTCAAACGATTATTTGATGATCCGGATAATTTGAGTTTAGGTCAATTAACGTTTGCCGCGGAGGAAGCCCAAGAAACGCACCGTTACGTTAATGATCAGTTAGCTAAACCGCAGTTCCTGCAAACCGTCGTGCAACCGACCGCAACTGAGATTGGGACGGCGACGCATTTAGTGTTGCAAGAACTCGATTTGACCGCGCCAATCACCACGGCCAGTGTGCAAGCATTAATTGATCAATTAGTGTTGGCCAATATCTTAGCCACCACCGTTGCTGCTAAGATTAATGTGGCACATATTTTGACCTTCTTTGAAAGTGCGTTAGGCCAGATTATTTTAGCGAATCCCACGCAAGTTAAACGGGAAGTGCCGTTCTCACTCTTATTACCGGCTGCGACCCTTTTCAAAGGGATTCAAGAGTCACCAACGGATTCGGTCTTAATTCATGGGATTATGGACGGCTACGTCTTGACCAATGACGCTTGTTACTTATTCGATTACAAAACCGATTATGTTGATCCGCAAAATCAAACTACAGCCATCGCACAAATTAAGACCCGGTATGCCGGCCAATTAAATTTATACAGCGCAGCTTTAGCCCAGATTTTAAAACGGCCAGTGACCCATCAATACCTTTATTTACTATCGATTGGTGAGCTTGTGGCATTAGATTAATTTTGAATAGCAAACGTGGGCGGGAGCAATCCTGCCTTTTTTGATGGTCAATCCAGACCACGACCCAGTTTCCGGCTTTCAATCCGGAATAGTTCCATGTATAATCATCTTAGAGAATAATGGCATCTTCAAGTCACCAGTCTTGTCGAAACAGGATTGGCTGTTCAATTTGGAAATGGCATTGTATAATTGTTCATAATTAATTCAGTAAAGTATTGGTGACAGCATGAATCGAGAGACGATATACGCCGTTGTCGATTTAGAGACAACCGGCACGAATATTAAAGACGGGGATCGCATTATTCAATTCGGGTGCGCCCTTGTTCAGAATGGGAAAATCATTCAAACGATTTCCCAAGATGTTAATCCATTAAGAGATGTTCCTAATAAAATTCAACATTTAACGCATATCAGTGCTGATCAATTGGAATTTGCACCGATTTTTGAAGATTTAGCGCCGACCTTAGTTGAAATATTATCGGGTACTGTTTTTGTGGCCCATAATATTAACTTTGATTTACCCTTTTTGAACGGTGAATTGGCCCGAGTCGGGCAAGAACCATTGGAATTAGACGGAATTGATACCGTTGAATTGGCTCAAATCATTTTGCCGGAAGCGCCTAGCTATCGGTTGCAGGATTTAACGCAATTGCTCTCGATTGAGCACGATAATCCGCATCAAGCCGACAGTGACGCCCTCGTCACCGCTAAATTATTGTTGAAACTGATGGCCCGTCTACGCGAGTTGCCACTAGTCACATTGGCGAAATTGAGTGAACTCGGAACGGGGTTATTACGCCAGACGGGGGATTTGTTTACCGCCATTTATGACCAGATGCAAGAACAATCACAACCGTTAATCCCAGAATTACTGATTCGCGAAAACATTGCGTTACATAAAGACCAACCGACAGACTTTACGCTTTATCCAGCGAACAATACGCTGCCGAATACCCACACGATGAAGCCGCTAAAAAGGCGCTTTTAAAACCGCACCTAAAATGGCGGAAGGCCCAAGCGACCATGATGGACTTTATCGCCGATAATTATCAATCTGAACAACCACAACCGATTCTAATTGAAGCGGCGACCGGGTTAGGGAAGACCTTAGGGTACTTGTTACCATACAGTTATTTGATGTCTAGCACGAAAAAATTAGTCGTTGCGACGTCAACCACGCTATTACAAGACCAGATATTAACCCAAGCACGGCCGTTATTAGAGAAGTTGATTGGCCGACCAGTATTGGCCGAAGTGGTTAAGAGTCCCCGCCACTATATCGATTTACACCGGTTTACGTTATCGTTGCAACTCCCACATAAGAATCGTTTAACGCGGTTACTCCAGATGAAAATCTTAATCTGGTTGACCCAAACCGTCACCGGTGATTTAGACGAGTTGAACTTAACCAGTTATCAAACGCCGTTCTTTATTAATATTCGTCACCGTGGCGTGGCCTCACTCGATCCGCAGGCGCCATTCTATCAAGATGATTTCTTGCGTCGGTTAACCAAACGCCAACAACAAGCAGAATTATTAGTGACCAACCATGCTTATTTAGCGGAACATGCTAGTGATCAACAAACCTGGGGTGAACGCCCTTATTTAGTGGTCGACGAAGCACAAAGTATGATTTTTAACGTCCAATCGATTGCCCAACAGACTTGGTCATTATCCCGCTGGCAATTGTGGGCGCAAAAAGGGCTCCAATATACAACGACCACGCAGAGTAATAATCTAGCAACTTTATTTCCTCCTAAAACGGCTGAAAATCGTTCGTTAAAATATCTGCATAAAACATTAACCAAACTGACTCGGACACTGACGGCCCTTGAGACCTATTTAAAAACGAGTTTTGATGTGCGTGACCAACAACGGCCGATTACGGATCGGTATTTGAATCCTGATGAAGTCATCCAATTCGTCAACGGTTGTCAACGTGAGTTTAAACACTTGAACCGGGAATTATTGACGATCCAGGACCATTTCTTAGCGTTACGCTATAGCTTAGAGCAACAACTCGAACGGTATGCTGCGAGTGATTTAAGTGTTTGGCAAGCCTTTGAAAATGAAATTAACTTATTGTTAGCCGATGTTGAACATTACCAACGATTTGAGCAGTTATTTATTGCGGTCAAACCGCAGGAACAACACGCTTTGTCGATTCAAAGCATTCAACCGGCGCAACCCAGTCAATTACCACAGTTTAAGCTCCAATGGCAATTGGTTTCGGCCGGCACTCAGATGCAGTCGTTGTTACAACATTTCGAACCCGTGACCTTAACCGGTGCGACACTAGCGGTTAATGGCCAATTTACGTATTTGAAACGTGAATTTGGTTTCGATGACGATCAACCATTAATGACCAAGAAATTACGGAGTCCGTTCCATTTCAAACAACAAGCCCGTTTCTTAATCGCCACAGATGGTCCGGTGCAAAAAGAGTTAACGCCTAACGATTATCAACGCCAAATTGCGCGCCAGATTTTAACGCTAGTTACCAATAATCCGCACCAAACATTGATTCTATTTAATGCGAATCAAACGCTTGAACAAGTCTATTACGCGTTGGCGCACGCCGGATTAAGTTTGGATCGCGAAGTGTTAGCGCAGGGGGTCACCGGGAGTGCTGAAAAAATTACCAAACGGTTTATGTTAGGGCATGACGCCGTCTTGTTAGCGACGAGTAGCTTCATGGCGGGAATTGATTTTCCGGAATCAGCGCTTGAAATGGTGATTTTAGTCCAACTGCCATTTGATGCGCCGAATGCGGTTCAGACCAAAGTCCGTTACGCGCAATTAACGGCGCAAGGGCAAAATCCGTTTAAGACTGAAGCATTACCGAAAGCGACGATTCGATTCCGGCAAGCATTCGGTCGGCTAATTCGGACGTCGGATGATCGCGGCGTCTTTGTTTGCTTAGATCCACGCTTGTTGACGACCCAGTATGGTCAACAGATGTGTCGGGCTCTACCGGCTAGTTTGCCACAAAAAGCGGCACCGGTGACCACGATTCGTGAACTAATTGATCTGTTTTGGTTAAATTCAGACTAAATTCGCTTGATTTGGCAAAGTAAGTCTTGCATTTTTGCTATAATAAAGTTATCCGAATAAACGGGGAGAGAAAACACGTGCGTAAATACAAAAAATGGCTCTGGATTGTCCTGCTACTCGTTGTGATGGGCGCCATGTTGATGATTTATCATCAAGCTAGATTACCAGACACGACAGCTGAGAAAAAGGCCGTTGCGATTGCTGAAAAATATGCTAAATTAAAGAACCCCGATGATTTCTACACGTATCATCGTAAGAATACGTATTATACGGTTAGTGGGCAGAATAGTGCTGGTCGTGGGATTTACGTCTTGATCAATGAAAAGGGCAACCACGCCACGGTTTATCGTCAATCAGCCGGGATGACTAAGAATGAAGCGCTCGAGAAAACTTGGTCGACTAAAAAGCCTAAAAAAGTGTTGAATATTAATTTTGGGATGTTCAAGAATAAACCGGTTTGGGAAGTGGTTTATCGGACGAATAAGGGCCGTTTGTGTTATTTAACGTTAGATTTTAAATCGGGCGATACCGTTCAATTGATTGAAAATATCTAAATTTTTTTACGAATAATTGCCAATTTAAGCTGTGACAATCAGTGTTTTGTTATATAATGATGATTATCAGTTATTTTTGGACTGTTTTATTGAAATGAATAGACATAAGGAGACCGAGTAGATGGTTAAACAAATCAGTATTATCGATGCTAAAGACCATGTCGATGAAGAAGTCAGAATCGGCGGTTGGTTAACTGACAAACGTTCAAGTGGTAAGATTTCTTTCTTACAATTGCGTGACGGCAGTGCCTTTTTCCAAGGTGTTGTGGTTAAAAGTCAAGTCAGCGAAGAAGTTTTCCAATTAGCGAAAGATTTAAAACAAGAATCAAGTATGTGGATTACAGGTGTGATTCATGAAGATACACGGTCACATTTCGGTTATGAAATTGAAGTGTCAAACATTGAATTAGTCGGTGAGAGTGGCGATTATCCAATCACGCCTAAAGAACATGGTGTTGAATTCCTATTAGATCACCGTCATTTATGGTTACGTTCGAAACGGACTTTTGCAATCATGCAAATCCGGAATGAAATCATTCGTGCGACTTATGAATTCTATAACCAAGAAGGTTTCATCAAGATGGATCCACCAATCTTGACTGGTAGCGCGCCAGAAGGCACTACTGAATTATTCCACATTGAATATTTCGAAAACGATGCTTATTTAACGCAAAGTGGCCAACTATACGCTGAAGCGGGCGCCATGGCATTCGGTAAAGTCTTTACGTTTGGTCCCGTTTTCCGGGCTGAAAAATCAAAGACGCGTCGTCATTTAACTGAATTCTGGATGATTGAACCCGAAATGGCTTTCATGAATCAAGACCAAAGTTTAGAAGTCCAAGAAAAATACATCGCTTATTTGGTTCAAAACGTCATTGATCATTGTGAATATGACTTGAATTTATTAGATCGTGATATTGATCAATTAAAGAAATATACACAACTCCCTTATCCACGAATTTCGTACGATAAAGCGATTGAAATGTTACAAGCTGCTGATTTTGACGTTAAATGGGGCGATGATTTCGGTGCGCCTGATGAAACTTATTTATCAGATCAATTCGAACAACCGGTCTTTATCATGAACTATCCAAAGGCCATCAAACCGTTCTACATGAAACCACATCCAACGCGTGATGATGTCTACTTATGTGCTGACTTGTTAGCACCAGAAGGTTACGGTGAAATCATTGGTGGTAGTGAACGTGAAACGGATTACGATAAGTTAGAAGCCGAAATCGTTAAAATGGGCTTAGATTTGAAAGACTACGAATGGTATTTAGACCTTCGTCGTTACGGTTCAGTCCCACATTCTGGTTTCGGTTTAGGACTAGAACGGGCGATTACTTGGATTTGTGGCATTGATCATTTACGTGAAGCCATTCCATTCCCAAGAATGATTAACCGGATTCAACCTTAATCCCTTTTAAATCGGACAAACAACAAGACGCATGATAATCCTAAGTTGAGGATTATTCAGACGTCTTGTTTTTATGTGGTAAGATTGGTTACAATGATAGTAATGACATTGGATAAAGTAGGCTAGAATATGAATGAATTAAATGCGTATTTAAACGGGGGCCAAGTGAGCATCTCACGGCTACTGTTGCAGGAGTATCGAACACTTAAGATGTCAACGGATGAACTAACCGTTTATTTGCAGCTCACTGATTTTGCTAGCCAAGGGGATCAGTTCCCAGATTTAGCGTTGATTGGCGAACGCATGCAGTTGCCAGCAAAGACAATCTACGAGTTGGTCCATCGCTTGATTCAAAAAAAGTTAATCACGTTAGAATCGCGTGAAAATGAACAAGGTCAGGCCGTCGACCGCTATGATTTAACGCCAACCCTCATGAAATTGAGTATTCTTGCGATGCAAGCCGAACAAGCGGTCCAGGCTGATTTAGATCAGAATCAACGCGCCATGATTTTTAATCAAGTCGAACAATTATTCGGCCGACCACTATCGCCGTTAGAAACGGAGATTATTGCTAATTGGTTGGATTTAGACCGGTATAATCCCGATTTAATTCAATTAGCCGTGCGCGAGGCCGTCTTTAATCAAGTTTATTCATTGAAATATGTCGATCGTATTTTATTAAATTGGCAAAAGCAAAATATTAAAACCAAGGATGACTTGCAGGATTATCAGCAGAAACATCCCCGATTTTAATTGAAAGGGTGAGTTAAATGTTATCTAAAACAAAAACACGTTGGGCTTTTGACCAATTATATACATTAATTCCGGATGCTAAAGGGGCGTTGGTGGCCGATTCACCATTTCAATTGTTAATTGCGGTGATGTTAAGTGCGCAGGCGACCGACGTGTCTGTTAATAAAGTCACGCCTAAATTATTTCGGGATTTTCCGACACCAACGAGTTTTGCAAACGCATCTCTGGAGTCGATTGAAGTGGACATTCATTCAATTGGTTTGTATCACAACAAGGCGAAACACATTAAAACCTGCTGCCAACAGTTGATTGCTGATTTTGGTGGCGAAGTGCCCCAAACCCACGCTGAATTAGAACAACTCGCCGGCGTCGGTCGTAAGACCGCCAATGTTGTTCTGGGTGATGCGTTTAACGTGCCCTCATTTGCTGTTGACACCCACGTCACTCGAATTGCTAAACGGTTGCGAATCAGTGCCCAGAATGCGTCAGTCATTCAAATTGAACGTGATTTTCAGGCTAAGTTACCCGAAAGCGATTGGGTTAAAGCCCACCATACATTAATTTTATTTGGCCGACAATATTGTACGGCACGGAATCCCAAATGTCAGCAATGTCCTTTATTGACGATCTGTGCTGCCGGTCAACAATATCTAGCCGATCGTGGTTAGCAATAGCACCATAAAAATAAGCTAGGCCCATTCAGACGAATAGGCCTAGCTTATTTTTATTGACTTGGTGTGGTTGATATGTCGCCACCAGCATTTGATTCTGAAGAAGTACTGCCTGGATCAGCGGAGCTGGTTGTCTCAGGAACCGATGAGGAACTCGTTTCAACCGGTTCAGAACTGCTCGTTTCAGCAACACTACTTTCGGAACTACTTGAACTCGTTGACGAGCTCGTCGAAGAGCTACTTAATATACTTTCAGAGAAACTAGAACTACTGCTTGAACTACTACTTTCAGCGGTTGTCGTCCCCTTAATATATAATTCACCATTTTTGGCAATGACGTTACTAGGCATTGTCCAGTTACTGTTGGTGCTGTTTTGGGCAAGGTAGACCATCATCGAACGGTAGATGTAAGCCGCAACGTTTCGTTCGCTCATTGTTAAACCGTTCTTTAAGGGTTCATCATAACCGGTCCAAACGGTGACCGAGTAGTCTTTGGTGTAGCCGGCAAACCAGCTGTCCTTAGCTAAGTCAGAATTGATGGCGCCAGCTGAGTTGGTGACTTCTTCGTCAGAATAATTGGTTGTCCCGGTCTTAGCGGCTTGGTATAAGCCGGAGATTTGCGCGAGTGTCCCAGAACCTTTGCTGATAACGTCTTTCAACATATCGGTAATCATGTAAGCTGTTGAGCTCTTCATGGCCTGAGTGCCCTCAGAATCGTAATTATGGGTAATGCCATCGGCCGTCACGACTTTGCTAACATAGGTTGGCTTATAATAAGTCCCGCCGTTTGCAAAAGCGCCATATGCGGCTGATTCTTGCAAGGTCGATACATTGCCACCAATCCCGTAAGAGAATCCAGCATTTGACGGAATCGTAATCCCAAGGGCTTCCACAAATTGGCTCGCTTTCGTCATGCCGACATCGGCCAATAATTTAATCGCGGGGACGTTTCGTGAATTGGCTAAAGCATTACGAGCGGTGATGGTCCCCACATATTGATTATCAAAGTTATGCAATTGAACGCTGGTCCCTGGATAAGTATACGGTTCATCGACTAGTTTGTAGCCGGTTGAATAGTTGAGATATTCAATCGCTGGTGCATAATCCATCAGCGGTTTCATTGAAGAACCATTACTACGACCGGCTTGAACGGCCCGATTATAACCGAGTTGGACATTTCCAGTTTTCCGACCACCAATCATAGCGACGATTTTACCATTATTGGGATTGGTAATCGTAACCGCGGTTTGTAATTTATCATCAGGGAAGGGAATGCTACTATCATCGTTGACAGTTGTATAAAGTTTCTTCTGGGCATCCATATCGATGTTGGTATAAACCTTTAACCCGTCAGTATAGGGGTTGTAGCCTTTTTTCTTAAGATCGGTAATGACTTCTTTAACGTATGCATCAGTTGCTTTATCGTCAGTTGATGTATTAGCGGCATCTTTTTGAGCAACTAAGCCAGTCGCAATGGGTACGGCCTTAGCCGCTGTCGCTTCGGCAGTCGTAATCTTATTATTACGAACTAACGCATCTAGCACTAAATCACGCCGGGTTTTAGCGGCTTCTGGATGTAGATAGGGATCATAGCCTGCCGGCGATTGTGGCATACCAGCCAATAACGCCAGTTGCGGCAAACTTAATTCTTTTAAAGTTTTACCATAGTAATAGTCGGCGGCCGTACCCATCCCGTTGACACCGTTATTCATATAAACCTTATTAATGTAAAAAGTTAATATTTGGTCCTTAGAATATTGTCGTTCAACTTGTGCGGCTAACCAAGCTTCCTGCGCTTTACGTTTGAAGGTTTGGTCGGATGCTTTCGTTGAGAAAACGGATAGTTTAACGAGTTGTTGGGTCAGGGTACTACCACCCTGCAAACCAAGCGATGATTTACCCGTAACGTTGGAAACTGCTGCCGAAGCAATCCGAATCGGATCAACGCCGAATTTTTCTTTATAGAAACGACGATCTTCAATTGAGACCACGGCGTCCTTAAGCGTAGTTGGAATTTGTTCGCTCGATGCACGAGTGCTGTTGGCCAACCCTAATTTTTTGAAGGCTTTGTTATCACTTGTATAGAGCGTTGATGAAACAACACTCTCAAGATCTGACTGGGTTAATTTGGGTGCATCTTTAGCATAATAAGCAAAGAGCCCAATTCCCGCGAGGATTAGCACAACAACGGCTAAAATGCCCCATTTAATAATGCGCCAGAATAACGACTTCTTTTTCTTGGCAGTTGGTTTCTGGTTGGTTTTTTTGTGCCGTGCGACACGTGAGTTACCGGTATTTTTATCGGACATGATGATTAGTTACTCCTTTTGACTTGGTACGCAATTAATTGATCAACCGCGCTTAGATAGGGAATCGTGGGATTAAGTTGATAATTAATCTCATAGCCCTGTTTAATCACAATTTCAAGTGGAATTGATTTACGAGCGCCATCTGCTTGTGCGTCCCAGCGGGTAATAAGTTCACTAGCGGGCAATAGAAACAGCCGTTGCAAGGGAACGAACTTCATAATCACAAAACAGATACCACCTTGTTGTAAGCAAGCGCGAAAATGTTCAATTTGATGCTGATGAAAATTACGAAACGGAAAGGCCGTTTTATTTTTGGTTTCTTTGGCTTCGAAATCAAGATAATGCCCTTGATAAATCCCGTTATAATCGGTCGTTGAAGCTTGTTTAAAATAGGCTTCTTTAATCACGGCCTGGCTGCGTGCTGGATAATCGACCTTCACAATTTGAATCGGGGTCGGTTTCTTATAGACGACAGCCATTGATTGGCTTCGATAATATTGATTACTATCGTTTAATTCTTCTTCAAGCGACATGCCCCGTTTACCAAATAGAGTGGTTGCTTTTGGTCGGGTGGCTTGCTTTTTAGACTGCGGTACTTCATTATTTAAGTAAGGTTGTCCGTTTGGATAATGAAAGGTCATCGAAAATCACGCTCCTGTGCAATCATTATAGCAATATTCAGGTGATTTTAAAATCATTAGGTAGGAGGCAAGACCATGCAACGTTTATGGGTCACTGGCTATCGAAGCTATGAATTAAGTGTTTTCGGCGAAAATGATGAAAAACTTAAAGTTATTAAATATTCTTTAAAAAAACAATTAACAAATTTCTTAGACGACGGTTTAGAATGGGTAATTACGGGCGGTCAAATGGGGATTGAACAGTGGAGTTTAGAGGTTGCTCAAACATTAAAGACGGATTATCCGGATTTAAAAACGGCGTTGATGTTACCGTTCAATGATTTTGGTCAACAATGGAATGAGCAAAATCAAGCTAAGTTGGTGCAGTTAAAGGGCCAGGTCGACTTTTGTGAGCCGGTCTCGAATGCGCCATATTCTGGGCCACAACAATTGAAACAGTATCAACAGTTCATGTTAAGTCATACCGACGGCGCACTGTTATATTACGATCCGGAAGCAGAAGGTAAACCTAGCTACGATTATCAAGCGATTGGCCAGTACCGAGGCCAGACGGATTATCCGTTAAACCAAGTCGATTTCTTTGAATTACAGGATGTCGCGAATGAATTAGCGGAGCTAGAGAATCTAAAGTTTTAATTCTAGGTTATCTTTGCTATAATTACATGTATGAAGCGTTTATTATAAATGAGGTGTCAATATGGATAATCAAATCAAAGTCGAATTAGACCCAACTGAAATATTAAAAAAAGAATTTAAAACAAAGATGCGCGGTTATGATTCAGAGGAAGTCGATGGTTATTTAGATTTAATTATCAAAGATTACCAAAGCTACCAAGAAGAAATCACGCGCTTGACGGCTGAAAATACCCGTTTATTTAACAAGGTTGAAGAATTAAACAAACAGTTGAATGCTTCTGATAGTGTTAAAGAAAATGCACCACAACAAACATCAGCAGCGACGAACTATGATATTTTGAAGCGTCTTTCTAATTTGGAACGCCACGTTTTTGGTGCTAAATTAAGTGATCAAAATCCGGCAGGTCAAACGAGAGTTCAAAATCATTCTCAATTTAATGATACAAATATGTAATAGTGTGGTATAATAGTTTACATTGATTAAACATTGTAAATCTTGAGTAATCGCGGTCTACATCAGTAGGCTGAGGAAGGTCCATGCCCGCACAGGCTGAGATGCTTGTAGTGTTCGTGCCTGGCCCAATAAGCCAGGGTACCTTAATTGGTAACGGCGGAAAACGCGCTAAAACTTCGGTCATGCGTTAATATCCTTAAATAGTGCCACAGTGACGGAGCGGTTGGGGAAACCCAAACGATGGAACGAGGTAAACCCCGCGAGCGAGTAACCCAAACTTTGGTAGGGGCGTCTCATTTATGGAAATGAACTAAAAATGAGAGTTCGTAAGAACAGATAGATGATTACTGAAGGAACTTTCTTCCTGGGAAAGTTCTGGAACAAAACATGGCCTATAGAGGTTTACAATCAGGTGGCTTGGGCTTTTGCCCAAGCTCTTTTTATTTAAAAAATATTTTCCTAAGGGGATCTTTAAAAAATGACTTACCAACTATATGCAACGATGGCAAGTGGTATTGAATCAATCACGGCAAAAGAATTACAAGATTTAGGTTATGAAACACGTTCTGATAATGGTCGGGTTTATTTCGAAGGTGATTTAACCGATATCGCCCGGACCAATCTTTGGTTACGGAGTGCTGATCGGATTAAGATTGCAATTGGTCAATTCGAAGCGAAAACTTTTGATCAATTATTTGAACAAGTTAAGGCGTTACCTTGGGATGACTTTTTGCCATTAGATGCCGCTTTTCCAGTTGCTGGTCGGTCAGTCCGGTCAACACTTCACAGTGAACCAGACGTTCAAGCCATCACGAAGAAGGCGATCGTTGATAAGTTAAGTAGTGTTTATCATCGGCGGACACGTTTAGCTGAAACCGGCTCAACTTATCCGTTAGAAGTCAGCATCTTAAAAGATTTCGTGACGATCAGTTTAGATACGACTGGGGCTAGTTTGTTTAAACGGGGTTACCGTCTTGAAAAAGGGGAAGCGCCTTTAAAAGAAAACTTTGCGGCGTCATTAATTCTCCTATCACGCTGGCACAACGACATGCCATTCGTCGATCCAACAACTGGTTCAGGCACGATTGCGATTGAAGCGGCCTTAATGGGCCATAACATTGCACCTGGTATGCAACGCCAATTTGCTTTTGAAGAATTTGATTGGTTAAAACCAGAAATTCTAGCAAACGTTAAAGAAGAAGCGCAATCGCTCGTTAAGATGGATGAACCCTTAGAAATCTTCGGTTATGATATTGATCAAAATATGATTGATATTGCCCGTTTAAATGCCCAAAAAGCTGGGGTACTCCATCAGGTTGAATTTAAACAATTAGCCGTTAAAGATTTTAAAACTGATTTAACCAATGGTGTTTTAATTGCGAATCCACCTTACGGTAAACGGATGAGTGATCAAGAACAAGCGCGGGCATTATACAAAGAAATGGGTGACACTTACCGTTCAATGAAGACTTGGAGTAAATACATTTTAACGAGTGATTTACAGTTCCAAGAATCTTACGGACAACGGGCCACTAAGCGTCGGAAACTCTATAATGGTCGGATTCAAACCGATTTATTCCAATACTGGGGTCGTCCAGTTTGGCCACGTGCTGAAAAATAATAAATAAAATTATAAAGTATTCCGTTAAATTTAGGCGGAATGCTTTTTTATTTGGCGTCAATCCATTATACTTAAGACTACTTCAATACAAGGTGAGGAATTTATCGTGACCAATATATTAGCAGCGGAAAATATTCCCGAAACAGCACGCATTGAATTAGCGCAACAGGGCTTAACGATTATCAATCGCGCGGATGTATCGCAAGCGCAATTGGCGGAAATTGACATTATGTTTGGCTGGAATAAGGTGATTGGCCCCCAAATTTTGGCAATCCCTAATCATCGGTTGAAATGGATTCAAACCGCGACTTCTGGCATTGACTATTTGCCATTGCAAACATTGATTGACCAGAACATTTTAGTGACGAATGCGCGGGGCATGCACGCCGTACCGATTGCCCAGACCGTCATGAGTTATTTATTGTATTTTACACGCGGCATTTATCAAAGTTTAAATGCGCAGCGCCAACGTGTTTGGGATCATCATCCAATCGGGCAAAGTACCATGACGCTTGAAGGTCGCACGATTTTAATTTTTGGGACTGGTCAAATTGGTGAAAAAGTCGCTCAATATGCGCAAACGATGGGGCTTAAAACCATCGGCGTTAATCGGAATGGCGAACCCATTAATCATTTCGAACAAATCGTGACGACTGAAACGGTTGATCAAGTTTTAGAACAGGCCGATTTTATTGTCAACGGCATGCCACTCACGTCTGAAACGACCGATTATTTTAACGCTGATTTCTTTGCGAAAGTAGCGGCGGGGACTTATTTCTTTAACGTCGGTCGGGGAAAATCGGTCAACGAGGCCGCATTAATGGCCGCTTTGAATGCCGGTCAGTTGGCCGGTGCAGCGATTGATGTTGCCCAAAATGAACCGTTAGTGGCCGATTCACCCCTCTGGTCAACACCTAATTTAGTGATTACACCGCATATTTCTGGTTATATTCCAGATTTACACGAGCGGGTGTACACTGTCTTTGCCCGTAACTTGCCCACTTTTTTAGCGGATGGCCACCTAACTTACAATACGGTTAGTTTGACTGAAGGCTACTAATTTACTGTTTTAAAGCACACACCATTTCGAAATATTCGAAGTAGTGTGTTTTTTTGATTGCATGGTTGACTTTTGAAACTTTGCTGTTATAGTTAGTTACATAACCAACTAACCGAATAACGCAAACAGGAGGTGTTAGCGTGTTATTTGAATTTAATAACGACGAACCACTCTATCGTCAAATTGCGAACCAGATTGAAGAGGGCATCTTTACCGGTATTTTCCCACCGGATAGCCAAGTGCCATCGACGACCGAATTATCGCGGCAATTCAATTTAAACCCGGCGACCGTGTTGAAAGGCATGAATCAATTGGTGACGGCTGGCCTGATTGAAAAGAAAAGAGGACTCGGGATGTTTGTGACTGAAACAGCACCAGCACAAATTACAGAAAAAAGACAAGCGGCGTTTTATCAACAACACGTCCAAGATTTAGTCAAAGAGGCCAAACAACTGAACTTAACGAAAACGGCGCTACTGGCCTTAATAGAAAGAGGGTATGATCATGAATGAGCTAAAATTAACGCAAATTACGAAACAATTTGGCCACCAAGTTATTTTGGATGACATTAATCTAACGTTTAAACCAAATACGATTTATGGTTTATTAGGCCGTAACGGGGTCGGTAAAAGTACCTTATTGAACATTATCACCAATCGGATTTTTGCCAGTAGCGGGACGATTAGTTGGCAAGATCAAGCACTAACTGGCCGCGATCATCCGGTTCAAGCGTTCTATTTGATGTCAGAAACCAACTTGTTCTCTAAAGAAGAACGGCTCAATAAAATTATTAAAAATACCGCTTTGTTACAGGGCCAGTTTGACGAAACTTTATCAGCGGAAATGATGACGGCTTTTGGCTTGAATCCAAAGAAGAAGTTAAGTCAATTATCTACCGGTTATCGAACGATTTTTAAAGCGATGCTCGCCTTGTGCGTCCCAGCCGAAGTTGTCTTTTTGGATGAACCGATTCTGGGGTTAGATGCGAATCATCGCGAAATGTTGTACCAATTCATTTTGAAGGCGTATGAGGAACGACCACGGACGATTGTCTTAGCGACCCACTTAATCGAAGAGATTGCTAATTTAATCGAACACGTCGTGATTTTGAATGAAACCCAAGTCATTATTGATGAACCTTTGGAGACGGTGCTAGCGAAGAGTTATCGGATTAGTGGCCCAGAGGAAGTCGTTCAAGCGTATTGTCAGGAATTGAATCAACTGGCAACGGAACAGTTGGGAACGTTGTATATCGCTTATATTTACGATCAATTACCAACTGAACGTGAAATTCCAGACCGCTTAACAATCGAACACGTTGATTTACAACAAACCTTTATTAAATTAACTAACGAACGGGGGAATCGTGATGTTTAAAGCCATGTTACGTTACAGATTAACAGAATTATGGAGCACCGTGCTTAAAACGCTACTCGGCGTATTCATGACAGTGGTTGTGGCAGCGATTATTGCCGTGGGTGTCAGCCTGTATCAACACGTCGATTTTAGTTGGATAGAGTACGTGAAATTTATTGCTTACGCCATGGTTTTTGGCGGGCTAATTGCCAGTCAAATTGTGATTATGATTGCCGCATTCACATCTGTTAGACCCTTTTTTGAATTTGGGATTCAAAATGGCATCTCCCGACAAACGAGTTACGCCACACAATTGGTTACTTTGTTTAGCACACAAACCATTACCTTCTTAATCGGTTACTTATTAGCCGTCTGGATGAATTATAATGCCTCATTAGCTTTTCTATTAGCGCCACGAGTTGTTATCATGGTAATCCTAGTTGGCTGGTTACTTTTAGCCAGCGCCCTTCAAATCAGTAGCTTCATGACGTTATTTGAAAAGAAAATGTGGTGGGTCATCTTCGTCATCTACATTGTTTGGTCCGTCGTCTATAATCAATATCTTGCCCCCATTCTGACGAGCATTTTACCAGCGTGGGCCAAAGCATTATCATTTGACGTTGTTGTCATCTTTGGTGATACACAGTCGGCCGATAGTATGCTTCACGTCAGTCAACAACCTATGGCTTGGATCAGTTTACTGATTAGTATCCTAGTGCCACTCATTATCGCTGGTGTGTGCCAACATTTCATGCAAACTCGGCGGTTAGCGTTTACGTTAAGAAAAGATTAAACTTAAAATTGCATGACATTAGTGATTTCAATATCACTAATGATTGAAATGAACCCCATAGCTTAATTGTCTGTAGGGTTCTTTTTTTATCCAGAATAGGGGGGTGCGGTATGATAACCGTTAAAAATATAGTTGTTTCTTTTTCGAAAAGACAGGTGATTAAAAAGGTTTCTTTTCAGGTCAAAGAGGGGGCCGTTGTTGGTTTGATTGGCCCAAATGGCGCTGGTAAAACCACCATTATGAAAACGATTTTGGGCTTATTGAAGTTTGAAGGGGCGATCCAAATTAACGGGAGCGCGGTAACGGTCAATAACCATCAGGCTTTAACCAAGGTGGGCGCCTTGATTGAGCGCCCCGCAATTTATCCCTTTTTAACTGGTCGCCAAAACCTGACGCTTTATTGTAAAAATCAACAGGACGTGCTGGACCTCGTCACTTCGTTGGAAATGACGGCCTATGTTGATGATAAATCTAAGCAATATTCATTAGGGATGAAGCAAAAATTGGGGATTGCGATTGCGTTACTAAATCAACCTGAGTTTGTGATTCTGGATGAACCGATGAATGGCTTAGATATTGAAGCAACGATTCTAGTGCGTCAGATTATTAAAAAATATGCGGATGGGGGAACCTCATTCTTAATTTCAAGTCATATCTTAAGTGAACTCGAAAAAGTGATAACGGATGTTGTTTTAATTAATAATGGTGAAATATTAGTTGAAAAACCCATTACCGAACTCATTCAAAATGAGCATCATCAATATAAACTGGTGACTAATAATCTAGCTAAGACGGTTGCACTATTGGACGCTAACGGTATTAAAAGTGAGAACAACGAAACCTATTTAACGATCGACGCGAGTCGTATTTTAGAAATACAACCGATCATTTATGCACATGGCATTCAGTTACTGGAATTGTCGCCTATTACAATTGACTTTGAAGAAGTGGTTGTTAACGTCTTGAAAGAGCGGGAGGTCAACCCGAAATGATGCGAAATTTGGCGCAGGAATGGTTTAAGGTCAAACATCAAAAAAGTTTTTACTATGGTATTTTGATGCTGTTTGGCCTGATGCTTTTTACGGTATTGATGGATAGTGACGATCAAGTGTCGTTTCTAATTGTTCAAGGTTTTGGTGCTAGTCAATGGATTGCTTTGATTCTAGTCGTGTTTAGTGCAAACTTATTTGCAATGGAATATCAGAATAACACGCTACTGACTTTGTTTTATAAAAGTCCGACGAAAAGGGCCATTTATTGGGCAAAATTGATGATTATTTTAGGCTATAGTGGCATTTTACATGTTTCATCAATTAGCTTTACGATTCTGCTTAAGCTGTTTTTCTATCCTAATCAATATCATTGGTTTTCGACAGTGACTGGCAACCAGTCTTTATTGAAAACGTTTTTAAAACTAACAACGATCAATTTGATGGCCTCGCTCTTAATGATTTCAATTACTATTTGTCTAATCTGTTTATTTAAAGTGAACGTCGTTGCAATCAGTATCGGCGTGGGAATTGTCTTCTTAGGTCAAACAATTTCAGGCGGACTCATACAGTCAGCCGGAGATTTAGTGTCGTTACTCAAGTGGAATCCGTTTAATATGTTGAATTTATTAGGGCAATTGGCTGATCCCAGTTTTAGGGCGATTACGAAATTGAATAATCCTCAAATCATGATTGGGACGGCAGGCTATACGCTACTGTTTCTGGGTTTAGGGTATCGACTGTTTAAACGAAGTCACAATTAACTTAATAAAGACCCAATACTAATCGTCAAAAAGGAGCTAGATGATGGCAGATAGTTTATATCAAGAATACTACAAATTTTTCCATAAAAAGATGGTCTGGTATGCCCCCATTCTATTAATACCGTTAATGCTTTTAGCATGGCTGTTATTTAAATTTGAATTCAGTCGTTACTTAGTGATTAGTTCCTTTCTAGCGGGGCCGTGGATTGAAATGCTGTTAGTAGTCATTGGTGCGGGTATCTTTTCAATGGAGTTTCAAGAGGGCACCATTCTGACGTTGTTGTATAAAGCGTCAAGTAAACGGGACATTTATTTTTCAAAATTCTTAGTAATTTTTTGCTACGATGTTGTTTTACACGTGATTGCTTTTGGCTTAACAATTGTCTTATCATTGATTATCTTTCCTGGCCAGGTTGATTGGTTCGCGGTTTATCAGTATCAGCAACCACTGATTGTTAATCTGATATTAACCCTGTTGGTGGGGCTAGTGGCGTCACTTTTGACAATCGCTTTGCTTTTTTTCTTTTCAAGTCTATCCAAAAACAATTCGTTAGCGGTGGTCATCAGCTTTGTGTTAATTTTTATGGGCCAGGGTTTGTCGGATAATTTATTAAATAAATACGAGACCTTCGATTTTATCATTAAATGGAATCCGCTAAATATGTTGAACCTACAGAATCAATATACGACCTACGTTGTTTACCATGAGTTAACGCAATTAAGTAACCTACAAATTATCGGTGGGGCTTTATGTTATACGTTGATTTTTCTCGAGTTCGGGTACTTAATCTTTAGCCATCGGAAATTTTAAATAACGTTAAGTCATCAATGAAAATAGGTCAGGAGGGCATCATGCTTAAATTAATAGTGAAGTCATTTATCAAGCATTGGCAGATTTGGTTAGCCGTATTACCCCTTTTTATTGTTTCGGGATTCGTTTTTAGTACGATATTGACCATCTTGAATGCCATCAAACTGGTTGGGCCGAATACCTTAAGCGCCGAATTTGATTATGGCGTCTTTTTTGAAATGCCAATGTTTGTTGGAAGTCTGGTCATATTGCTACTAGCAAGGAACGCGATGAAACAATGTATTGATCTTTTTGATGAGACGAACGATATCTTAATGCTTTTGGGGATTTCACCACGTCAATTGAGCGTTATTATGACTGGACAAATGTTATTGGTTGGGCTGCTGGGGGCACTGATTGGCAATCTCTTTGCTGTCAAAGGAGCGCAAGCTTTTATCAATATTCTACCAACGGTTGACCGACACGCACTCGCGCAAATGCCCTTGCAATTTTCAGGGCAGGTGGTCTACGTGACCCTATTGCTACAAGCGATGCTGATTGCGATGACGTGTTTGCAGTATTGTTTTAAAAATTATCAACAACGAAAAGGGCGACTATCGGCTACTAATCAATTGGCCAAACAACGACACCCTGGCTTGTTTAGTGGTAGCGTCGCGCTTTTATTCTGTCTAGTTGTAACGGTCATGCTGTATATCAAGGCAGTGCCTAATCCAACTGACGTTAAAGCCTATACGAGCAGTATGGCAAGTTCAATGAATCTATTACTGCCGGTCTGGCTGGCGTTACTAAGCGGGATGAACTTTTTAATTCGACCCCTTTTTAAAGGAATCGTGAAGCGCATCGTTGATCTACCAAGTATCACAAAACAGCCTATGTTGCGTTCAGCTTTTGATAATATGCAATACAATGTCGAAGGTTTAATTAAATTAAGTCGGCCCGTGATTGTCATTACGTTATTAGTCGGCAATTTTATTGCGTTATTTCTCAATACTAAATTATTGATTGATGGTCACAATAGCGCGGACTATCTCTATGATTTAATCTTTAATCTGTTGTTTGTATTCGGTGCACCAATCATCATCAGTCTTGCTAACGTACTGACTTCGATTGGTTTGTTTAGATTAAAAACCAGAACAGAATCAGCCCAATATTTCTTTTCGGGTTGTCCGCCAAATTGGCTATTTAAATTAAAATTAATTGAAATCGGAACGGCGTCGTTGATTTCAGTTTTAATCACTTTGTTTGGGACATTTCTGTTTGCAATTCCGCTATTACGGGTAACGTATTTAGGGGGTGGCAATATTTTCAAAGCCAACTGGACTGTTAATTGTGCACTCACGTTCGGCGCATTCTTGCTCTTTTTTGGCTGTTTTATCCTAATCAACGGATTAGCGTTACGGACGACTAAAAAATACATTGAATGAACCAAGTAAGCAAATTATTTAAAGGGAGCTGATCAGCATGCATCAAAGTGTGATTTCAATGACGCATCTCAAAAAAGAAATCGAACTGGCTAAAAATAAACAATTGCTTGTACTTGACGACCTTTCTTTTGATGTTCAAAAGGGAGAGTTTATCTCAATTGTCGGACCATCGGGTTCTGGTAAAACGACATTACTCTATTGTATTTCAAGTTTATTACCACCAACGACTGGAACGGTCTTGATTAACGGTCAAAATCCATATGGTTGGAACGCGACAAAGCTAGCAACATTTCGGCGCAAAGAAATTGGGTTTATTTTTCAACATTTTCAGTTAATTCCCGCGTTAACGGCTTACGATAATCTGGTATTACCGGGAACGTTAAACGGCCACCGGATTAAACCGGCCACCGTCGCTGCTTTGACCAAGCGATTAGAACTGAAGGCTGAGTTACACCAATCAATCGATGCCTTATCGGGTGGGGAACAACAAAAGGTGGCGATTGGCCGAACTATTTTAGCGGATCCCGATATTATCTTTTTAGATGAACCGACTAGCGCCTTAGACACGCATTCTCGGCTGTTGGTGATGACGCTCTTACAGGAATTAGTGACAACCGGGAAAACCATTGTGATGGTAACGCACGATTTAACGTTGGCGAGTCAGTCTTCGCGGGCAATTGTGTTAAAGGATGGTCATATTCAAAAAATAGTAGAAGCGCCCACACTGGAGACGCTGATTTTCTAACTAACTAAAGAGTTTTTGATATAAGTCGCAATACGCTTCTTTATCGCGCACCAGAACTCATCAATTTCCGTTCAAATCAAAAAGTCGTCTATCCTTAGTTCGGGATAGGCGACTTTTCAACTTGATACTCAATTGATAACCGAGTTCTGTTACAGCTTTTTTGATTTATTGGGCTAATAATGTCACTAATTCGGCTTTGGGAATCCCCGTAAAATAGGGGGTGGTATCAATATCAGCCAAGGCTTCAGTTAAGTGTTGGCGATCATAAATTGTGCCTTGCAGTTGCTTAGCCAATTCATTCGCATCACCAGAACCGAAGAAATCGCCATAGAACTTCACGTTAGCGATTTTACCGTGTTCGATGAGTAAACGGGCATCAATCGTGCCAAAATCGAAATGCTGGCGTTTTTGGACGGTTGAATTGGGTGATTTACCATAGACCCAATCCCAGTTACTGTAGACGTCGTTAAAGAGTTGCTCAATACCCGCTTGATCAGCAGCGGTTAATTGATATTGGCGATCACTGATGGCGGCTAAATCGGTGGCGTGGAATAAGTTTAATAATAAAACATCCCGAAATTCTTCGGTCGTCATATTTTGATACTGTGAATCAACGTGCGGTTTGAGATTTGTCACGCGTTGGCGAATTGACTTAATCCCTTTCGAAGCGATTTTATCCGCCGGCACGTTGAGCGCTTGGGTTAAGACGTCTAAATCGACATCCCACGAAAGCGTGCCGTGTGAGAACGTTTTGCCGTTCTTGGTGTACATCGCATTGCCGGAGAACTTCTTACCCGCAACCAACATATCATTACGGCCGGAAACTTCTGCCGAAGTCGCGCCCATCTGGTGGAGCGCATCAACAATCGGTTGCGTGAAGGATTTAAAGTCGCCGAATTGTTCTGAATCGGCATCCACCACGAAACTAAAACAAAGGTTGCCTAAATCTTGATAAATGCCACCACCACCGGATAATCGGCGGGTAACGGTTATATTGTGGTCTTCTACGTATTGTTGATTGATCTCTTCAAACGTATTTTGATTACGGCCCACGATGATGCAGGGCTTTTCAATATAAAAGAGCAACAAAGGTTCATCGAAATGTTTTTGATTCATTAAATATTGTTCAGTCGCCAAGTTACGACGAATATCATTAGATGGCATAACAACGTAATACATCAAACAGGACTCCCTTCATGATTAACACGCTTTCATTATACCTTAGTTGACGATAATAGGGGATTAAAAAAGACTGAAATTCACTTGGAATTTCAGTCTAGGTTATTATTCGAAATGGTAGTCGCTATCACTCATGGCTTCAACATTACCCAGACGGTAACCATTACCGACTTGGGAGAAGAAATCATGGTTGGCGGTCGAAGTTGACATCCCGTTTAAAATTACGGGATTGACGTCTTCAGCGGTATCGGGGAAGAGCGCACCTTGTCCAAGGTTCATTAAGGCTTTGTTGGCGTTATAGCGGAGATAAGTTAGGACTTCTTCAGTCCAACCAGTGCCGTCGTAGACTTCGTGTGTATATTTTTCTTCGTTGGCGTAGAGGTCATACAATAAATCGTACATCCAATCTTTCAAACTATCCTGTTCAGCAGCTGGTAATTCGTTAAACCCTAATTGGAATTTATAACCGATATAAGTACCATGCACGGATTCATCCCGGATAATTAACTTGATGATTTCAGCGACGTTGGCCAGTTTGTTATTACCTAAATAATAGAGTGGGGTGTAGAAACCAGAGTAGAATAAGAAGGTTTCTAAGAAGACACTGGCAATTTTTTGTTGAAGTGGCGTGCCGTTTTGGTAAATATCATTAATCTTATTAGCCTTATATTGGAGGTATTGATTCGAATTGGTCCATTCGAAAATTTCGTCAATTTCGCTCGGCGTATTCAAAGTTGAGAAAATCGATGAATAACTTTTAGCGTGGACCGATTCCATGAATTGAATGTTATTGAGGACGGCTTCTTCGTGTTGGGTCCGGATGTTAGCGCGCAAGCTCGCCATCCCATCTTGTGATTGGAGGGTATCGAGTAAGGTTAAGCCACCAAAGACGTGGCCGACAATCCATTTTTCTTGATCGGATAGGTCACGCCAATCGTCTAAATCGTTGGATAACGGAATCCGGGTATCTAACCAAAATTGTTCGGTTAATTTTTCCCAAGTGGCTTTATCAATTTGATCTTCAATTTGGTTCCAATTAATTGCAATGTAATTCTCTGAATTTACTGTCATTTCAATTGACTCCTTTTAGTATGTATCCGGGGCAAATTGCCCCTTGACTGACTAGATGGTACAGCTTTCACAAGCGTTCGCGCCAACTTCATTTTCATCATCAGTGTATGTCCGGATGTAGTAAATTGATTTAATGCCTTTGTGATGTGCATAGTTTCTTAAGATGTTTAAATCACGGGTCGTCATCTTATCCGTACGGCCATCTTTCCATTCGTATAAACCAGCTGGAATCGTTGAACGCATGAAGAGGGTCATACTCATGCCTTGATCGACGTGCTTTTGAGCAGCGGCGTAGATATCAATCACTTTACGCATATCGATGTCGTAGGCTGATTCATAAAACGGCATCGTTTCGTTTGAAAGACCAGGAGCTGGATAGTAAATCGTCCCAATTTTCTTTTCTTGGCGGTCTTCAACGCGGTTGACAATTGGTTGGAGGCTAGCAGAGGTATCGTTAATGTATGAAATTGAACCATTTGGTGCAACGGCTAAACGGTTTTGATGGTATAAACCGTCCGCCATAATGGCATCGCGTAAAGCTATCCAATCCGCTTTAGTGGGGATGAAGATGCCTTCAAAGAGGGTTTTAACTTGTGTTGATTGTGGGGCCCAGTCTTCATTCAGGTATTGGTCGAAATAAGTGCCATCAGCATATTTGCTCTTATCAAAGTTGGCAAAGGTTTCATGGCGTTCTTTCGCAATCTTATTCGAAGCCACGAGGGTCCAATAGTTGAGTAACATGAAATAATTGCTGGTAAAGTCGATTGATTCAGGTGAGCCGTACAACATTTGGTGAGTCGCAAAATAGGTATGCAAGCCCATACCACCCAAACCGATGGTGTGAGCGAGTTCGTTACCATGCGCCACTGAAGGCACCACATCGATATCCGAATGATCCGTGACGTAAGTCAAGGCGCGGACCATGGCTTCGATTGAATGCCCAAAATCAGGTGACGTCATCATATTGGGGATGTTCGTCGAACCTAAGTTACAGCTAATATCAGTCCCTAAGACGTCATATTCTTGACGGTTATTGATTTGTGAAGGGGTTTGAACTTGTAAGACTTCTGAACAGAGGTTACTCATGATGATTTTACCATCAATTGGATTGGCTTTATTGGCCGTATCAATATTGACGATGTACGGATAACCGGATTCTTGTTGTAATTTACTGATTTCATTTTCTAAATCACGGGCTTTAATCTTCGTTTTCTTAATTTGATCGTTAGCGACTAAATTATCGTATTCTTTGGTGATGTCGACGTATGAATAAGGGACACCGTATTCTTTCTCAACACCGTAAGGGCTGAAAAGATACATATCGGCATCGTTGGCAACCAGTTCGTAATACTTATCCGGCACGATTAAACCGAGTGACAGGGTCTTTAACCGGTACTTCTCATCCGCATTTTCCTTCTTAGCCCCCAAAAAGGCAATGACATCGGGATGGAAGGCGTTTAAATAAACGACACCGGCCCCTTGACGTTGGCCGAGTTGGTTAGAATATGAGAATGAATCCTCCAATAATTTCATGACCGGTAAGACACCACTAGCAGCGCCATCAATCCCTTTAATCGGATCACCAGCACCACGTAAGTTAGACAGGCTAATCCCAACGCCGCCACCAATTCGGGATAATTCGAGTGCGGAATTAATCGTCCGGCCGATGGAGTTCATATCATCGGTTGTTTGGAGTAAGAAACACGAAACCAATTCGCCCCGGCGTGAACGGCCGGCGTTTAAGAAGCTAGGGGTGGCCGGTTGGTAACGTTGATGCACCATTTCGTCTGCTAGATTCATGGCTAAAGTTTCATCGCCATCTGCGAAATACAAAGCGTTGACGAAAATCCGGTCTTTAAAATCTTCTAAATAGAAACCATTATCGTTTGTTTTCAAAGCATATTGTGCGTAAAATTTATAGGCAGCCATGAAAGATTTGAAATGGAAGTCTTGGTCAATCAAATACTGATTAAGTTGTTCCATAAAAGTGATTGAATAAGCTTTAAGAAAATCAGCTTCATAATAGTTTTCAGTCACTAAATAATCTAGACGATCTTGAAGGGACTTAAAAGTCACCATATTAGGTTGCACATTTTGTTCTAGAAAAGCATCGAGCGCTTCTTGATCCTTATGTAACGGAATTTGACCGTCAACCGGAATATTAATTTGATTATTGAGTTCATAATAGGTGACATCTTCAGTACGGATTTCTTTTAAAGACATTGTTAAGCACCACTTTCTGCAAAATTAAGGTTTAAAAAAAGGGAAAGACTAACTCTAGGGACGAGTTAGTCTAACAAAAAATAAAGCGCCTATTAGATGGCTAATTTTTGTAATTCAGCGGGTCTGAAACCAGAAAAGCTATCAATCCCATCAGCTTCTAATACGGGAACGGCTTGAAAACCGTTTTCGCGTAAGTAATCAATATATTGAGGGTCGTCGTTAATGTTATGTTCAACGAAAGTGACATCGTGTGTCTCCAAAAAGTGTTTCGTCATCCGACATTGGGGACAACCGTTCTTAGTGTATAATGTAATGTTTGCCATGATCATTTAACTCCCTTGAAGAATCTAATTAATAAAATTAGTATACCGTTTCGAAAATGAAGTTGCAATGATTTAATGCTAGATGTTGTGTTTAAATGAAAAACAGCCCCTATAACTAGGGGCTGTTGCCGAATGATTAATTGAATCACACGTGAACTGTTCACTTATAAAGTTAACCATAATCACTACTAAAGTCAATGGCTATTTTGTGGGTTAAACGCATAACAATTCATTAACCCGCGTGGGACTAACGTTTGATTTTAAATAAAAAATGTTGGACAACTTAATGACTGACAACTTAAATAGTTTTACCCGAACGTTTTATAAAATGGGGGAGAGTAATCGTGAAAATTTCTGTTTAAAACGAATCCATTTAGATTGTTGGGCGATAATCTCATCGGTTAGCAATTGCGCGTGTTGCATATCAGCTTTGTATATCGTTTCGAGTTGCGCGGCGACTTTCGGATCGTAAATAAAGGCGTTGGCTTCAAAATTGAGTTTAAAGCTCCGAATATCCATGTTGGCCGAACCAATCGTACTGATATGACCGTCCATCACAACCGTTTTAGCGTGCAAAAAACCATTTTGATAACTATAGATTTTAACCCCAGTTGCGTGTAACAGTTGACTATAATATTGCGTTGCGCGGTAGATGAACGGATGATCTGGCATATTCGGAACCATGATCCGCACGTCGACACCAGACATCGCAGCCGTCGTTAGCGCATCAATGATACTATCATCTGGAACCAAATAAGGCGTTTGAATCCAAAGACGTTTTTTAGCGGTACTAATCATTTTCAAATAGCCGAGTTTAATTTGTTCGTCAAGTTTATCCGGCCCACTGGAAACAATTTGCATCGCAGCCGACCCCCGTTTAGAGGCAACTTCTTTTGGAAATAGATCATTAGAATAGGGGAGTTGCACGTTAGATTCAACACTCGCGTTCCAGTCCATTAAAAAACGAACCTGTAACGCTAATACGGCATTCCCCGTGACCCGCATATGCGTATCGCGCCAATTACCAAATTTATGACTGCGACCCAGATATTGATCACCGACGTTAAAACCACCGATGTAACCAATATTACTATCGACGACCACCACTTTACGATGATCGCGGAAATTTAGCCGAAAATCGGTGATTGAATGTTTAGAACTGAAGAAGGTGTGGGCGTGACCGCCAGCTTCTTCGAGCGGGCGCCACCATTTCTGGCTTGCGCCTTGAGAACCCCAAGCATCGTATAAGACGTTAACGGTGACGCCGGCGTTTGCTTTTTCAACTAACAATTTTTGTAAGTCATTGCCGATTTGATCGTTGTAGATGGTGTAATATTCGATATGGATACTTTTTTGAGCTTGGCGAATATCGTTGAATAGGGCCGCGAATTTTTCTTGGCCCTCCGTGTACAACGTCACGTGGTTGTCCTTTAAGACGGGGGCGTTATTAATATTTAAAAATAAATTGACCATTTCTGTTGCTTCACTCGAAAGCATCTTTTTAGGCAATAATTCATTTTTACGATTTTCTTGACGTTGAATATCAACCAACGCCAAAATCCCATCGTTAATCTGAGACTGACTTTGGAAAATCTTTTTACGCGATAACCCACGACCGGTGAAGAGGTATAAAATAAAGCCGCCGACCGGTAATAACATCAAGACTAATAACCAAGCCCACGTTGCGGCGATGTCCCGTGGCTGCCGTAAAACGGTAATAATGGCGAGGACTGCATTGATAAAAATAATTAAAGTTGTTATTTCTGCTAATAATGCCAAATGATCACTCCTAAAATTCGATTAAGCTTCTTGAGTAGTTTACTAAATATGTCGCCAAAAGGCTATTACTTAGGTTAATGGTGGTAGTTGATTGTTAAATGGGACTAAGCGGCAATTGATTCGATGGGAGGGTCCTGCGTTAAAGTTTAATCATTCTTAAAGAATTGCGCCAATCCACTGACAAGTCAGTAATGATAATGGTACTATTAAAACACTAAGGAGTGTGCTCATGCAAAAATCGCTAACAATCCGCTACCAACCAGGTTACGCTTATTTTATCACGACGTGGTCTTGGATTGGCTTTATCTATCTATTAGCCTTAATTATCCAACTCGAACTTATCAATTTAAATTGGCAATCGATGACGATTGCGCTCATTGCGGTTATTTTAACCATCATTAATATCTTGGGCTATCAAGTAACGATTACCTCAGAAGCAATCCATTTAAAACGGCCAGTGTTTAAACGGCACCGCACAATTGAGCGTGAGAAGCTGACGCAAATTGCGGTCCAAAAGCATGGCCTTTTGATAACAACGACAGAATTAGACTATCAACCTGAGCAATTATTGCTTCAGCCTAAAGATAAACAACAATTAGTGGCAACGCTAAAAGCAGCTGGCTGGCCAATTGTTGAATAAGCGAATCAGACATCAAAAATAGGCAACGCATCCAATTTAAGGATGCGTTGCCTATTTACGTACGCTAATGAATTCTTAATTAATTATGAGTTAGTCTTGTGGGGTTTCAATTTTTTGGACATTGGCCGCTTGTAATCCGCGGGCGCCTTCTTTGACGTCGAATAAAACCACATCATCTTTATTGAGGGACTTATAGCCGTCGGTCTGGATTGCGGTAAAATGAACGAAAATTTCCTCATCATCTTGGTAACTGATGAAGCCGTACCCCTTAGCATTGCTAAACCATTTCACGATTCCTCGTTCCATCACAATCCCTCCTTAAAATCCACGCATTAATCGCGCACCTTTATTCTACCACGCTGGATAGTAACTGTCGAAGATAAACTTTATTGAAACTAATCTGCCAATTCCGTACGAAATCGGCTATAATATGTTTATCGTCAATAAAAGGAGTGGGTCAGCATGTCAGATATCCAAATTGCACAGGAAAACGAAGCGCATGAAATCAAACCAATTACGCAATTGCCGAACAAATCGGTTTAGAAACCGCGGAATTGGAACAATACGGACCTTATAAAGCAAAAGTTAATTTTAAAGCGATTCAACGTTTGAATCAACAAGCAGATGGTCAGTTAGTCTTAGTCACATCGATTAACCCGACACCAGCCGGCGAAGGTAAATCAACCGTGACCGTCGGATTAGGCGATGCGTTACGCCAATTAGACAAGTCCGCCGTAATCGCCTTACGTGAACCGTCATTAGGCCCAGTGATGGGGATGAAAGGTGGCGCAACCGGTGGTGGCTACGCACAAGTCGTTCCAATGGAAGATATTAATCTCCATTTTACCGGTGACATGCACGCCTTAACGTCAGCTGTTAACACTTTAGCGGCTTTAATTGATAATCATATCCAACAGGGCAACGTTTTAAACATTGATCCCCGCCGGATTATTTGGAAACGGGCGTTAGATATCAACGACCGGGCACTACGCCAAGTGGTCATTGGTTTGGGTGGACCAGTGCAAGGGATGCCAAGACAGGACGGCTTTGACATCACGGTCGCCAGTGAATTGATGGCCATTCTTTGTTTGGCAACCGATATCACCGATTTAAAGGCCCGGATTAGTCGGATTGTGATTGGCTATAATTTTGACCGCCAACCAGTGACTGTCGCTGATTTAAAAGTGACTGGCGCTATCGCGATGTTATTAAAAGATGCCTTAAAACCCAATCTAGTGCAAACGCTTGAACACACACCGGCGTTAGTCCACGGCGGCCCGTTCGCCAATATTGCGCACGGCTGTAACAGTATTCTAGCGACCCAAACGGCTCTAAAACTCGGCGATATTGCCATTACCGAAGCTGGTTTTGGGGCTGATTTAGGCGCTGAAAAATTCTTAGATATTAAAGTCCCACAATTGGGTAAAACACCAGATGCAATCGTCATCGTTGCCACAATTCGGGCCTTGAAATATAACGGCGGAGTCGCTTTGACTGATTTAACCACTGAAAATTTAGGCGCGTTAGAAACGGGCTTTAGCAATTTAGCGAAACACATCGCCAACATGCAACGTTATGGTGTGCCAGTCGTTGTTGCGGTCAACGAATTTACCAGCGATACTGAAGCTGAAATTAACTTATTGCAGGAACTTTGCGAACAAAAAGGTGTTAAAGCCGTTGAAACTAGTGTCTGGGCGAACGGCGGACAAGGTGGTTTGGCGTTGGCTCATGAAGTGCTCGCTGCACTGGATCAACCGAAAGACTTCCAACCCTTATATGATGCTCAAGCAGACATCAAAACCAAACTCAACACGATTGTGACCGAAATCTACGGTGGCCGTGAAGTGGTCTTTGAAGGCAAAGCATCAATCAATTGAAACAAATTGAAAAGAACGGTTGGGGCCAGTTACCGGTCTGCATCGCTAAAACGCAATATTCATTATCGGATAATCCGAAAGCCTTAGGCGCACCAACCGATTTCACCGTGCATGTCCGTGAATTAATTCCGAAACTAGGGGCTGGTTTTATCGTCGCAATGACCGGGGCCGTTTTGACCATGCCAGGTCTACCGAAAAAACCGGCTGCGTTAAACATGGATGTCACTGCGGACGGTCAAATTTCAGGGTTATTCTAATGTTCGAAATTGATTGACATCAGTGCCGTTTTTAAGGACAATGTTAATCAGTACGAATAGGGGGAAACCGTGGTGTTATATTTAATTTTAGTTTTTTTAGTAATTGGTAGCGATCAACTACTAAAGAGCTGGGTGGTTGGCCATCTTAGTTTTGGTGCTTTCAAAACAATCGTGCCCAATGTTTTTGGGTTAACGTATGTTCAAAACGATGGTGCTGCTTGGAGTATTCTACGCGGACAACAATGGTTCTTCTATCTGGTCACCATCGTGGCAGTTGGTGTGATTGGGTACTTATTTTACACCTCTGAGCGGTCTGAAAGATTATATCGCACGGGCTTAGCTTTAATGCTAGCTGGTGCGCTTGGGAATTTTATTGATCGGTTACATTTAAAGTACGTTGTTGATATGTTCCAACTAGATTTTATTAATTTTCCAATCTTTAACATTGCAGATATGGCGTTGACTTTCGGCGTAATCTGCGTGTTGATCGCAATTATGGTGAAAGAGAAAGTGACTCATGACTGAAAAAAAACAAGTAACAATTACAACTGAAACGGGCCGAATTGATAAGGTATTGCCGCAATTATTAGCAGATTATTCGCGGTCACAAATTCAACAATGGTTCAAAAAAGACTTGGTGCAAGTCAATCAAAAGCCTTGTAAAGCTAAATACAAAGTCGCTGAAAACGACATTGTGACGATTGAAATTCCAGATCCGGTCGAACTTGATTTGGTGCCCGAAGATATTCCGTTAGATATCGTCTATGAAGATGATCAAGTATTAGTCGTCAATAAACCACAAGGGATGGTCGTCCATCCGTCAGCGGGGCATCCCAATGGCACGTTAGTCAATGCGTTATTAGCCCACACGCCATTATCCGAAATTAACGGCGTGTTCCGGCCGGGGATTGTCCACCGAATTGATAAAGACACTTCTGGTTTATTGATGGTCGCTAAAACCAATGAAGCCCACGAATCGTTATCGGCTCAATTAAAAGCGAAATCGAATCTGCGCGAATACGTGGCGTTAGTCCACGGTAATTTCGAAGAAGATGAAGCACGATTGATGCGCCAATCGGCCGTTCAAAAGTTGATCGGATGAAACAAGCGATTATTCCTGATGGTCGCCCAGCAGTCACTCATTTTAAGGTCGTCGAACGCTTTACCGATTTTACGTTGATTAAATGTCGACTAGAAACCGGGCGGACCCATCAAATTCGTGTCCATCTAGCGTATATCAACCGGCCAGTTGCGGGTGATCCGGTTTACGGACCACGCAAGACTTTGCCAGGTAAAGGCCAGTTTCTACACGCTGCTGTTTTAGGCTTCAAACACCCAATAACGGGTGAACAATTACAATTTGAAGCACCGTTACCCGCTATATTCGAAAGAACATTAACTCAATTACGCGAAAACAATTGACATTTAGCAAGCGATTCGATATGCTAATAGCAACATAAATAGAAACCTTTAATTGGTCCCGTGAGGCCCAGAAGGTACGGTGAATAAGTGGTGACGGCGCAATGCGTCTAGCAAACCACAACTGTAACCTCCTGGCCAACTGGTCAGGAGGTTTTTTGTTTGGAAGGAGCGGGATGATTATGACGAAAGAAGTTGTCGACAGTACGACTATGAAACGGGTTTTTACCCGCATCACGTACGAAATTATTGAACAAAACAAGGGGATTTCAGACCTTGTGCTAGTGGGCATTAAAACCCGCGGCGTCTTTATCGCTCATCGCATTGCTAAACGCTTGGAACAACTAGAAGGGATTACATTGCCTGTTGGGACTTTGGACATTACCTTGTATCGTGATGACCAACATGATTTGAATTCGCAAAACGAACCGCAAATTAATGGCAGTGATATTCCAGTCGATATCACAAACAAACACGTCATCTTAATTGACGATGTTTTGTATACGGGTCGGACAATTCGCGCAGCGCTCGATGCGTTGATGGATCTTGGTCGCCCTAAAAAAATCTCGTTAGCAGTTTTGGTCGATCGCGGTCATCGCGAATTACCAATTCGGCCAGATTTTGTCGGCAAAAATATTCCAACGGCTTTAACGGAACAAATTAAAGTTGCTATGGAAGAAATTGATCAACATGATGGCATTACAATTGAAAAATTAACTAAATAATCATTAACCGTTTAATTGACTCCAGAGAGAGCAAAAGGGTTTGTTCGAAAGGATAGGGTGCGCGGCACGCTGTCCTTTCGGCAGGCAAAAGACACGCTCTCAAACTAGTAGCGTGTCTTTTTTTACGGATTAATAGTTGGAGGAAGCACAATATGACAAAATCAGCTTTTAGAAACCCAGACGCCGTATTAGACGTCGACGAACGACCAAGTACCGGGAAATGGATTGGTTTATCCATCCAGCATATGTTTGCAATGTTTGGCTCAACCGTCCTAGTCCCAATCTTAGTTGGTTTAAATCCCGGAATTGCGTTATTCAGTTCAGGGGTCGGCACGTTAATGTACATCATGATTACCAAAGGTAAAATTCCAGCTTACATGGGTTCCAGCTTTTCATTCATCGTACCGATGTTGGCCTTGATGAAAACAACCGGTTATCCCGGAATTGCGCAAGGGACAATGGCCGTTGGTGCAGTTTACCTGATTGTTTCAGTCATCGTCGGATTGATTGGTTCAAAATGGATTGATAAAGCCTTACCGCCGATTGTGGTGGGACCCATTGTGATGGTCATCGGCTTATCTTTAGCGGGGACCGCGGCTAAACAAGCCACTATTAATAGCGCTGGTGATTATGATTTAAAATTCTTCGCGGTCGCACTCATCACCTTACTGATTACGATTGCCTTCAATATGTATTTAAAAGGGTTCATGAGCCTAATTCCAATCCTTCTCGGAATCGTTTGCGGCTACGTTGTCGCGGTTTTGTTCGGGATTGTTGATTTCCAACCGGTGATGGAAGCGGCTTGGTTCAAACTACCGGATTTCCAAATTCCATTTGTCACTTATAAACCAGGCTTGTACTGGGGGGCGATTCTCAGCATGGCACCCATCGCCTTTGTTACCATGACAGAACACATGGGCCATATCATGGTCCTCAACAAATTAACCAAACGGAACTTCTTTAAAGATCCAGGCCTACACCGGACATTAGCCGGTGATGGGACAGCCTCGATTATTGCAGCTTTCTTCGGAGGCCCGCCCGTGACGAGTTACGGTGAAAATATCGGCGTCTTAGCCATCACGAAAGTGCACAGTGTCTGGGTACTGGGTGGGGCAGCCTTCTTCGCCATCATCTTCGGTTTCATCGGTAAATTGAGCGCCTTAATCCAAAGTATCCCCTCACCAGTTATCGGTGGGATTAGCTTCTTACTTTTCGGAGTGATTGCATCAAGTGGTTTACGGGTTTTAATCGATAACCAAGTTGATTTTGATAAGAAACGGAATTTAATGATTGGGTCATCAATCTTAGTCATCGGGATTGGCAACGCCTATCTCCAACTCGGCCAATACCAATTCTCTGGCTTAGCCATTGCGACTGTTTTAGGCATTGCCTTAAACTTAATCTTACCGCAAAAAGCTAAAAGTGAAATCGAATTGGAGGCGCAACAAAATGCCTAACCAAGCAGCTTTAGTATCAGTCGAGCAATTAACCAATCAAGCCGTTTTAACGTTAATTGAACGGGCTGAAGCGTTTAAAGCCGGGGCAAGGTGCCAACTGACCCGACCAGTCTATGCAATGAATCTATTCTTTGAAAACAGTACGCGCACTAAGACCAGCTTTGACATGGCTGAACGGCAGTTAGGCTTATCAGTCCTACCATTCGAAGTTGAAACCAGTTCTGTTAGTAAAGGTGAGACGCTAAGTGATACACTGAAGACAGTTCAAGCCATCGGTGTCGATCTCGTCACGATTCGCCATTCGCAAGATGCTTATTACAAACCATTATTAGCAGATCCAAACTTCCACATGGCCTTGGCCAATGCCGGTGATGTCAGTGGCCAACATCCCTCACAATGTCTACTGGATGTCATGACGATTTATGAGGAATTTGGCCACTTTGAAGGGCTCAAAATTGTGATTTGCGGTGACTTAACGCATTCGCGGGTTGCGCGTTCGAACATGCAACTTTTACACCGCTTAGGCGCACAACTCTATTTCGCGGGACCCGCAGAATGGTTTACTGCTGAGTTTGAACAATATGGGCAACATGTTGCACTCGATGACATCTTGGCCGAAGTCGACGTGGTCATGTTACTCAGAATTCAACACGAACGGTTCCAATCAGCCGCACCGATGACCGACCAACAATTCCACGATGCTTACGGGTTAACGAATGAGCGGGCCGCTAAATTAGCACCGCACGCCATTTGGTTACACCCAGCACCAGTCAACCGCGACGTTGAAATTGCGGATCAATTAGTAGAAGCACCACAATCAAGAATTTTTAAGCAAATGCATAACGGCATGTACATGCGGATGGCAATTATCGAACAATTATTACAACAAAAAGGCTTAATTCGGGGGTCAGAAAATGTATCGATTAATTAAAAACGGTCAAGTATTAGTAGACTCAAAACTGGTTAAACAAGATATTGCACTTAACGAAGAGGGGCTAATTATAGCAATCGAATCAACCATTAGCACCGCTGATTATGAACCGGCGACCATTTTTGACGCACAAGGTCATTTCGTTAGCCCAGGCTTAATTGATGGCCACGTACATTTCAGAGATCCGGGTTTCACGGATAAGGAAACGTTAGTCACTGGCAGTCACGCCGCAGTTCACGGTGGTTTTACCAGCGTGATTGCGATGCCAAATTTAAACCCGGTTCCCGATAACATTGCGGATTTTAAAACATTAGTTGGCCGTAACGCGACAGAAACGGTCAGTCATACGTATCAATTCGCACCCATCACCAACGGTTTGACTGAAGAACAACTGGTTGAGATGCCCGCGTTTAAAGCCGCTGGCGCCGTTGGTTTCACAAATGACGGTCACGGTGTCCAAACCGCCCAAACCATGTATCTCGCCATGCAACAAGCGCAAGCCCTTGATTTACCAATCGTCGCCCACGTTGAGGACATGTCTCTAGTCAACGGCGGGGTTTTACACGATGGCGCAGCCGCTAAACGGTTGAACTTTCCTGGGATTCCAAGTGTTAGTGAATCCGCTCAAGTCGCACGGGATATCGAACTCGCCCGCGCAACCAGGGTTCACTACCATATCTGTCATATTTCGACGAAAGAAACGGTCGCATTGGTCCGCCGCGCTAAAGCCGATGGGGTCAACGTGACTTGCGAAGTCTCACCACACCATTTATTACTGGATGATTCGATGATTACAACTGATAACGCCATGTTCAAGATGAATCCGCCACTGCGTAGTTTAGCGGATCGGCAAAGTTTATGGGCCGGCCTGTTAGATGGTACGATCGATATCGTCGCGACCGACCACGCTCCCCATACTGCGGCTGAAAAAGCGCAGTCGATTCAAAAAGCACCCTTTGGGATTGTCGGTAGCGAAACCGCCTTTAGCTTGCTCTACACAAACCTTGTGGTCAACGGACCCTTTAGTTTGAGCCAATTAATCGACTGGTTGGTGGTCAATCCGGCTCAATTGTTCAACTTAAAGCAGGCGGGGCAACTCAACGTCGGTGATTTAGCCGATATCGCCATCTTTGATTTAGAAACGCCGACCACCATTCAAGCCACTGATTTTCAATCGAAAGGGCGTAACACACCTTTCATCGGTGCCACTGTTTTAGGAACGACCGTCTTAACCTTGGTTGCCGGTCAAACAGCTTATCAAAGGAGCGAATAATAAATGAAACGTTATCTGATATTAGAAGATGGTAGTGTCTTTAGCGGATTTGGCTTTGGCGCACCCACTATTACAACCGGCGAAATTGTGTTTAATACCGGGATGAGTGGTTACCAAGAAACCATTACCGATCAATCTTATAATGGTCAAATTATCACTTTTACATACCCGTTGATTGGTAATTACGGGGTCAATCGTGATGATTTCGAATCAATTACGCCAACTTGTAAAGGGGTGGTCGTTCACGAAGTGCCTCGGCTAGCCAATAATTGGCGCATGAACATGAGCTTAGATGATTTCTTGAAACGAAAGGGGATTCCCGGTATTTCGGGTGTTGATACCCGCGCTTTAACCCGGCGTTTACGCAATAAAGGCACCATGAAAGCCAGTATCGTTGATGCGGCTGACGACCACGCTTTTGACCAACTGAAAGCTTTGGTCTTACCTAAAAACCAAGTTCAACAAGTTTCAACCGCTAAACCTTATCCGAGTCCCGCAACCGGACGCAACATTGTCGTCGTTGATTTCGGCTTGAAGCACAGTATTTTACGCGAATTATCAAAACGTAATTGTAATTTAACGGTCTTACCCTACAACGCAACGGCCGAAGATATCCTGAGCTTAGATCCAGACGGCGTCATGCTAACTAACGGCCCTGGAGATCCAGAAGATGTGCCAGAAGCCATCACGATGATTCAAGGGATCCAAGGCAAGGTCCCGATTTTTGGGATTTGTTTAGGCCACCAGTTATTCGCACTCGCTAACGGTGCCGAAACTTACAAGATGAAGTTCGGCCATCGCGGTTTTAACCATCCCGTTCGCGAAGTCGCAACCAACCGGATTGATTTTACATCTCAAAATCACGGCTATGCAGTCGCTGCGGATTCAATTGATAACGATCGGTTATTGGTGACCCATATTGAAATCAATGACCAAACGGTTGAAGGGCTACGCCACCGTCAATTCCCAGCCTTTTCAGTGCAGTTCCATCCAGACGCTGCCCCTGGTCCCCACGATGCCGTTCATTTGTTCGACGAATTCATGGATATGATTGACGATTTTAATCGACGCGAAAAATAAGAAAAAAAGGGGTTTTAAAGATGCCAAAAAGAACCGACATTCAAAAAATATTAGTGATTGGCTCTGGTCCGATTGTGATTGGTCAAGCCGCTGAATTTGATTATTCAGGCACCCAAGCCTGCTTAGCGTTAAAAGAAGAAGGGTATCAAGTTGTTTTAATTAACTCCAACCCCGCGACGATTATGACCGATCAAGCGATTGCTGACACGGTTTATATCGAACCCATCACTTTGGATTTTGTTACCCAAATCTTGCGTAAAGAATTGCCAGATGCGATTTTACCAACCTTGGGAGGTCAAACCGGTTTGAACATGGCCCTCGAACTCGCTAATTCAGGATTACTAGCTGAACTCGACATCGAATTATTAGGGACCAAGTTAAGCGCGATTGACCAAGCCGAAGATCGTGAATTATTCAAAAACTTAATGAACCAATTAAACGAACCGATTCCCGAATCAGCGATTGCCCATTCATTAGACGAAGCACAAACTTTCGTCAACGAAACAGGGTATCCCGTGATTATTCGCCCGGCCTTTACGCTTGGCGGAACGGGTGGCGGGATTGCAGAAAATCCGACCCAACTCGAAACTATCGTAGCTAACGGCCTGAGCTTATCACCAGTCGGCCAAGTCTTAGTCGAACAAAGTATCGCTGGCTATAAAGAAATCGAATTTGAAGTGATGCGCGATCGCAACGATAACGCACTTGTTGTTTGTAACATGGAAAATTTCGATCCCGTTGGTATTCATACGGGAGATTCAATTGTTCTAGCGCCCGTTCAGACCTTAAGTGACCGTGAAGTCCAAATGTTGCGGGATGCTTCTTTAAAAATTATCCGCGCTTTAAAAATCGAAGGGGGTTGTAACGTTCAACTCGCACTCGATCCACATAGCGAACGGTATTACATTATCGAAGTTAATCCACGGGTTAGTCGTTCATCGGCCTTAGCTTCTAAAGCGACCGGTTATCCAATTGCCAAGATGGCCGCTAAAATTGCGATTGGTTTAACTTTAGATGAGATTCATAATCCGATTACCGGGACCACTTACGCGCAATTCGAACCGATGCTTGATTACGTGGTCGCTAAAATTCCCCGCTGGCCTTTTGATAAATTCAACAAAGGTGATCGCCGTTTAGGCACCCAAATGAAGGCAACTGGCGAAGTGATGGCAATTGGCCGGAATATCGAAGAAGCGCTCTTAAAAGCGGTCCGGTCTCTCGAAATTGATACTGAACATCTGATTGAACCCGCCTTAACCGCCGTCAGCGATAACGATTTAGTGCAACGGATTATTCATCCGCAAGACGATCGCCTTTTCTACCTGGCTGAAGCGCTCCGTCGCGGCTATTCAATTCAAGAACTAGCTGAATTAACGAAAATTGATTTATTCTTCTTAGATAAATTGAGTCACATCGTGGAATTAGAAGAACAATTGCGTACCGATAAAGGTGATATTGAATTACTCGAAATCGCCAAGAAAAACGGGTTTGCCGATAGCGAAATTGCTAGTCTTTGGCAAATCACCACCGCCCAAGTTCGCAAATTGCGGCAGGAAAGTGGGATTCTACCAGTCTACAAGATGGTGGACACTTGTGCGGCCGAATTTGAATCACAAACACCGTATTATTACGCGACCTACGAACAAGAAAACGAGAGTATCGTGACTAAGAAGCCCTCAATCTTAGTGATTGGTTCTGGTCCGATTCGGATTGGGCAAGGGGTCGAATTCGATTACGCCACCGTCCACTGTGTTCAAGCCATTCAAAAAGCGGGTTACGAAGCGATTATTATGAATAGTAATCCTGAGACGGTTTCAACCGACTTTTCAATTTCGGATAAGTTGTACTTTGAACCATTAACGTTAGAAGATGTCTTAAACGTGATTGATCTTGAAAAACCAGAAGGTGTGATTGTTCAATTCGGTGGTCAAACCGCGATTAATCTGGCTGAACCGTTATCCGAAAATAGCGTTAAGATTTTAGGAACGAGTGTTGAGAGTTTAAACCGCGCCGAAGATCGCGATTTGTTCGATCAATTAATCACCGAATTAAAGATTCCACAACCAGTTGGTGCCACTGCGACCAATACACCAGATGCCATCGAAATCGCCGAACGAATTGGTTATCCCGTCTTAATTCGGCCTAGCTTTGTCCTCGGCGGTCGTGCAATGGAAATTGTGCATACCACTGAAGATTTAAAACACTATATGCAAGAAGCCGTTAAAGTTTCCGATGATCATCCCGTTTTAATCGACCGCTACCTAATGGGTAAAGAATGTGAAGTCGATGCGATTTGTGACGGTCATGAAGTCTTAATCCCAGGGATTATGGAACATATCGAACGCGCCGGCGTCCATTCCGGTGATTCAATGGCGGTTTACCCCCCACAAAACTTAACCAATCAACAAAAGCAAACAATCGTTGAATACGCAACAAAGCTCTGTTTAGCCCTCGATTGTCGTGGCTTGCTCAACATTCAATTCATCATTCAAAACGACGAAGTCTACGTGATTGAAGTCAATCCACGGGCCAGTCGAACCGTCCCATTCTTAAGTAAGGTCACTAAGATTCCGATGGCCCAATTAGCCACGCAATTAATCTTAGGCAGTACCTTAGCCGAATTAAAGAGTCCGACCGGGTTATTACCAGCCGGCCCACTGATTCACGTCAAAGCACCCGTTTTCTCATTCTCGAAATTAACCCGCGTTGATAGTTTGCTCGGGCCTGAAATGAAATCAACTGGTGAAGTCATGGGCACCGATGTCACGATGCAAAAGGCGCTCTATAAAGCGTTTGAAGCCAGTGGCATGCATTTACCAAATCACGGGAACGTCTTGATGACGGTCACTAACCAAGATAAAGCCCAAGCCCTTGAATTAGCGAAACGCTTTAGAGAAGTGGGTTATCAAATTTTAGCGACACCGGGGACGACGCAAGAGTTTAAAGCAGCCGGCATTCCAGTACGCCAAGTGTCTAAGATTGCGGCCACGTCCGGCGAATTATTAGACCGGATTAAGGCTGGCCAAGTGCAACTCGTGATTAATACCACGGGTTTAAACGAAGCACCGCAAGTCTCTAAAGACAGCATCGTCATTCGTCAAACAGCGATTGAACACGGCATTCCGTTATTAACCTCGTTAGATACGACAGCGGCGATTCTAACCGTCTTAGAATCACAATCGTTAATGACCCAACCACTTTAGTCTTTCCAAGAGTCAGCAAGTGATTGCTGGCTTTTATTACATAAAATTTAGAGGAGTCGACGTTTATTGTCAGTAGAAGCTATTTTAACCATTCAACACCAAACCCAAATTGCACCGAATATCTATGAATTATGTTTAGCGGGAAGCATGGCTGAACAACCGGTCACGCCAGGCCAATTTGTCGATATCAAAATCCCGAGTGATGCCTTATTATTGCGTCGACCATTTGGTGTCGCTAAAGTGGATACGCAGCAAAAGACGATGACGTTACTCTATCGGGTCGTCGGCGAAGGGACCACGATTTTAAGTCAGGCACCAGTTGGGACTGAACTATCGGTCTTAGGACCACTAGGGAGTGGCTATCCGATTGCACAATTACAGTCCGGTCAAAAGGCCCTAATCATCGGTGGGGGAACCGGGATTCCACCCTTGTATGAATTATCGCGGCAATTAGTCGCTAAAGGCGTTCAAGTCCAACATCTGTTCGGGTTTGCAACCCAATCTGCGATTTTTTACCAATCTGAATTCGAAGCATTAGGCCCGACCGCCTATGCGACTAACGACGGTTCTTACGGCTATCAAGGCCACATTGGCTTATTACTAGACGCGCAGTTTGCCGATGCTTTGACGACTTATGATGCAATCTACGCCTGCGGGCCAAAAGGGCTGTTGATGGCGGTTGATAATCGTTTCGCCGAGCATCCCAACGCTTATATCTCGTTAGAAGAACGGATGGCCTGTGGGATTGGTGCTTGTTACGCTTGTGTCACTAAACTTAGAAGTAACCCGGAAGTTCAATTAAAAATATGTGATGACGGTCCCGTCTTCAAAACAAATGAGGTGTTGATTTAAATGGTTGATTTAGCCGTTAATTTACCCGGTCTGCAATTAAAAAATCCGATTATGCCCGCTTCCGGGTGTTTCGGATTTGGTCAAGAATATAGTCAACATTATGATTTAAATCAATTGGGTGCCGTGATCATTAAAGCGGCGACTAAAGAACCGCGCCTCGGTAACGCGACACCCCGCGTTGCGGAAACGCCGAGTGGGATGCTGAATGCGATTGGTTTACAAAATCCGGGGATTGAACCATTATGGCAGAGAAATTACCGTGGTTAGCCCAACATTATCCTGAACTACCAATCATTGCGAACGTAGCAGGCAATACATTAGATGATTACGTCAGTGTGTGCCAAGCAATTAGTACCGCGCCTAATGTCCATGCAATCGAACTCAACATCTCGTGTCCAAACGTGGCACACGGTGGTTTAGAATTTGGGACAGATCCGCAATCAGCTGCACAACTAACAGCGGCCTGTGTCGCCGTTAGCCAAGTACCGGTCTACGTTAAGTTATCACCGAACGTCACCGATATTCGGCCGATTGCGCAAGCCGTTGAACAAGCTGGGGCGGCAGGCTTTTCACTCATCAACACCTTGGTTGGGATGCGGATTGACATTCGAACTGGCGAACCAATTCTAGCGAATCAGACTGGTGGCTTATCCGGTCCGGCGATTAAACCAGTCGCTGTCCGGATTATCCGGCAAGTTCGGTCAATCTCGGCATTACCGATTATCGGAATGGGTGGCGTTCAAAATGCGACGGATGCGTTAGAACTATTAGCCGCCGGCGCCAATGCAATTGGAGTTGGGACGGCTAACTTTACCGATCCGTTCGCGTGTCCTAAAATGATTGAACAACTACCAATAGAAATGACGAAGTACGGTTTCGCGGATTTAAGCCGCTTTGCCGTCACTCAGGAGGTCAAATAGAGATGACAAAACCACTGATTATTGCGTTAGATTTTCCAGATTGGCCCACAGCTGAAGCCTTTTTAGACCAATTTCCAAAAGGTGAACATTTGTTCGTAAAGGTTGGCATGGAATTATTCTACAAAACTGGTCCTGATGTCATTCGGGCGCTCAAAGCGCGGGGGCATCGGATTTTCTTAGATTTAAAACTGCATGATATTCCGAATACCGTTCATAGTGCCTTAACAGTGATCGGCCAATTAGGCGTCGATTACACAACGATTCACGCTGCTGGGGGTAGTGAAATGTTGCAAGCCGGGGTTGCTGGTTTAAAAGCGGGGGCCACAAAAGCACAGGTCAAGCCTGCTAAATTGCTAGCCATTACGCAATTGACCTCAACCAGTCAAAGCCAAATGCAAACTGAACAACTCGTTCAAGCGACTTTACCCGAATCAGTCACGAATTACGCACAAATCGCGCAACAGGCTGGTTGTGATGGCGTCGTTTGTTCTGTTCAAGAAGTACCGTTAATCCACGCGCAAACTGGAATCGACTTTGACTGTGTCACACCAGGGATTCGGCCAGCCACTAGTCAAACTAACGATCAAAAACGGTCAGCAACACCATTGGCAGCTGCGCAAGCTGGTAGTAGTGCCATTGTGATCGGTCGGCCAATTACCCAAGCCACTAATCCGTATCAGGCTTATCAAACAATCAAAGCAGAATGGGAGCAAAAATAATGACAGAAATCGCTAAAGAAGTCGCACAAGCCTTAATTGATATTCAAGCCGTGAGTCTAAGTCCAAATGACCCTTTTACGTGGGCCAGTGGCTTAAAGAGCCCGATTTATTGTGATAATCGGTTAACTATCGGCTATCCTAAAGTCCGCCGACTAATCGCTGAACAGTTAGCCAAGGCGATTCATGATCAATATCCAGACGTTGAAGTGATTGCGGGGACTGCGACGGCGGGGATTCCACACGCCGCTTGGGTGGCTGAATTATTGAACTTACCTTTGGTCTATATCCGGTCTAAACCCAAGGATCACGGTCAGGGGCGCCAAATTGAAGGGCCGTTTAAAGCCGGTCAAAAAATGGTGCTCATTGATGATTTAATTTCAACCGGTGGTAGCGTGCTCCAAGCCGCACACGCCGCGCAAAAAGAGGGCGCCGATGTTTTAGGTGTTTTCGGGATTTTCTCATATCAGTTAGCCGCTGGCAAAAAGAATTTTACAGAGGCGCAATTATCATTGACGACACTGTCGAATTTAGAAGCCTTATTAGCGATTGCCCAAGAAGCCGACGATTTAACGGCTGAACAACTGCAATCACTACAAACATGGCGTCAAGACCCACAAGCGTGGTCAGATCAACATTAATCGAATCAAAAAGCCTTAGATGAATGCGGATAAAAGCGCATCATTTAAGGCTTTTTTAATGCATAGATTGAAAAGAACCGTATCTTTAGTAGAATTAAATATGAAATACATAACTTTTTTTAAAAATCTATCAAAAAGTTGTAACGAATCAGTCATTTTATGGATAGATGTATGATTATTAAATTAATAGCTAAGGAGGCCAATGGTGAACACTGAAAAAATATATGAAGATTATGGCAAGTTTATCTTTCGGTATTTACTGACCCTAACCAAGAACGAACAACTTTCTGAAGAGTTAACGCAAGAAACATTTTATCAAGCATTAAAGTCTATTGATCATTTTGATAATAACGGTCAGGCAAAATTTTCGACTTGGTTGTGTCAAATTGCCAAGAATCTATGGTTACAGGAATTGAATCATCATCAAAAAAGAGCCCAATTGAATGAATCGTTGCTAGCAGATGACCCAATCACCAATAATTTAGAAGAAACTTTTTTCAAAAATGAAGCCAAGATTGCTTTTTTTAAACGGGCCCATCATCTAAGTGATAAGCACCGAGAAATCCTTTATCTAAGGTTACTGGGTAATTTATCCTTTAGAGAAATCGGTGCGGTGTTTGGTGAAACTGAAAATTGGGCGCGAGTCACTTTTTATCGGGTCAAACAACAATTACGGAAGGATGAGACAGATAATGAATCATAATCTATTTAAAGACTTAGTGCCAAACTACCTGGAACATTTAACCAGTCAAGAAACGAATGAACAAATGAGCCAACATATGACGGAGTGTGAGGACTGCCGCCAGTTTCTCAATAGTATGCAAAAAGACTTAACGGTCACGGCGAATTCCGAAAGCAAGCAGGAAACGGTTGACATTGACGCGTTTAAAAAGGTAAAAACGCAACAACGGCGAAAAATAAGAACGATTATTCTATCTCTTTTGACCCTGTTTATCGTCTTAATAGCTGGCTATTATTTTTTGTTTGTTCACATGTGGTTGGCCAACTCTAATGATGTCCAGCCAACGATTACCCAACAAGGTAATGATATCACTCTGACTTTTGAAACTAAGAATAAGCATCGTTATTTAATGTTAATTAACAGCAGCCGACCGACAAAGGGCTACCAGTATTCATTAAATATGTATGAAAAATGGAATGATTTTTCCAAGGCGAATACCATATTAAAGAAGGGGACGTCCGTGGACTATACTTTTTTGGATCGCAACACATTATTATTACCTAAAGGCAAAGAATATAACGGTCAAAAATATCACTTAACCGATAAAGATGTCATTCGTATTAAGTATCGAGATAAAACCCAAAAGATTAAACTAACTGACTTATATGATTCCGCATCGAAGAAAAAATAACTTTGAGGAGGTCAATCCATATGAAATTAGAAATAAAGCATATTCAAAAAAGTTATGCGCAAACAATGGTCTTAAATGAGTGCTCGTTCACATTAACACCCGGTGTTTATGGCCTATTAGGGGCTAATGGCGCCGGCAAAAGCACCTTATTTAAAATAATTTGTGGCTTAACAAAAGCTGATAGTGGCAATATTTACTATAACGGCAACGCTATTAGTGAATCACAAAATAAATTTAATCCAATTCTAGGTTTCTTACCACGAAAAATTGCTTTTTATCCCGAATTTACGGGACTGGATTTTCTACTATACATTGCAACCCTAAAGGGAATTGATCGGCAAAGTGCCAAGGAGAAATGTCTAGCACTTTTAACGACTGTTGGGTTGATTGATGTTCAACATAAGAAGATTAGAAAATATTCTGGCGGGATGCAACAACGTTTGGGCATCGCGCAAGCCATGTTGAATGACCCCGAGATATTAATTTTAGATGAACCAACTGTTGGCCTAGATCCAAAAGAAAGAGTTAAATTTAGAAATCTAATTAGTTCCTTTTCGGACGAAAAGATTGTTATTTTATCAACACATATTGTGTCTGATGTCGAATACATTGCTGATGAAATTCTGATTTTGCAAAAAGGGGGTATTCAAGATAGCGGTACGCCGCCAGAATTAGTTCAAAAAATAGCAGAACAAGTCTGGGAATGCAGCGTACCACATGACTTAGTCGCAAAATTATTGGCCACTTATACGATTAGTAATCAGAAACATGAAAAGAATAACGTTATCCTAAGAATTATTGCAGAAAAGAAACCATTAGAAAATGCGGTTCAGGTCACGCCAACATTAGAGGATTTATATCTTTATTATTTTAGAGAGGCGGTTCACTATGATTAGTATTATACGTTTTGAAATGGCGAAAATTGTTAAAACCAAACGCTTTATTGGCTCATTGTTGATTTCTGTATTAGTTCTGTCAGGCATCTTTATTATTGGTTTTCACTATTCGCAACTTGGTGCCTCAGAGGTGCGTAATCAAGAATTGGGATTCAACCAATTATCACGAAAAAAAGCTAATGCACACGCTGGGGTTTTTAATGATCAAACCGTACGCTTAATTTTAGCGGATTACATTGCAGATTATCAGAACAATTCTGGCGGAGAACAGCCGTTTGATCAATTTTCTTATAATATTGCTAATACTTTCTTTCCAAAAGACAGAGATATTTATTTAGAGATGATTGCTGCTAATAAAAAGAAACAAACGCTAAAAATTGACCAAATTAAATTAACGCCAATCAAAAAAATTGGCTTTTCAAGTTTTTCTAAACCATTGATAATTGGTAGCTATTCAAACTGGAGTGAACTTTTTAAGGTCACCGGGAGCGTCTTTATTCTAATAAGCGTGCTAGTTATCATTACCGGTTCGACTGTCTTTGCGGAAGATACCGCCAAAAAGATGAATCAATTATTGTTCATCACTAAATACGGTCGGACTAAAATGCTGCGCGCAAAGATATATACTGCGACAGTTTTATCCCTGTTCATATTTTTAGTCGCTCATGGCCTAACATTTGGTTATTTTTATTATCATTATTATGGTATGGACGGTTGGAATGGTAGTATTCAGACCAATTTTGATTTAAAACTCTTCAATTTTCCGCTTGAACTCAATCATTTTCAAATTTATTTAATGATTCTAATATTGCAATTGGCTAGTTTGCTGATGATTGTCGGGATAACATTGTTAATCTCGCAATCGCCAAGACACCATTTAGTGCGGTTATAATCGCAACCGGTATTTTTTTCTTACCAAAAGGGTTAATATTGATATTTACATCTGGAGTGCTCAACAAATTACTATATCTATTACCGATTAACCTGTACGATTCTGAAAAAATGTTGACACTAATGTCTGCTAAGCAAGGCTTCTTCTTTAATCAGTTCAACCAAAATTTTATCATGACGATCTGTATTTTATTACTAACTAACCTTATCAGTAATTGTTTTACGTATTACAAATTACAACATGCTTATATCGAATAGGCAGCATTAAATTTAACAGAGACCAATAAAAATAGTCCAGCAACCACTTAATCAGGGATGCTGGACTATTTTTTAGGCTTGGCTTGGTTTTTGTCGTAATTTTTGGACGAGTGCTTCATCCGGTGTGCTATAAAGGGTTTGTTGACCTTCATAAATCACAAAACCGGGTTTAGCCCCATTCGGTTTGCGAATCCGTTTGACTTGAATGTAATCAACGGGCACAGAAGCCGATAGCCGAGCTTTAGAGAAATAAGCGGCTAGTTTACTAGCTTCTTCTAAAGTTGTCTCAGACGGGTTACTAGCGTCAATAATCACGTGTGAGCCGGGGATGTTCTTAACATGCAACCAAATATCAGTTTTCTTAGCTTTTTTGAGGGTTAACTGATCGTTTTGATAGTTATTTTTACCAACAAAAATCCGAGTGCCATCACTGGCGTAGAAAATTTCGGGTTCACTAATCTTGTAACGTTTTTGTTTCTTAGCGCCGGACTTCTTAGTTTTTAAATAGCCCTCAGCTTGCAGTTCTTCTTTGATATCGACTAAATCTTTGGGCGCTGCAATCTCAATTTGAGCCATAATCGTGTTGAAATATTGCAGTTCCGCTTCCGTTTTAGCCATTTGATCGTTGACGTAAGCGACTGAATTGCGGAGTTTTTGGTACTTAGAAAAGTATTTTTGAGCATTTTTAGAAGGGGTCAATTGATTCGATAACGTAATTTTAATCGGTTGGTTATCCGCATAATAATTATCGAGTGTAATTTCGGTCATACCGCGTTCGACTTGGCGCAAATAAGTGGTTAGAATTTCACCTTTAATCCGGTAATCATCAGCACTATCAGCCGTCTTGAGGGTTTGTTGCAGTTTTTTTAGTTTCTTTTCATCCTTTTGAATTTCATTACGGATAAAATGAATCAAGGCGCCACCTTGTTGTTGGACCCGATCACGTTGCGCTTTATGCAAATAGTATTGGTCTAACAATTCACTAAGCGTTGGCAATTGCGTTTGTTCACCAACTAATGTTTGATAAGCTGCCACGGTAAACCAAGATTTTTTAGGGCCAATCGTTAATGTCGGTGTGGCTTGGTTGTATTGCTTGAAGAAATCCTGGACAATCGTCAAATAATGATCATGATCCAGTAACCGATGTTGTAATTCGATTGCACTTTCACGGCCCATTCCTTGGAATTGCGTTTGTAACCAATGCGGTTGCTCAGTTTCAGGTAGGTTATAATAACTCAGCCAGTCTAGGTCGGTTAAGTCGGCCGTAAAACCGTTGACGCCGGAAGCAGCGGGCGGATTAACGTAGTCCGCACCAGGCATTAAGAAGCGGTAACGGTTCTGCGATAAGCTAACGTGCCGAATCAAATCAAGAATCTTATTGGTTTCTTGGTTAACCAAAATCACGTTACTGTGCCGGCCCATTAATTCGACGATTAGACAGAGTTGTTGTAAATCACCTAATTCATTCCGCGATTTAAACGTGAAACGCAAAATCCGATCACTTTCAACTTGTTCAATTTTTTCTAGAATTGAACCATCCAGGTATTTTCGTAACGACATCGCAAAATTAGGGGGCGTCGCCGGATTCGCGTAAGGCACGCGAGTAATTTGAACCCGGGCGTAGGAAGGATGCGCCGAAAGGAGTAGGGGATAGGTCTTTCGATTAGCCGAAGCGTCAAGATGACTTCATTGGGGTAAGGTTGTTGGATTTTAGTTATTTTACCGTCGGCTAACGTCGTATTTAACTCAGCGACAACGGCGTGGGTCATTAAACCATCAAAGGCCATTTAAATCACACTTTCTCTATATAGATTGTCTTACTTATTGTAACGGTTTTAACCATCAAGCTCAAAGGAATTTACTTATCAGTCAATTTATTGTATAATACAATTATTTTATTGCATTCTACAATAAAGGAGCGAAAAGCGAATGAATTCAACTTTAACGACGTTTAACCAACTTAATTTATTGTATCAAGAGCAAAAGAAGCAATGGGCCCAACGGTTGAATATTAAATTAGCACAAGTCAATATCCTCATGTTAGTTGCCCCAGAGCAAGCCTTACTCTCGCATGCAGCGTTAATTGATAGTACGAAATTAGACGCGTCAACTTTAAGTCGTCAGTTAAATGGCATGGCGCAAGAGGCTTATTAGTGAAGACTAAAGGCACTGAACCTCGTCAGCGTGTTTACACCTTAACCGAACATGCCCAACGAATTGCGACTCGTTTACGGCAATGGCAAACTGAATTGGAACAACAAGTCCAAGATAATTGGAGTGCAGAAGAACAACAATTGCTAAAAATACTGTTAAATCGGTACTACCAAAGCTTTATCCGTTTTGAAAAGTGAGAGGCCCTATACGTTTTTTAAGGAAATACAGATAAATGCGGAATTAGCCGATTATTTATGATATAGTTATTAGCGAATAATAAAAAAGTAGGTGTCTCCATGAAAATTGCTGTAGTCACTGATAGTACTGCTTATCTCACAGAACAGCAAGTGAAAGATAATCATCTTTACGTCGTGCCAATCCCGGTGATCCTAGATGGCCAGGTCTATAATGAAGGCGTCGATATTACAACTGAAGAGTTCTATCAAAAGTTAAAAACATCTGAAACTTTCCCTAGTACGTCACAACCACCATTAGGTGAAATGTTGAAGTTATATGAAGATTTAGGCAATCAAAATTACGATGCCGTGATTAGTATTCATTTAGCAAGTACCATTTCTGGTTTCGTCACCACGTTAAAAAATGCAGCAAGCACCATCGATAATGTTCAAGTCATTCCTTATGATTCTGGGATTACAGTGATGTTAATGGGTTATTTAGCAATGGAAGCAGCTCGAATGGCGAAAGAACCCGACGCAACGGTTGAACAAATTATTGCGCGGTTAGATGATCTGAGAAGTACAATTGATGAATGTTTCATTGTTAATGATCTACAGAATCTAGTTCGTGGGGGCCGTTTATCAAACGCTTCAGCCTTCATTGGCAGTGTTTTAAAGATTAAACCCTTGTTAACATTCGATCCGGTTTCTAATAAAATCGTCGCTTTTGAAAAGGTCCGTTCTTTAAAGAAGGCCTATGCGCGAGCTGAACAAATTTTTGCTGAGAACATTGAAAAAGCGGATTATCCGATGCGAGCGCTACTGATTCACGCCAATGATGAAGCCGCGGCCGTTGCCTGGCAAACTAAATTACGGGTTAAATACCCCGACATGCCAATTGATATTGGCTATTTTGGTCCCGTTATCGGGACCCATCTCGGTGAAAAGGCGATTGCCTTATCCTGGATTAAAGATTTCACTAAAGCATAATACGCAATAGACCCTCAAAGCCGCGGCCTTGAAGGTCTATTTTTTATTCCGCGGGAGGAATGGGCGTTTCTTCTTTAAAATCGATTAATTTAGTCCCAATAATTTTATAAATAACGGATTTGACAGCCATTTTTTGAATAATCGTTAGGGGCGCTTCCGTAAAGTTAAAAGCATTAACGGCATCTGGTGCATTGACGTTAGCAATTTCGGCATTGAATAATTCAACGAAGTGGTTGTAGGCAATGCCTGCAGTATCTTGTTCTAATGATTGTTGAATCCCTTGTTTAACGACATCGAGTGGGAAGGAAAACTTAATCACGCTGACGACAATTAATTCCGCCAAGTGATTACGATTGTAACGTTTTTTCTCGGGGCGTTCGATGATGCCCATCTTAACGTAACTATTAATCATCGTTTTTGTGATTTTAACGTGGAGTAGGGGATCCAGTGACCGGTTGACCTCACTAATCACTTGGTCCATATATAATTCTAAATCTGGGAAGTCCGCCCATAAGGGTAACCGGAATTGTTGGAACTCATTAAGCCACGTTTCAAATTTTTCTGATTGCATTTAAATAACTCCGATCGACTGATTTTCAATAAGGTTATTATGCCACAAATGAAATGGTTTGTCACTTATGTAGAATTGAATTCTATTTTTAGTTGACTTCCATTCTATTTTTAGTTTATAATACTGGCAAATAGAAAAAAGGAGCGTTTATTATGCAAATTGCAGCGCCTAATCGGCATCAAAAAATTGTTTATGAGATTTGGAACGCGATTACTCACGGTATCGGATTCTTTGGTAGTTTAACGTTGGTCATCTTATTATTAATCAAAGGCGTTCAGCGGGATTTAACCCCAGTCGCCTTAGTCAGTCTCATCATTTATAGCGCAACGCTTCTTTTACTTTATTTAGCGTCAACGCTGTTCCACTGTTTAGCGTTTACCCGAGCGAAACGGGTTTTTCAAATATTTGATCATTCAAATATCTTTTTGCTGATTGCCGGTACGTACACACCCTATTGTTTAATCTTTGTCGGGCACACGATGGGCCTCAGCCTCTTGATTGCCATCTGGTTATTAGCGATTGGTGGCATTTTGACCCATATCTTTAGCCATGGTCGCCATCAAAGAATTGAAACAACCATCTATGTTATTATGGGGTGGTTATGTATGTTAGCCAGCAAGGCCCTCTACATAAATTTAAGCCCAACCGGGTTCTGGTTATTAGTCAGTGGGGGCGTGGTCTTCACGTTAGGGGCTGTCATTTACAGTTTCCCACGGATTCCGGGACTACATCTCATTTGGCATTTCTTTGTAATGTTAGGGACGACCTTAATGTTCTTTTCAATTTATTTAAACATTTAAGAGAATCACTTTAAAAAAGGAGAATTATCATGACTATTAAAATCGTAACCGATTCATCGATTCAACTCACACGTGCAGAACGTGACGCTTATCCAATTCATATTGCGCCCTTAACGGTTCAATACGCGGGTGAAACTTACGTCGATGGTAAAACCATCACCCGTGAAGATTTTCTAGCCAAATTAACCGCAGCAACGACTGAATTTCCAACGACCAGTCAGCCAACCGTTGGCAGTCTAGTTGAGCTATACGACCAATTAGGCGCTGATGGTAGTCAGATTCTATCCATTCATTGTACTGGCCTACTAAGTGGCACGGTTGAAGGGGCGCATACCGCCGCCCAACAATCAAACAGTGATGTGGTGGTCCTCGATAGTAAGGTCATGGATCGAGGTTTGGCTTATCAAGTGATTGCCGCTGTACAAGATGCTGAAGCTGGCCTTGATTTAGAAGCAATTTTAGCCCATTTAGATGAAATTCGTTCTAAAACTGAAACTTACGTCTTCCTAGATTCATTAGACGCCATGCAACGTGGCGGTCGAATTAGTCGGGTCGCCGGATTACTCACGAAACTGATTAAATTAAAAGTCGTCGTTCGATTAACCGATTCACAGTTACAAATTGTCGCTAAAGGTCGGGGTTCTAAAGCATTTAGCAAGGTGTTAAACGAAATGCAAGCGACCATTAGTCAACAAACGTTAGTAGACGTTGGCATCTCACATGTCGGCGTTGAGGAGGATGACCTGGTTAAGATTCAAAGTATTTTACAACAGGGTCAACCCGATGTGCCATACACCGTTGCATTAACGAGCCCAGTTATCATGAGCCACGTTGGCCTGAAAGCATTTGGCATTATGTATCAAACTAAATAATCTCACAAAGATAATCGTGCGTCTTCGCCGATTATCTTTTTTTATGTAAATATTAAAGTGGTCTATCTAATAAATATGATTATTCAACGGATAATTCGCTAATATATTGGCATTTATCGGCATAGCAACGCCATAAGATTAAATACTGGTCTAATTGACAAGATGGTGTTAATATTTCAGGTATACACAAATAAAGCGCTACCTAACAGACAATCAATTAGCCATTTTAAAGAGAGCCCTCTGTTGGCAAAACAAGATTAGCTTTATTTAAGAAAGGTCGATCAATATGAGTTATCAAACAATTAATCCACTAACCGATGAGGTCCTTAAAACTTATCCGAATCATGACGCTGCCTATGTCGAACAAGCGCTTGTTAAAGGTGATGTACTGTACAAGCAATGGCGGAATGATCCGGTTGCTAGCCGGGGTCCAGTGTTAAATAAAGTGGCTGATTTAATGGCCGCTCAAAGTGATGCACTAGCTAAAATTTTAACAGTGGAAATGGGCAAACGGTTCGTTGAAGCCAGGGTGAAGTGGCACTTTGTATCTCGATTGCCCGGTATTATGCTGAACACGCGCTGATTTTTTGAAACCCGAACACATTAAATCTTCAATTGGCACAGCGCAAGTTATTTCTAGACCAACCGGAATCTTGATGATGGTGGAACCATGGAATTTTCCATACTATCAAATCATGCGTGTTTTTGCCCCTAACTTCATGGTAGGTAATCCAATGCTTTTAAAACACGCCAGTAACTGTCCCATGGCCGCTGAAGCCTTTGAAAAGATTGTGATCGCGGCGGGGGTGCCTGAGGGGGCTTTCGCTAACTTGTACATTACTTATGATCAAGTTAACCAGATTATTGCGGATAAGCGGGTCCAAGGCGTCGCTTTAACGGGTTCTGAACGCGCGGGCCAACTAGTCGCTGCTGAAGCTGGCAAAAATATGAAACAAAGTTCCCTAGAACTAGGGGGGAGTGATCCCTTTATCGTCTTAGATGATGCCAATTTATCAGAGATTAAAAAAATTATTAGTGGGGCTCGTCTATTTAACGCCGGCCAAGTCTGTACTTCTTCTAAACGGTTTATCGTTACCGAAAAGAATTATGAGCAAATGTTAGCGATGTTAAAAGAAGCTTTTGCAGCCGTTAAACTAGGCGATCCAATGTTAAGCACCACGACGTTAGCGCCCTTAAGTTCTTCAAAAGCAAAACAAAACTTAGCACAGCAAGTACGCGCTGCAGTCGAAAATGGTGCAACTTTGGCTTTTGGTAGTCTGGCACAAAACAAACCGGCCGCATTGTTTGAACCAGTCATCTTGACGAATATTACCAAAGAAAACCCAGCATTCTATCAAGAGTTCTTTGGTCCGGTTGGTCAGATCTATCGAGTACCAGACGAAGCCGCCGCAATTCGCTTAGCTAATGATTCACATTACGGTTTAAGTGGTGTTGTGTTTGGGGGTTCGCCTGAACACGCCACTGAGGTCGCCAGTCAATTAGAGACTGGTTCGGTATTTGTTAATAGCTTCGGGGGTACTTTACCAGAATTACCGTTTGGGGGCGTTAAAAATTCAGGTTATGGCCGTGAATTAGGCCGTTTCGGGATTGAAACCTTCGTCAATAAAGAAACGATTGTCACCAAGCACAACCCAATCAATCTAGATGATGCCTTTGGTGGCTTTGTTTAAACGGATTATCAAAAAGTTATTCTGAAATGACCGACATTCAGAATAACTTTTTTGTAGATTAAAGACAAAAAAAAGTAGGTAGGTGAGCACCGATTTCAAGCCTTAAAAAGATTAATCTATTCTAGTTTACATAATATATATTATACGAAGTTGTATATTAATCATCAAGAGAGGCTTCTTTAATCGATTTAGTCTGTTTAATGCACTTACTTTAAACCACTAGATTGACTTAATCAATTTAGTGACCGATAATTCGTTAACCCAATTGCGTTTTCAGTTCAATTCTGAATTGTTGCATGACTGCTTGTCGTGATTCAGCCTTGAGACTCGACTACCATAGTCAGCCAGTTGATCAACCGTTGAGTTGGATTCGTTAGCATGAACTTTAAAAACCATTAAATTAGCCTGAAAATACCGTGAATTAGTGATTTTAAACCGATATTCAGCTCATTTAGATGCTCATTAAGTTGATTTTAGCTAAATTACAGCTATTTATCGGGTAAAACACCTAGATTACGTGGCAAAAGGTTGATATACCGGTATTTATCTATAATCAGCAGTCGATTGCAAACCGCCAATTTCAACCTGATAAAGTTGGGGGTGCTATTTTAAGATTAAACAAGTGTTGTTAAAATTATGGTTTTAACAACACTTGTGGTATTTTCACCTTTTCTTTGCTAAAATTAAGTTATTCGGTTTCTAAGGAGTTTTAATCATGGATCAATTACGCTATCTAGAATTATGTGAACAACGTTTAACTAGCTTGCCCGATTACGTTCGTAAATTTTATATCAATCGACAGGCTAACGCCTATTCCTCGGCGACGCTTTACCAATACTTGCAAGAATACGTACGCTTCTTCTCTTGGCTGATTGACGAACAGATCGTAATGGTTGCTGAACCGAGGTTGATCCCCCTCACCGCGCTTGAGAAGATGAAATTAGAAGATATTGAACTCTATAAGATCTATTTGATGAACAAACGCAAAACGAATCACCACAAGCTCTCTTTTCAGGCCGTTAACCGCTCAATTAACGCTTTAAATGCACTCTGGTACTTTTTAACGATTGAAGCAGAACAAGCCGATGGTGAGCCTTATTTCTATCGTAACGTGATGAAGAAGGTTAAACTACTCAAATCATCTGAAACCATGGCGACCCGTTCACGGCACATCGGTCAAAAATTATTAACTGGTGATAAGAAACACGCATTTATTGATTTTATGCAGATGACTTATCCGAAACAACTATCGAATCGGCAGTTGGCCTCCTATCAACAAAATTGTGAACGGGACGTGGCGATCTGCGTCTTAGCGCTAACCACGGGCATTCGGTTATCAGAATTAGCACAAGCCAATTTAGCGGACTTGAAATTAGAACAATTGACCGTGACCGTTATTCGTAAAGGCGGCCAACAGGATACGGTCCCAATTGCACCATGGGGCCAACCCTACCTAGAAGAATACGTTCAAATCCGCCAGACACGTTATGCAACAACCGCCAATGAACACGCGTTATTCGTAGCGAAATACCGTGGTCAAGCGAAACGGATGAGTAATTACGCCATTGAGAAATTAGTCGCGAAATATTCTGAAGCCTTCGGGGTCCGTTTAACGCCGCATAAATTCCGCCATACGTTAGCAACCGATTTAATGGCCGCTACCCACAGTGAGACAATTGTCGCGACCCAATTAGGCCAAACAACGACCCAAGCCACCCATTTATACACGCACGTTGTCGACGATGAACAACGCGCAGCGATGGATAAAATGGAATGATTGAAATCGATTACTTGACATGAGTGCTGATTCAGGTATACTGAAAACGTTCTTAAAATTAAATATTAACCATCACAAAGGGGAGCCATTGGCTGAGAGTGATAATGATCAGACCCTTCGAACCTGTTTGTTAAGACAAGCGTAGGAATTGTGATGGAGTTGAATATAACAACTCCTTTTTTGTGTTGGTTGAACAGAAAAGGGGTTTTTCTATGCGTCATCAGCGTTTATTGATTCAAATTGAAGGAGCAATTCTAGCGGCCTTTGCGGTTGCTTTGGAATATATTCCGCACACAGTCGGGCCATCTGCGATTGAAGTTTCCTTCGGGATTATTCCCATCGTCATTTATAGTCTTCGGCGTGGCGCCGTACCAGGCATGATTGCTGCATTCATTTGGGGCACGTTAGATTTAATTTTGCGTGGTCTCAGTAGTGGTAGTGTTTTAAATGTCTGGCAAGGGCTTTTTGAATTTACGGTCGCCTTTATCGTGGTTGGCTTAGCTGGCTTATGCCAGCACCAAGTTCAAACCAGTATTCGACAACATCGAAAGGTTAAAACGTTAACTTTATTGTGGTCGGCGGCTTTAATTGCCAATTTTGCTAAATACTTCTGTCATTTTATTGCCGGTGTGGTTTACTGGGGCTCTTATGCACCCAAAGGAATGAATCCGTGGTATTATTCGCTCGTGATTAATGGTGGTAGTTTTATCGTGACCTTCATTCTGACCGGGATTGTCGCGTGCGTGTTATTCGCCATGTTACCGACGATTTATTTACCAAAAGATATGGCATTTGATCAACAAGCTGCTAAATCATAACATCAAAAAAACCGTCATCTAAAATCAGGTGACGGTTTTTATTTGCCTATTATTTGAGTAATGGCCGGTCTTTACGAGCCTTCAGTGAATATAAAATTGAAACTGTATCGACGACTTCTTGGAACATCGCCCCGATTAAGGCGGGCACAACCCCAGTACTGGCGATCAACATCAAGATCACACAGATGGCAATCCCAATTAAGACCGATTGCCGGGCAATACTCATTGTATCCCGAGCAATCTGAACGGCGCGACTAACTCGGTTTAAATCATCTTTTAATATGACGACATCGGCTGATTCACTCGCAGCGGTTGCACCGTGTGCGCCCATTGCAATCCCGACATCAGCAGTTGCCAATGATGGCGCATCGTTAACCCCGTCGCCAACCATCACAATCGGACGGTTATCTGGTGCAGTCTGCTCAAGCAAATGAATTTTATCAATTGGTAGACAACCAGCGTGAACATCCGTAATGCCAACTTGTTGGGCAATTTGATCCGCAGTTGCTTGTTGATCCCCCGTTAGCATGGTCAATTGCTGGAAGCCCAAGGTTTGTAATTCTTGAATCGTCTTGGGTGCTTCTGCCCGCAAGTGATCGATAAACGTGATATAACCCGCATATTGGTCGTTAACGGCTACGTGAACAGCGGTTTGCTTTAGTGTTGCTGTTGGTTGCTCTGGTGCGACAAAATTAAGTTTACCCACTTTAACCGTTTGTTGAGTCGCTGCAAAGGTTGCAATCACCCCTGCCCCGGTCACCTCTTGTAAATCAGTTAACGGCAATCTAGTAGCTGCGTCACTAGCGGCTACTAATGACCGCGCTAGAATGTGGCTGGATTCTTGTTCAGCACTAGCCGCTAATTGCAATAACGAAGCTTCAGTAAAGCCATTTTGGGGCACGACTTGATCGAGTGTTAATTGGCCGTTTGTAATGGTCCCCGTTTTATCGAAGGCAATTGCTTTAGCGCCGGCTAATTTTTCAATCGTGGTACCGTTTTTAATGATAATCCCGTTCCGGCTCGCCCGACTCATGCCTGAAATCAAAGCAATCGGTGCCGCTAAAATTAAGGGACACGGTGACGCTACAACGAGTACTTCAGCAAAACGCACCGGGTCTTTAGAAACCCACCAAGCAATCCCCGCAATAATGTAAGCGACTAATGTAAATGGCACGGCGTAGCGATCGGCCATCCGCACGAATTTCGCGGGTTGATTGGCCGAAGCTTCAACCAATTTAACAATCGCCTGGTATTGACTGTCCGCCGCTAACTGATCAACTTGCATCGTAATTGAGGTGTCGCCGTTGACTGAACCGGACATCAATTCATCTTGCGGTGCCTTTTCAACCGGCTGAGATTCACCCGTTAATGAGGATTCATCGAATAGCGACTGGCCATCCAGAATATGCCCATCAACTGGGACCAATTCGCCTGGTTTAATCAGGACTTGGTCATGAATCTGCAATTGATCGACAGAGACGTCTCTCAGACCAGCCGCTTCGATTAAATGGGCCGTCTGAGGCGAATTATCCAATAACGCTTTTAATTCCCGGCCGGCCTTATGTGCAGCGTAATCTTCAAGCGAATCTCCGCCCGTTAGCATGACCAACACCATCAGTGCCGCCCAGTATTCACCGACAGCTAAGGTTGCGATGATGGCGGTAATCGCTAATAAATCAATCCCGTATTTTCCGGATTTCAAGGTTTTAACCATTTCAATCATCATGCTTAACGCCACCAGGCTGCCGGCCATCGTAACGATGATTTGCGCCCATAATGGTTGTTTGAACAGAAATGCAGTAATCAGAGCCATGAACCCAATCAGTAGTGTGAGTGAGAATTTCAATGTATGTTTCATCAGTAATCAGACCTTTCATATCACTTGTTTGATTAACATCAGTATAGCATGTTTTCAACTAGATTAGAATGATTATTAATTAATAATATACGTAAAAAAATAAAACCTCCGCAGAGATTTTATTTAGCGTCAATTACGCCTTAAAAGCTTCAGTTAATTGTGGGACAACTTGTTTCTTACGTGAAACCACACCGTCTAATTGTGCGCGATGATTGTTTAAAGTAACGTTAAACGCCTTTTCAAAAGCGGCTACGGGTTCGCCGATGACCAATGCTTCTGAGTTACTATTTAAGATGTCAGTGATTAATAAAACGAATAAGTCGTAACCATTGGCTTGGTTATCAGCTTCGATTGCCGCTTCAAAGGCAGCTTGACGTGCAAAGACTGCGTCAATATCAACCGTATTCACTTGGTCAATCCGCACTTTTTTGCCAGCCATTTCAAATGTTTTAGCATCTGCTTCAATTAATTCAGCTTCGCTCTTATCAGCTAAGTTAGTCCCAGCTTTAAGCATTTCTAAGCCGTATGATTCAAAGTCAACGTCGGCGATTTCAGCAAGTGTCTTGATGGCAATCTTATCGTCATCAGTTGTGGTTGGTGATTTCATTAATAATGTATCAGAAATGATGGCACTCAACATGAGACCCGCTAATTGAGCTGGAATTTCAATTTTATATTCGTTGAATAATTTCAACATGATGGTGCTGGTACAACCGACTGGTTCAGAACGGTAGAATAACGGGCTAATCGTTTCGAAGTTCGCAATCCGATGATGATCAACGACGTGTGTGACGGTTAAATCTTTAATATCCGCTACACTTTGTTGAGCTTCATTATGATCAACTAACATCACGCTATCAACTTCATTTGCCGCCGTCTTGATAATCCGTGGTGTGCTAGCAGCAAAATGGCGTAATGCAAAGCTGGTTTCTTCGTTAGGTTCGCCTAACGCAACGGCTTCAACATCGTGCCCTAATTGTTGTTGTAGGTATGCAAAAGCCATTGCAGCAACGATTGCATCCGTATCGGGATTTTGGTGTCCAAAAACTAATTCTTTACTCATTAATATACAGACCCTTCTTTATCAAAATTACATCATCTATTATACCAGAAAAGATTAGATAATCTGGCGGTTTTGTTCTTTAATCCGAGTTAAATAATCTTTTTCAGCAAGATATTGATCGAATTCACGGAAGAAGTTATCAATTCTTGGAATCGCTTCTTTTTCTTTACGGAAAACAAAGGCCAATTCGAATTGAATAGCGGGATCAAACTGAACAGCGTGCGCCGTCACCCCAAGATTATGGGCTTCAAAGAAACTAGTTGGCAAAGCCGTACTTAAATCAGTCGCTTCGGCAAAACGTAATAATTCAAACGGTGACGTAAATTGGGCTGCACTAACCGGACGGTCAACCATTTGGTTTTTATAAGCTTCGTTGATGAACTGGTGTAAATAATATTCATCTGGATAAGTCACCCATTTTTGGTCTAACGTATCTTTAAAATGAATCTTCTTACGTTTCTTAAGACTTGGATTATGGCTTAAAAAGACTAAACTTTCTTCGGCAATCTTCTTAGATTTATACGGTTTCCAATTTTTAATACTGTCATCTGGTAAATACATAATCGCGAGATCGATTTTATTATTTTCAAGACGATCCCAGATTTCTTTCCGAGTTAACAGGTGTAAACTAACTTCAATATCCGTAAATTGTTGGTAATATTGAATTAAAAATTGTTCAATCACGCTAACTTCCATCGAGCCAAAACGCCGATGTGGATTTTACCTTGTGTCGCACTGGTCGCACTTTGAATTTCATCAGTTGCGGTGTTTAATAAATCGTAAATTTGATGGGTGGCTTCTAACATCGTTCGGCCAGCATCTGAAATATGGAGTTTTTTACCCACAGAATAAAAGAGTGGTGCACCAACCGTCCGTTCTAATTTCTTAATTTGTTGGGTTAATGCGGGTTGCGTAATTCCCAGTAATTGTGCAGCTTGCGTGTAGTTCATCGTTTCTGCTAATTGCAAAAAATACGTTAAAGTCTTGGAGGAAAAAATATTTTCTTGCTTTGTTTTCATGTTCAATCCTCATTCCTAAGTTATTTTTAGAATCACTTATCATTATAATAATAAAAAAATAAAGAAAGAGCAACCTTTTTGCGCTCTTTCTTATTATTCGTTTAAATTTAGCTTATGTCGCCGCTTTATTTGTGGTAGTCAGCGGTGTGCAATAATTGTTCAGCATTGACGACGCGATCGTGCGTTGGGGGTTCGATGCCTTTAAGCGGATAATTAATTCCCATCTTTTCATACTTAACAATCCCCATCGTATGGTATGGCAAAACTTCAACCCGATCCACATAATGCAACGTTTGAATATAGTCGCCCAATTTCTTCAAATAGACATCGTAATCGGTCCGTTCTGGAATTAAGACGTGGCGAATCCACATATGGTGACCATGATTAGACATGTATTCAATCATTTCTAAAATGCGTTCGTTTGAAAAACCCGTTAATTTTTTGTGTTCAACGGGATCGATGTGTTTAATATCGACCATCGAAAGGTCAGTGTATTTCATGAGTTCTTTGAATTTACTGAAGAACGGTTCTTTATACGTGAACGGTTGGCCACAGGTATCCAAACAAGTATTAATCCCCTGTTCTTTACATTTCTTGAATAAATCAATTAAAAAATCGATTTGAATGAGTGATTCACCACCACTACAAGTGATGCCGCCCTCTTTACCCCAGAAGGCTCTATAGTCTAAAGCCTTGGCAATTAATTCATCGGCCGTGTATGGATCGCCAGTGCCGATATTCCAAGTATCGGGGTTATGACAGAATTCGCAACGCATCCGACAGCCTTGTAAGAACGCGACAAATCGAATCCCAGGCCCATCGACTGAACCGAATGTTTCGATTGAATGCACGTAGCCTACTGGGTCCTTAACTGGGACGACTTCCGTTGGTGTTGCTGTTTCAGTTGATAAGTTAGTTGTAAATTTAATATTCATCTCTTCCACCTCTTAAATAAAGCACACTTCCTAGTAAAACGGTCAATCGTAATTGGCCGCTTTACAAGAAAGGGGGATAAGCATGGCGCTTATCCCCCTGCCCGTATTAATCTTTACATTTCATCAAAGAAAGTTCTTGAAATGACATCGTCTTGTTGTTCCTTCGTTAAATCAGCGAAGTAGACACAGTAGCCAGAAACCCGAACCGTTAATGTTGGGTATTCTTCTGGATGTTTTTGAGCGTCCATCAATGTTTGTTTATTGAAGACGTTGATGTTCAAATGCATCCCTTGGTTCGTCATATAACCATCAACCATGTTGACCAAAGCATCTTTACGCGCGTTGTCATCATGACCTAATGTGTTAGGTGTCACACCGAATGTATTTGAAATCCCATCAGTTGCGTAACGATAAGGAATCTTGGCAGTTGATAATAATGATGCCAAAGCCCCGTTCTTTTCAGCACCGTATGCAGGGTTAGCACCAGGTGAGAATGGTTCGCCAGCTTGACGGCCATTAGGTGTTGTCCCGGTATTCTTACCATAGACAACGTTTGACGTAATTGTCAAGACAGAAGTTGATAATTTAGAACCACGATATAAATGATGTGTGTTCATCTTGTTGTAGAATGTCTTCACTAACCATTTAGCGATATCATCAGCACGATCATCATTGTTACCATAACGTGGGTAGTCAGGGTTTTGTGCTTCGAAATCAATCGCCATGCCATCTTCGTCACGAATGACTTTAACTTGACCATATTTAATTGCTGAGATTGAATCAACGGCGTGTGATAAGCCAGAAATCCCAGTCGCAAATGTGCGATCTAAACGACTATTCTTCAAAGCAAGTTGTGCTGATTCATAATAGTATTTGTCATGCATGTAGTGAATTGTATTTAAAGTATTGACATAGATATCAGCTAACCAATCTAACATCTTATCGTATTTACCCATGAATTCTTTGTAATCAATAATGTCACTTGAAATTGGTTCGTAAGCTGGGCCAACTTGTTTCTTAGCTAATTCATCAACCCCACCATTGATGGCGTATAGAATTGTTTTAGCCAAGTTAGCACGAGCGCCGAAGTATTGAACACCGGTTGCAATTGGTTGTGCAGAAACACAACAAGCAATCCCGTAATAATCAGTACCCCATTGGTTACGCATTAAGTCGTCATTTTCATATTGAATCGTTGAGCTCTTGATTGAGACTTCAGTGGCATAACGTTTGAAACCTTCTGGTAAGCGATCTGACCAAAGTAACGTGATGTTTGGTTCTGGTGCAGCGCCCATGTTTTCAAGGGTCTTCAAAACACGGAAAGCAGTCTTAGTGACGTGGTGACGACCATCCATCCCAATCCCACACATTGATAAGGTTGCCCAAATTGGATCACCTGAGAATAATGAATTGTAATCTTCAGTTCTGATAAAGCGAACCATCCGTAATTTCATAACGAAATGATCAACCATTTCTTGCGCTTGTTCTTCAGTAATCAAACCGCGATCTAAATCACGTTGGATGAAGATATCCATCGTCGTATCAATCCGGCCAACTGACATAGCAGCACCATTTTGAGTCTTGATAGCTGCTAAGTAACCAAAGTAAATCCATTGGATGGCTTCTTGTGCATTTTGCGCTGGTTTAGAAATATCAAAACCGTAGCTAGCAGCCATCTTCTTCATATCTTGTAACGCACGATATTGTTCATTGATTTCTTCACGTAATTGAATCACATCATCGGTCATTTCGCCGTCGCCAATATTATCAAAATCGCTGAATTTTTCAGCAGCTAAGCGATCAATCCCGTAAACAGCAATCCGTGGTAAATCAGGAATAATCCGGCCACGAGCATAAGCATCAGGAAGACCAGTGATAATTTTAAAATGACGTGCTTTACGCATATCAGGTGTGTAAGCATCGAAAACCCCTTGGTTATGAGTTTTACGGTATTCAGTAAAAATCTTGTGTTGTGTTGGATCAACTTTGTAGCCGTATGCTTCGAGCGCATCTTCGGCCATCCGAATCCCACCAAATGGCATGAACGCACGTTTAAGTGGTGCATCAGTTTGTAAACCAACAATCTTTTCAAGATCTTTGTTTAAATAACCAGGGCCATGTGAAATAACCGTTGCAGGAATGTCGTTGTCAGCATCTAAAACGCCACCAGCTTCACGTTCTTTTTTCTTCAAGTCCATTAATTGGTCATTCAATGTTGTTGTTGCATCAGTTGGACCCGCTAAGAAACTTTCGTCCCCTTCATATTGGGTATAGTTATGTTGGATAAAGTCGCGAATGTCGATTTCTTCTTGCCAGTCGCCTTTGTTAAATCCATCCCAAAATTCTTTTAAATTGATTTCTTCAGTTTTTGCCATTAGGATTGCCTCCGTTAATTGAATTCGTTTATAACAGTTTTTACAAATATAGTATAACACGTCACAAAGTTTTTGCAAGCCCTTTCTTTTATAAAATTTTATAGGCATCGTCTTCGGACTAGAACACTAATGTATCAACCTTTTAGTGAAAGGACAATCGCGCTTGTCCTGAAATTAGATTGTGCAAAATATAGTTATCTGTTATGATACAGTTTCGATTTATACGGTATTTTTATATAACAGAAAAAAGCCACCCGACAAGGATGGCTTTTTTCAATCGTGCTTAATCTTGATCATTCGTTTCCGGCATAACCGTCAAAATAAATTCAGGTGTTCCGACTTCATCAATATCAAAAATAAAGCTCCCGTTAGAATAACGATCACCTGTGACATGCGTCTGCGGATTAATCGTGATTAACTGTTGATCAGTTTGAATTAACAATTCAGCTCCCGGTGTAACCAGACTCATCGCTACCACTCGGTGTGGATCGCGTTTCAATTCACGCAATATCAGCACGCCACGACGCGCGCGACTAGTTAAGGTAACTTCACTCAGCATCATCCGTTTGAAGGCACCACGTTGCGTTAAAATCGCAACTGAGGCTTGTTTACGGTCTGGATTGAATAACGTAAAGTTAGCAACGAAATCATCTGGTTTAAGATCCATCAGTTTAACACCGCTAGCTTTAGCTCCCGATACGGAGACTTCAGCCAATTCAAAGCTCAAGCCATAACCATGGTAGCTCGCACTAAAGACGGCCGTCTGAGACTCATCGTTGGCAGCCACCCAATAAACGTTCGTGACTTTAGCGTCCGCGTGTAACTTGATACAATCTTGGGCTTTAGAACGATACGTCCGACTCGGTAACAAATCAGCAAATTCGGTTTGTTTAATGTACCCATCGGTCGAGCCAATGACGAAATGACCCGCATGTTCGTTTTGGTCAAAAGCAAAGGCGGCAATAATCGCTTCATCAGCCGCTAAACCGATTGATTGCGAAATATGTTCACCCATGTCTTTCCATTTCAAGTCCGCAATTTCGTGAACGGGCCGTTGGATTAAATGACCATAGTTGGTAAAGAGCATCAATTGATCTAGGGTTTGGAGTGGCTTTTGTAAAATAGCAAAGTCGCCGTCTTTCAAACCACTATTCCCATCCGAAGCTTGATACGAGCGTAAACTACTCCGTTTAAGATAGCCATCATGACTGATTGAGACCATGACGGTTTCATCAATAACGGTGACGCTCGTATCAATTTCAAGCGTTTCAATTTCAGCTTCAATGGCTGTTAGTCGATCGTTACGATAGGCCTTAACCACTGAGCGCAATTCAGTCTTAACAACTCGAGCTAACGCCTTTGGATCACTTAAAATCGCGTGATAGGATTCAATGGCTGCAGTTAAATCAGCCGATTCGGCCTCAAGTGCCGTGACGTCGGTATTGGTTAATCGATACAGTTGTAAGGAAACAATCGCTTCGGCTTGGGCTTCAGAAAAATCAAACTGGGCCACCAAATGATCTTTGGCGTCTTTTTTATTTTTACTGCTCCGAATCGCCGCAATCACTTGATCCAAAATCGACAAAGCTTTGATTAAACCAGCAACGATGTGTTGCCGATCCAAGGCTTTTTGCAAACTATACTTCGTTCGGCGGGTAACGACGTCTTCTTGATGATCCAAATAGGCGTGTAGAATCTCCAATAACCCGACTTGCTTAGGTTGCATCTGTGAAATAGCGACCATGTTAAAGTTATATGTGATTTGTAAATCAGTATTCTTGAAGAGATAATTCAAAATCCCTTGGCTATCCGCTTGTTTCTTAAGTTCAATGACGACGGAAAGCCCCATTCGATCACTTTCATCCCGGACTTCAGAAATACCGTCGACTTTTTTAAGTACACGGAGTTCGTCAATCTTCTTAACCATTTGCGCTTTATTAACTTCATACGGAATTTCGCTAATGACGATTTGTTCCCGGTTACCGCGTAATTGTTGAATCGCGGTTTTAGAACGAACCGCAATCCGACCACGGCCGGTTTCGTAAGCCTTGCGAATCCCATCAACCCCTTGAATAATCCCGCCAGTGGGAAAATCAGGGCCCTTAACGAAGGTCATCATCTTGGTTAAGTCAGCGTTTGGATGATCGATTAAGTAAAGGAGTGCATCCGTGACTTCACCCAAGTTATGTGGTGGAATTTCCGTCGCATAACCGGCTGAAATCCCGGTCGCACCGTTAACCAATAAGTTCGGGAAACGGGCTGGTAAAACGGTTGGTTCTTCAGCGGTGTCATCAAAGTTTAAAACAAAATCGACAGTTTTTTTGTCGATATCCTTCAACATCTCACTCGCAATCTTGCTTAACCGCGCTTCGGTATACCGCATCGCTGCTGGTGGATCGCCATCCATTGAACCATTATTACCATGCATTTCAATCAATGGTTCGCGTAACTTCCAGTTTTGACTTAAGCGGACCATCGCTTCATAAATCGAGCTATCACCATGCGGATGAAAATTACCCATGACGTTCCCGACCGATTTAGCGGATTTTCTAAAGCCTTTGTCATACGTATTGCCGTCAATCGACATCGCGTATAAAATCCGGCGTTGAACGGGTTTTAAACCATCGCGAATATCGGGTAAAGCCCGTTCTTGAATGATGTATTTTGAATAACGGCCAAAACGGTCGCCCATTACTTCTTCAAGCGTTAATTCTTGAATTTTTTGTGTGTCATTAGCCAAATTATTCACTCACTTTTCTATTCGTCTAATTGTTCAAACAAATCAATATTAGTTGGTTCAGTTGGTGTCGCTGCTGGGGTGTTAGTATTCTCTAAAATACTACCATCTTCGGTTAATGTAAATTTGACGTTTTCTTCAATCCATTTCCGCCGTGGTTCAACCTTATCCCCCATCAACGTGGTCACTCGTCGTTCAGCTAAGGACGCATCATCAATCCGCACTCGAATTAACGTCCGAGTCGCCGGATCCATCGTTGTGTCCCATAACTGGTCGGCGTTCATTTCACCTAACCCTTTGAAACGTTGTAAACTATAACCTTTACCCATACCCTTGGTTAATTTATCAAGTTCTTCATCGGTCCAAGCATATTCAATCTTGGTTTTAGCACCGGCCCCTTTTTGTAACTTGTACAGAGGGGGGAGGGCAATGTAAACTTTACCGGCTTCAATTAAAGGCCGCATATAGCGATAGAAGAAGGTCAACAATAGAATTTGAATATGCGCACCATCGGTATCGGCATCGGTCATAATAATAATTTTATCGTAATTACTATCTTCAACTTTGAATTCAGCGCCAACACCGGCCCCAATCGTATAAATCATCGTATTGATTTCGGCGTTCTTGAGAATTTCTGGTAACTTCGCTTTTTGGGTATTTAAAACTTTCCCCCGTAACGGTAGGATTGCTTGAAACTTCCGATCCCGGCCTTGTTTGGCAGAACCACCGGCAGAATCCCCTTCGACTAAATAGAGTTCATTTTTAGCCGCGTTTTTAGATTGTGCTGGGGTTAACTTACCCGATAATAACCCATCGGAAGCTTTCTTCTTCTTACCGTTCCGACTTTGTTCACGCGCTTTACGAGCCGCTTCACGCGCTTCGCGGGCTTTTAACGATTTACGGACCAAGGCTTGCGCAAATTCGCCGTTTTCTAACAAGAAAAAGCTCATTTGTTCATAAATCAAGCTATCAACGGCCGTTCGTGCTTGTGGTGAGCCCAGTTTTCCTTTAGTTTGGCCTTCGAATTGTAATAATTCTTCCGGAATCCGGACGGACAGGATGGCACTCAACCCTTCACGAACGTCGGAACCTTCCATGTTCTTATCCCGTTCTTTCAGCAGATTAACTTTGCGCGCATAATCATTAAACGCTTTCGTTAAACCAGCCTTCATCCCGGCTTCATGGGTCCCACCATCACTAGTGCGGACGTTATTGACAAAGGACATGATGTTTTCAGAATAGCCGTCGTTATATTGACCGGCAAATTCAACTTCGATGTCTTCTTTAGTGCCTTCAAAGTATAGCTTATTGCCAATCGTATCTTTGTCTTCATTCAGATAATCGACGAATGATTGAATGCCTTCCGGATAATGGAAAATCTCTTCTTTGGCCGGATCAACCCGTAAATCAGTTAACGTGATTTTAACGTCTTTTAATAAAAAGGCTGATTCCCGTAATCGTTCCGCTAACGTATTATAATTATAGGTGATTGATTGGAAAATGGTAGCATCGGGTTTAAAACTAATTAACGTGCCATCGGTTTCTTTGGTTTTCCCGACCTTTTGCAAGGTACCCACTGGATGGCCACCCTGTTCAAAGCGTTCTTCATAAGCTTGACCATCGCGCACAACGCGGACGGTTAACCATTCAGATAAGGCGTTGACGACACTCGCACCAACCCCATGAAGCCCCCCAGAAGTTTTGTAACTATTCTGGGTGAATTTACCACCGGCATGCAATACAGTTAAGATGACTTCAATCGTGGGAATCCCAGATTGATGCATCCCTGTTGGCATCCCACGACCATGATCGCGGACACTGATACTGTTGTCAGCGCCAATTGTGACGTTGATTTCAGCACCGAACCCCGCTAAGGCTTCATCGACCGCGTTATCGACGATTTCGTAGACCAAATGGTGCAAGCCACGACCATCAGTTGACCCAATATACATACCAGGTCGTTTGCGAACTGCTTCGAGTCCTTCTAAGACTTGAATCGAACTATCGTTATAATCTTGTTTTTTTGGCATTCAAGAATGACTCCTTCGTTTAAAAATAAACAGATAAGTTATATTATCAACAACTTTTAGTGATTTGACAATCCCTAATTTCAAATTGATTAAACATCCAAATGTATGTTCGTAGCAATCTATTCTAACATACAATATTCACTTTCCTTTGTCAAAATGATAGAATGAATAAAACAAATCGGTTTATTAGGAGTTTTTTATATGAAATTAGGTCTTATCTTTATCTTAGCTTATTTAATCGGTGCCTTTCCATCCGGGGTGATTATTGGCCGGGTTTTCTGTCATAAAGATCCGCGCGATGCTGGCAGTCATAATATTGGGACCACCAATTCCTACCGGGTTTTAGGCCCAATCGCCGGGACAGTCGTCTTATGTTTAGATATTTTAAAGGGGACGTTGGCCGCTAGCTTGCCAATCATCTTTAATTTACACAGTCATTCGTTAATTCTGATTGTCGGGATGGCGGCGGTCTTCGGTCACGCCTACTCTATTTTTATTAAATTCAAGGGGGGCAAGGCGGTCGCAACAAGTGCCGGGATTCTACTCGCGTATAACCCACCCTTCTTCCTAATTGCGAGTGCCATTTTTGTGAGTTTGATTTTAATCACGAGTATGGTCAGTATCGCGAGTATGCTAGGCATTACCTTAGTGACCATCATTGCCTTTACGTATTATCAAGATCCGCTATTAGAAGTGATTACCGTGATTGTTTTACTCTTCTTCTTCTACCGACACCGTGAAAATATTCAACGGATTAGAAAAGGAACTGAAAATTTAGTCCCCTTTGGTCTCTATTATTGGTTCAAAAATAAAAGCAAAAAAGATTAGGCGTTGGCCTAATCTTTTTTATTTGTCGTCATATCAATCAATTGTTGTTGCTGATTGTAGAATGAATGGTAGGCTAAGTAACAAGCAATCACGGAACCTAAACTCGTCGCCGATAACAACATAAACGTCACTAAAATTTGGTACATAATTGCTTTGACTGGATCAATCCCCGCAAAAATCAAACCGGACATCATCCCCGGTAGACTGACTAATCCGACGGTTTTAGCCGAATCAATCGTCGGTGCCATCCCCGTTTTAATACTATTGCGGACAATTGCAATCGAAGCTTGCTTCAAAGTAGCCCCCAATGCTAACCGTTCTAAAACGGCTTGGCGTTGATCTTTAAAACTGGTCAACATACTCCGATAGCTGAGCCCAATCGCGACCATCGAATTCGAAGCAATCATCCCCGTAATTGGAATGATTTGCGCCGGCATAAACTTAATCGCCCCAGATAACACAAGTAGCCCCAACGTCACCCCAGTACTCGTCATAATGGCCATTAGCGAAATATAACCCGCATTGCGTAACCCAGCCGCTCTTTTACGCGCATTCAACGCGGCGTTACCGATAATAATCAACATCATGATTAACGTCAGCCAAACGTGATCGATGTGAAAAATAAATTTTAATAAGTAACCAACCACGATTAATTGAATCACGGCCCGAATGACACTGAAAACAAGGTCTTTTTCTAGACCAATCTTTTCATGGAAGCTGATGATTAACGCGACAAAAACTAAGGAAATTGCAAAAGTTAACGATAACGGATTAACGGCTAGATTCATGAGTAGTTGCCCATTGGCCAGCAACCATGGTTAACTGGCGGCCCTTTCGTTGTAATTCTTGTTGATCATGGGTGACACTGATGACGGTCACCCCTTCAATTTCGTTATAATCAGTGATTAATTGATCAACAATCGCTTTATTAGCGGCGTCTAACCCAGTCGTGACTTCATCGAGTAACAAAACTTCCGGTTTGAATAATAAATTGCGAATTAAAGCCACACGCTGTTTTTCACCGCCAGAAAGGGCGGTCACCTGCTTGGTTAAATAAAGGGCGGTCAAACCAACTTGCTGTAACCGTTCTAAAATTAAATCATGGTCAACTGGTAATTGGCGAATCTCGAACGGAAAATTCAGGTTATCAGCCACTGTTTCCCCAAATAAAGTCGGCTGTTGAAAACAATAAGAAACCCGCTTGCGATATTCGCTAGGTGCGATAGTCTCAATTTGACGATTATCTACTTGAATCGTGCCACTCGTCGGTGTTAATAAACTGGCGATTAACTTCAATAAGGTGCTTTTACCACTACCGGACGGTCCCGTCAGCGTGACGTATTCGCCCGATGCTACCGTTAAATCAAGCGACTTTAAAATCGGTTGCTGATCAACGTTATAACTGACGTCTTTAATGCATAGTTGTCCCATAACTTCCTCCAGATAATAATTATTATAATCTATATCGTTAGTATACCCGAAACTAGCATAATTAGGTTAAATAATGTTTGTGATTTAGCAATAAACGCTTATACTTTAAAGTATGTTCCTTAAGTCGTTAAAAAAAGAGAGGTCGCGCTAATGCTAAATGATTTTCCCCAAGTAATGACCATCGCTGGTTCCGATTCCGACGGGAGTGCCGGTGCTCAAGCCGATTTAAATACTTTTTTAGCTCGTCATGTTTATGGGATGAGTGTTTTAACCGCCTGTGTGGCTGGTAATTCATATGGGATTCACGCCAGTCACTCTTTGCCGAATGCGTTTATCGATACTGAATTTCAAGCGATTGCGGATGATTTTAAAGTTCGGGCTTGTAAGACTGGGATGTTAGACGATGCCGCGATTATTGAGACGGTCGTCGCTAACTTAAAACAGTATGATTTCGGACCATTAGTGCTAGATCCGGTGATTGTCACGAAACACGGTGCCCTATTACTTGAAGATGCCGCGTTTGAAACTTTAAAAGCCCAATTAATCCCGTTAGCGACCGTCATTACACCCAACTTCTATGAAGCTCAAAAATTAACCAATCTCACGATTGAGACCCCCGCCGATTACCGATTAGCGGCCGATCAATTGATGGCGATGGGCGCTAAAAACGTCATAATTAAAGGCCAACACACTGAAAACCAAACGATAATTAGTGATTACGTCCAATTAGCGGATGGTCAACAGTTCTGGTTAACCGAAGATTATATTCAAACGACCCATATTAACGGGACTGGTGATTCTTTATCGGCTTGTATCTGTGCCGAAATCGCTAAAGGGGCTTCGGTGGAAGCTGCCATCCGCACCGCTAAAAAATTCGTCCATACGGCGATTGCTAATCCAATTGCCGTTGGTCACCGTTTCGGACCGATTAACCATCACGCCAATTTTTAAGCAGTCACACCAAAAAAGCTGATTATCCTGACAATTCGGGATAATCAGCTTTTTTTAACTTGATAGGCAATTGATAACGTGCTTAGCGACGTTCCATAAACAAGTCCATAGACCGGACTTATTCACGAAACTAGGCTAATGCTCAGAATCAAACCGTGGGTGTGGACACTTCTATTTTTAACGTGCTTTTGAGTTGCAACAACCTCCGCTTAACCTAAAATCACCAATTATCTTAAGTTCAAGATAACTGGTGATTTTTGTTAATGCTCAGTTGCTACCCGCAACTCAACACACTTACTCAATTTAGAATGTGCCACCGCCAGAACCGCCACCGAAGCCACCTGATGATCCGCCGGAGAACCCGCCGGACCCACCTGAGGCACTAGTAGCGTTAGCAACACTGAAAGCCGTACTAAAACTATGATCGAGGGCTTGATTGAACGACTGACCCATATTGACGCCATAGAAGCCACCATAATAATAACCAAGTGGCATGGTCGCAATGACTTCAGTACTGAATTGGACTTTTAACGCTTTAATCACGCGATCAGCCACCCCAAAAGCAGTCGCATAACTGAGATAACGGTCCCACAAAATGACGTCCGTCACCGCCGCCATATCAAGACTCGTAATATCCTTGAGCATTTGCTTGAACCCTAACCATTCATAGCGCTTTTGATCGCCAATTGTCGACCAGAGCTTCAGATGTTTGAGTTGCCAAGCACAATAACCAACTAGTATAACGCTACTAAGGATAGTCCAAGGTAACAGCAAACCAATTAACGAACCACCAATGCTCGCCACTAATAAAACAACACTAACGACTAACCAGCCCGTGACATACGTCACCGTTGATTGCGCTTTAGCCAGTAGCCAACCCGTTTGGACCGCTTCTTCTTGAACAGCCGTTTGCCAAGCTTTGTACGCTTTCAAAAAGCGTTCTTGGTTATGTTTCTTAGGATAGGCCTCAACTTGTTCCAACGTGACTTGGCCTTGATCACCAATGATGTCAAATAACCAATGCACGAGTGACTGTTCTGATTGCGTTAGTTGTGTTTGATCAATCAACTGTATTTGATAGGTCACTTTATTTTTATGAAACAGGCCCGTCGTTGCGGGAACTTCTTTAATCGCTAAGTGTCGTCGCGCAACTAAATCTAAAATCGTCGCTGATAAACTATCGGTTTTGGTGTCTTTAGTTCCTGGATAATTCAATAAATATTGAACGACAGCGGGGCCGTTTTCATCCGGCAATTCATAAACATGCTCGGGATGATTGGTACTGTAAGATTGTTTCGGTAACGCCTTTTTGACGTGCCGCGCAATCAACCAGATGCCAATTGGGGCAATCACAACCAGTATCACCGAAAGAATCACAACCATTTTACGTTGCATTTGGCGTTGTCGATTCGCTTTTTCGGCTAAGGCCTTTTCAGCTTTCAAAATCGCCGCCCGTTTATTTTGATCAATCCGATTCGGATTAGTCGCCGTAACACTCGTTGGGAAAATCAGATGACTTTCCAACATTTGATTGGCCGGGTTGCTATCTAGCGTGATTTTCACCTGACCTTTAGCTGCATCAACAACTTGCTGGCCGGCTAAATCACCATGTGTCCATGATTTCAATTGATCTTTAGCCAACTTTTTAGGCAGTTGAATGGTGATTGCGACGTTGTCTAAATCGCTATCCCAACCAGTCCCAATCACCCGCCAATTCAGTTCGGCCGTATCGCGATAATTAATGATTAAATTGGTTAAACGGTATTTTAGAACCACGTTTAACGTATCGCCATCGGTCGCCGGTTGATAGAGTTTAAAACGATAAACCTGTTGATCATTGGTTAATTCGTATTGTCCCGCTTGATTGCCACCGGCCGTAAACGCTTGTTGATTGACGCTAATTTGCGGTTGTTCGAGCTGTTTTGTTTTGCCAGTTTTAGTGCTTAAATCCTGATTGATGTAAATCCCGTTAATATCGTCTTCAATCTTGAATCGAATCCGCTGTTCGACTTGCGCGCTCCCATCCGATTGGACATTAACCTGGGTCTGGTATTGGTTAATCTTATAGGTATCAGCGGCTTGGACTGGTTTTATGCCGTTCGCGAGGAAGATAAATCCCAGTAAACTGAGCCAAGTAATCAATCGGCCGGTTTTCATAGCTGACCTTCATTAGCTTCGATTGTTGTCAATAAATCTGGATCGAATTGACCCGCTTTAAGCATTGCAATTTCATAAGCATAGGGTGCAAAATTATGTTTCTTATCCGCACCAACGTAGGGTGTTTCAAGAATCTTAGGCACGTTGGTTAATTGGGGATGGTGACAAATTGCATTTAAAGCGTCAAAGCCAATTTCACCAAAACCAATATTAGCGTGCCGGTCTTTATGGGCACCCATTGGATTTTTAGAATCGTTTAAATGAACGACTTGTAAGCGGTCAAGACCGATGATCTGATCAAATTGATTGAGCACCGCATCAAAATTATGTTTAACATCGTAGCCCGCATCATTGGTGTGACAAGTATCAAACGTCACCGATAGTTTTTCGTTATACGTGACACCGTCAATCATTTTGGCAATTTCGTCAAACGACCGACCGACTTCGGTCCCCTTACCCGCCATCGTTTCTAACGCAATGTGCGTCGTCTGCTCTGGTCGGAGTACTTCGTTTAACCCTTTGATAATTTGTTGAATACCCGCGTCAGCACCTGCACCAACGTGAGCGCCCGGATGTAAGACGATTTGAGTTGCCCCAACGGCTTCAGCTCGCAAAACTTCTTGTTGCAAGAATTCAACGGCGAACTTAAAGTTCTCAGGTTTAATCGTGTTGCCTAAATTAATGATATAGGGCGCATGCACCACGATTGGACCCAATTGGTGTTCAGTCATATACGCTTTCGCAGCGTCAATATTCAGTTCTTCAATCGGTTTCCGCCGGGTATTCTGAGGAGCGCCCGTATAAATCATAAACGCATTGGCCCCAAATTGAGCGGCATCTTCGGCTGAACCGAGTAACATCGGTTTGCCTTTCATACTAACGTGACTTCCTAATAACATAATACAACCTCCATGAATTGCTTGATACTTTGATTGTCACAGATAGCGGTTTAAAATGCAAGATTTGACCTAGGTG
>NZ_BAMJ01000002.1 GCF_000615805.1 Latilactobacillus fuchuensis DSM 14340 = JCM 11249
GAATAATCCGCCAAAACGGGTTGTTCCTGTTTTATTTTGTGAAAAAAAGTTTAAAAACGGGCATTTTTTAGAGGCACAGCATTTAGGATTAGAATGCAATATGGTAAACTAAAAGGGATTACTTTTTAACACACAATGACAATTGATTTTCTGAAAAGAGGATATTTAAAAAGATGATAACAAAAGACACAGTTTACCATTTTGTTGGGATTAAAGGCTCAGGAATGAGCGCATTAGCATTAGTATTGAACGATTTAGGTTATAAAGTTCAAGGTTCAGATATCGATCAATATACATTCACACAACGTGAACTTGAAAAAGCAAACCTTAAAATTTTGCCATTTTCCGCCGATAATTTACATGATGGGTTAACCGTCATTGCCGGCAATGCGTTCCAAGACGACCAAATTGAAATTAAAACCGCCCTTGAAATGGGCTTACCAGTGGTTCGCTATCACCAATTCTTAGGCGAATTATTAAAAGGTTATACGAGTATCGGGGTGGCCGGTGCGCATGGTAAGACAAGTACCAGTGGTTTATTAGCACATGTTTTAAGTGGCGTGGCCCAAACCAGTTATTTAGTGGGTGATGGTACGGGGAAAGGGATTAAGGATGCTAAATTCTTTGCCTTTGAAGCCGATGAATATCGTCGTCATTTCTTGGCGTATTCACCTGATTATTTAATTATGACTAACATTGATTTTGATCATCCCGATTACTATACCGGTATCGATGACGTTTTTGATGCGTTCCAATCTGAAGCCTATAAGGTTCAAAAAGGCATCTTCGCTTGGGGTGATGATCCAGAATTACGCAAATTGAAAGCGAACGTTCCCATTTATTATTACGGCACAAAAGAAACCGATGATTTCCAAGCCCGTCATATTCAACGGACCGTTGAAGGGTCTGAATTTGATGCCTACTATCACGATGAAAGTATCGGCCATTATCACGTGCCACTCTATGGTGAACACAATGTATTGAACAGTTTGGCCGTCGTTGCGGTTAGTCACCTTGAAAAGATTGACGCTACAGAAGTTGCACGTGAATTAGCCGATTTTAAAGGCGTGAAACGCCGCTTTACTGAAAAGAAAGTAGCGGATGTGACGATTATTGATGATTATGCGCATCATCCATCAGAAATCAAAGCCACACTAGATGCTGCTCGTCAAAAATATCCTAACAAACAAATCATTGCGGTTTTCCAACCCCATACGTTTACGCGGACGATTGCCCTAATGGACGATTTTGCAGCTAGTTTAAACTTAGCTGACGAAGTTTTCTTAACGGATATTTTTGGTTCAGTTCGTGAAAAAGTCGGGAAAGTTTCGAGTGCTGATTTAGGCGCTAAAATCACCAAGGGTGGTCGCGTCTTGAAAGTCGATAATATGTCACCCTTATTGGATTTTGACCAACCGGTTGTTGTGTTTATGGGTGCTGGTGATGTTCAAAAGTATGAATATGCTTATGAAGAACTTTTGAGCAATTTAAGTCCAAAAGATAATTAATTTTTAGGCATTTTGGTTGTCTTTTTCAGTCTATTTGTTACAATATTGCTAATCGAGGGATTGCAACTCGTTAGAAATATTTAAGAGGTGACTATTGATGGAAAGACGAATGGTAAATGTCGATAGCGAAGCTAAATTTTTTAGCCGCGTTTATGGCTTGATGGCAGCCGGTGTCGGAATTTCGGCACTCGTTGCGGTATTACTTGTCACAGTTTTTAAGAATCAAACAGCGGCCGTTTTATACGGCGGTAGTTCATGGCTCGTTTGGGGGTTGATGATTGTTGAAATGTTGTTGGTCGTTCAGATCAGTCGGCGTTCAACTAAGAATCCAACCGCATCGTTGTTCATGTTTATCGCGTACGCCGCGTTAAACGGGTTAACGTTCACGGCTATTTTATTGGCTTACAATATTGGGAGTATTGCTTCAGCATTCATTTCCAGTGCGTTAGTCTTTATCGCCATGTCGGTTTATGGCCGCATGACTAAGAATAACCTGAGTGGTTTTGGTAAGTATGCGATGATGGGCTTAATTGGCGTGATTATTGTCAGCTTAGTTAATTTCTTCATGGCATCGGCCGCCGTCAGCTATTTCTTATCTTACGCAATGTTGATTATCTTTATCATTTTAACAGCGTGGGATAATCAGAAGTTAGGCTGATGTATCGCCAATACGGTGCGACTGGGGAAGTCTCAATCTCTGGGTTAGCTGTCATGGGTGCATTAACGTTATACCTTGATTTCGTCAACTTATTCATCACGATGCTCCAGATCTTTGGTAATCGGGATTAATCAGTCAAAAATGCAACACGTTTAACCAAGTCGGTTGAGCGTGTTTTTTTGTGGATTAATATAGCACTTGACATAATACTATGTATAATATAGTATTATGCTTTGAAAGGGTGATGGCATGAATGCACAATTGAAAAAAGGGTTGTTAGAATTTTGTGTTCTCGCAACACTACGCACCGAAGATTCCTATGGCTATCAAATTATTAAAGACACATCGAATGTGATTGGAATTTCAGATTCAACGTTATATCCGATTTTAAAACGACTCGAAAAACAGCAACAAATCGAAAGTTACAGTGTTGAACATAACGGTCGGTTACGGAAATATTTCCATTTAACGCCGGTTGGCCAAGAAGCAATTGCCCAATTTTTAGCAGAATGGCCAGAAGTCATGCAAGTTTATGATTATATCAAAGGAGTGATTTGATGAATAAAATCCAGTTTATAAAAGCGTTAGCGACAGAATTAGCGCAAGCGCAAGTCAGAGATACCGCCAACACCTTAGATTACTATGAAGAATTAATTGATGATCGCTTAGAAGATGGCGAATCAGAATTGACGATTATTGCGAGTTTAGAATCACCACGCCAGATTGCGGCCCGGTTGAGCGATGAACGGCCAATCATTCGGCAACGCAAAACGGCCCCAATGACGTTAGCCCTAATCATCATGGTAGTCGTTCTTGGATCACCACTCTGGGGCAGTTTACTATTGACGGCCATTCTTCTAATCGCTGTCGGTTATTTCTTAATCTGGTTAGTACCAGCGTTAGCCGCGATTTTTGCGATTAGTGGCATTGTTGGTGGTGGGGTTAGCTTCTTTTTAGCTATTATCGCGGGGGTCCGCCAAGGCTGGTTGATTGGATCGATGCAATTTGGGTTGAGCATTGCAATGCTTGGTGTGGGGTTATTGTGTGCTGGACTAGCTTGGTATTCTGGCTGTTATTTAGTGAAATGGTCAGTCAGTTTAACGCGCTGGTTATTGTCAAAATTTAAAGCACGTGACAAGGAGGTCGCATAGATGTTAGTGTCATTAAAAGAGAATTGGTTAAAAGTGAGTTTGATTCTAATTGTGCTAGGCCTCGTCATCATGGTGGCTAGCTATTGGGCTAGCGGTGATAATACGCAATTGTTTGAATATCATGGTGTCCATGACTGGTTCCGGACTTTTTATTTATAAGAAGGCCATTAAATAAGACAATCAAAAAGTCGGATTGTTATCCTGAGTTAAGGATAATGCTCCGACTTTTTTAATGGTTAAAATTGATGATCCCAAGGATATTCAAGGTTGATTTGCGCGTTGAACTCTTTTTGGGTTTGGAAGGTCGCCAAGCGGTTCGCTTTACGTTGCGCGTAGCTTGGCAGATGAATTTTTCTTCAGCTGTGAGGGGCTCAATTGAAGGCAACACGACGTTTTTATCAATCGTGACGAAGGTTAAAAACGCGGTCAATCCTAAGAAACGTTCACCCGTCTTGAGGTGTTCACCGATAATTTTGGTGAAAATTTCGACTGACCGGTGCCCCGCGCCAGAAACGTAACTTTCGATACACAGTGAGTCTTGCATCTTGAAAGGGGCGATGAAATTGAGTTGATCGATACTGGCAGTCACGGTTTCAACGCGGGCTAACCGGCTAGCGGAAATCGAAGCTGAACCATCTAATAATTCGAGTAAACGACCACCATAAACGGTTTCGTGTTCATTTAAATCGTTGACGAACACGCGATGGTTGCTGATGGATAAGGTTTGACGACAGGTAACGGACATAACAATAAAACTCCTTTTGAATTCAGATTAATTGAGGTTGGGAATCGTTAACCGACTAGCGCTTAAATCGATTCGGTATTGTGTGGCTTGTTCTTCGCGTAAAGTCATCCCCATATCAGTGGCGTACACGACTAATCCGAGTTGGTGACCCGGTAGTAAATGATAATGGGTGGGTTGTAAATCAAGTGTGATTGGATAGAATTCACCGGGTGTGACCGTTTCAGTTTGATAACTGTTTTGACGATTTTGCAAATTGATGTGGCCCTTGGTGATCACTTGATAATCGCTTAAAGCACCGAGCTTAAATTCTTTTAAATCATCGAATTGCCAGCGATAGCCTAATTGTTGGCCCTGAGCGCTTATGACAGTTGGTTGAGGATTTAGACGACTAAAGACCCCTAAATCGACTAACATGACGCTCAGCAGGCCGTGATTGGCGTTAACGGCGACTTTAGTATTGAATTGAACACGGCCATCCAAACGGTAGGCCTGTGTCAATGCGGGTGATTGCAATAATAAACGATTATTGGCAAAGGCTGATTGGGGTTGCAAGAGTTGGTCTTGCCAAGCATGTTCACTGAGATGACTGGTCTTGAAAGTGGCTACGCCGTCATCGATAAAGGTTGCAACGGGGGCTTTAGCCGGTTGGGTCAGACTTAGCGTTTCGGGACTGTTTAAATAATAAGTGGTTTGCGAATTATCAGGATTGAGCCAATCTTCTTGGGTTTGCCAAGTGCTTTCTTGCGCGTTGTCTTGAATGACGACGTTCGGTAAAATGGCGGCCGCTTGATTGTCGACGTCCAATAGATGGTTGGTTAACCAGAGGTTCATCATATCGGTGAAATCAATCGATTGGATATTGTTCATGTAGACGTGGGGTCCTTGGTGTAAAAAGACTTTCTTTTCAACGGGTCGGGTGCGCAAAGCATCCCACAAAGCGCCCGCATTTTGGGGTTTAACGTTCCAATCGTTTAAACCGTGGACAATGACGACATCACAAGTCACGTTTTCGATGTTGTCGCGATAGTTTCGTTCAGCCCAAAAGGCGTTGTAGTTACCGGTAATCCGGTCTTGGCCAAGTTGTAAATCAGCCATCTGTTGTTGGAAAAAGGCCCCAGATTTGGCGTAATCAGCTGCATCTTTTTGACGGGTTTGACAGAGTTTCGCTAAAACGTCAGCATCTTCACCCTGACAATCAACGGGCGCGACGACCAAGCCATTTTCACGATAATAATCGTACCAACTCGAAATCGCTGCTTCAGAGATAATGGTCTTTAAACCCGCTACGCCAGTGGTGGCCGCGGCGGTTGCTAACGTCCCGAGGTAGGACTTACCAGTCATCGCGACGTTGTGGTTGCACCACCAAGCTTTAATTTCAATTTGGTCGGTCCGGTTGGTGAAGGCGCGCCGATTACCAGCTAACCATTCAATAATCGCCGTTGTTGATTCAGTTTCTGCTGGTGATCCACAAGTCCGGACGCCATCTGAACCACGAGTACCAATGCCACCCGCATAAATAGTTGCAAAACCGCGCGCAAGGAAGTAATCGTTGAGTGAATAAGAACTATCACTCGTTGCTGTGACCTCAGCGGTTTCGGTCTGGCCGTTAACTTGACGGGCAGCTGGGAGATCACTGCGCGTCTCTGTTGTCTTTAAAGCGGTTAAGGTTGGTTGACTAGTTTCCTTAGCGTCAATTGGCCCATCGACGTTGTGTAAATCATGATCAACATTATTGATGCCTTTGTAATAAGGACTGGCAGTATATAACGCGGGGACTTTCAAGCCGTGATTGGTTTCAACGGGTCTAAAAATGGTCGTTTCCAATAGATCGCGATGACCATCTAAATCGGTATCAAGTGACGATTCGACATAGACGATTTCCTTAATGAAGGCTTGGGTATCAAAAACGGGTTGGGTTTTACCATTGAAAATTAAGAAATTAGGTTGATCGGTGGCCTGCCAATCCGTGAAAAAACCGCGATTAGCGAGTTGATCAATCAATAATAAACCGGTTTGACTGCGGGTGTTTAATAACAAATAAATGGCTTCAAGAAATTGGTCACGATTAAAAGTGGGCTGATCGATGTAAGGAATCTTGACCGAGGCCATAAAACGCCGGGGATGATTGAGCTTGAAATCTTGCTCAACTTCAAACCCCAATAACTGGAGTGCGACGTTATAAAACGTCCGTTGATCAATAGTCGTTGTGATACTCGACAAATAAGCAGCTAAGTCGAGTTTAGCCGTGGCTTGAATCTGACCGAGGACTTCATGTTGACTGGTTTTCGAATGGGCTTCTGGGAAGAAGCGGCTAAAAATAGTGGTTGCTAATGCTGATAGCGAATCATCGGCGAAATCAGCTGGTAAAAGCTGTATCCGCTTTAATTCCGTGATTTGTGCCGGAATCGGCATCGTGAGACGTCCAAATTGATTTAATTTCATCTTTTTTACCTCAATTCTACGGATTTCAATTGACAGCAGTGCCTTCAATTGCTTATAATATAGCATGTTGTGCAAGTTTCTGACAGCAATATCTATTAAAAAAATGTCGCAGTAGCTCAGCTGGATAGAGCAACGGTCTTCTAAACCGTAGGTCATGAGTTCGAATCTCATCTGCGGCACTAATAAACACCGGTATCAAGGGATTCTTGATGCTGGTGTTTTTATTTTGGTTTAATTTTTGTGAAAGGGTATTCAATTAAATAATTAATCGTTAAATTGACCATAAAGGGGAGCTGACGATGATCAGCTTGGTGTTCTGGTTGTTATCGGTGCTCGGTGAGTTATGTATTACGGTTATCAGAAGACATGCGAGTACTTGCTAAAAGTGCGTGTCTTTTTTATGGTTAAGTGCAACAAAATAGGCATTCGCTAATTTAACTTAGTGAATGCCTACGGATACGATACTTCGCTCATAGAATATAATGCTCCTTATTCTTTATAGAATGGATTCAAATTTCTGTAAAGCTTCTTCAATCGTTGCGCCGGTTGCTTCTTGTCCAGCTGTTAAACCGGAAACGATAAATAAATTTTCGTTCGTATCAAGTAATACTCGGTATTGAGTACCATTATTATCAAATGTCATGGTTAAATCTCCTTTCTCAAAAGTTCGGAAAGGTCCTAATCAAAATGATAGCGAAATTCCTTTAGTTAGTATAGGGTGTTGATTAGATAATGTCAACGCTTTTAGCTTAATTAATTAAGTGGGCGTATTAGTTGTGGTCAAACGAGGCAATTCTTTATAATAGAAGTAGGCAGTAACTAGCGGGCGTTATGTGAGTTTGTTTACTAAGCGCTTGCGTCACAATTAATGGAAGGATGATGAGTAATGACAGAAAGATACCAAAGAATTCTAGTGGGGGTCGATGGCTCCGAATTATCACAAAAGGCGTTTACTGAAGCGGTGGAAGTGGCTAAACGAAACCAAGCCGAACTATTTGTAGCCCATATTATCCCGAATAATACGTTTGTTTCACCCGATGCTAGCGTCTACGCAAAAGTCACTGCGATGGAAAAAGATCGCGTGAAAGAACAATTAGCAGCCAGTGTCCGCTATGCCCATAACCACGGGTTAGAAAATATCACGCCGATTATGACGGTGGCCTCGCCACGCAAAGAAATTGCGATTCGAATTCCGGAAGAATATGATATTGATTTGATTATGTTAGGGATCACTGGGAAGGGCGCCATTGAACGGATGTTAATGGGGTCAGTGGCGCAATACGTCAGTGTCCACGCTAAAGCCAACGTACTATTAGTTAAATAACGGTGTTAAAAGTTGCTAGTCATGTTGATGACCAGCAACTTTTTTGAATGGGTCTAACAATACTGTCACTTCTAATCGCTCTAACGATGTTGTACATTGAAAATAAAGTTAGATAGAGGAGAATGGCAAATGATTAAAGGGTTAGGTAAGTGGCTGATTGCAATCGTAGGTGTCGGCATTATTCTTTACGGAATTGTGGGGATTGCCCAACGACAGACGACGGCTAAATCGCAAGTGACGAGTCATAGTAGTCGGCGACAAGCTAGTGAAAAACGGTCGAGTAAGACCAAGACTAAGACCAAGACCAAGACTAAGACTAAGACAACGCCAACTGAGACGCGTAAACAGCCAACGATTAATCAGGATCCGGCACTAGACGATTATTTTAAAAACCTAGGTTTTTCGGGGACCGTTTTAATCGTCAAAGATCAAAAGGTCATCCTGAACAAAGGCTACGGACTCGCTAATCAAACGACGCAACAGGTCAATGATCCCAATACGTTGTATCCAATCGGTTCAACTGAGAAGGCGATGATCGCCACCGGTATTTTGCAATTACAAGAAAAACACCGATTAGCCGTCAATGATCCGGTTGCCAAATATTTGCCCGATTTCCCCAATGGTCAGCAAATGACGTTGGCCGATTTAATGCACCATACTTCAGGAATTGTGGGGCGCAATCAGGATAATCAAACGAAGACCAGTCAACAATTATTGCAAGAAATTATCGCTAACGGGATTCAGGGACAGCCGGGGCAGTGGCATTATTTGGATGCGAATTACATTGTTCTGACCAAAATTTTAGAACAGGTCAGCCACCAATCCTATCAAACGTACCTTAAACAACATATTTTTAAGCCGAGTCAAATGATGACGGCTGATTTTATGACGACTAAGTACGGCCAATTAACCGCAGCATCGGTCGGCTACGAAATGGTGAATAATCAATTGAAGGCGGGCGTCTTACCTAATTTTTCCCAATTATACGGGGTTGGGGATCTCTATATGACCGCGACGGATTTATACCGGTTTGATCAAGCGTTGTTTACACACCACCTATTGACTGAGGCGAGTACCAATTTGATGTTTCAACCAGGCAGTCAATCCCATTACGGTATGGGTTTTTATAACGATCCGGCATTAATCGTTAACCGCGGTTATTTATCGGGATGGAGTATTTCGAACGGCTTTAGCCACGGGGGTCGAATTTATATTATTTTATGTCAAAATGTTAAAAATTCGTCAATTTCATTGGGAAGGATCAATGGGGATCTCTACACTAAACTCGTGGTATAATTAGCATTGTGAAGGCTACCGATAGTTACGACTATCATTTATTGGCGAAGTTATTTAATTGTGTAAAATTTAATTTAGCTAAACGCTTTCATTTTGGACAATAATAATCTATAATACGTCTCAAGGAAACGTTTTCTAATCTTTTTAGATAAAGGAGGATTAAAATGACTGAGCAGTATATTTTAGCCATTGATGAAGGCACGACGAGTACCCGTTCGATTATTTTTGATCATAAAGGTCAAAAAGTCGCAGATGCTCAGCGTGAATTCCCACAGTATTTCCCAGAACCAGGTTGGGTTGAACATAACGCTAATGAAATTTGGAATGCCGTTTTATCGACAATTGCCAATGCATTCATTTCATCTAGTATCCAACCCCATCAAATTGCGGGAATCGGCATTACCAATCAACGTGAAACAGCGGTGGTTTGGGATAAAGAAACAGGGTTACCCATCTATAACGCGGTGGTTTGGCAATCACGACAAACCAGCGACATTGCAGATCAATTAAAGGCGGATGGTTATGGCGAGATGCTCCATCAAAAGACGGGGTTAATCGTCGATGCGTATTTCTCAGCCACTAAGATTCGTTGGATTTTAGACCACGTCCCCGGTGCGCAAGAACGGGCCGAAAACGGTGAATTATTATTCGGGACGATTGATACTTGGATTGCTTGGAAGTTAACCGGTGGCGCATCACACGTCACTGATTACACCAATGCGAGTCGGACGATGCTTTTTAACATCCATGACCTCGACTGGGATGACGATATTCTTGAATTGTTGAGCATTCCACGGAAAATGTTGCCAGATGTGCGTTCTAACTCGGAGATTTACGGTCAAACGGCACCTTACCATTTTTACGGTAGCACGGTGCCAATCGCCGGGATGGCTGGGGATCAACAAGCAGCCTTATTCGGTCAACTAGCACTCCAACCAGGGATGGTTAAGAATACTTACGGGACCGGGTCATTTATCGTGATGAATACCGGAGAAGAGCCAACGATGTCAGAGAATAATTTATTGACGACGATTGGTTATTCAATCAACGGGAAAGTCAATTACGCCCTAGAAGGTTCGGTTTTCGTTGCAGGTTCTGCGATTCAATGGTTGCGCGATAGTATGCAGCTCGTTGAAAAATCATCGGATTCAGAAGCGGCCGCTAAAGCATCAACTAGTTTGAATGAAGTTTACGTCGTACCAGCGTTTACCGGTTTAGGGGCCCCATATTGGGATTCAGAAGCTCGGGGATCGATTCTCGGTATTACTCGTGGGACCAATCGACAAGATATTATTAAAGCAACACTGCAATCATTAGCCTATCAAACACGAGATGTCGTTTCGACGATGCAAAAAGATACTGGGATTGATATTAAAACGTTGCGTGTAGATGGTGGCGCTGCCAATAATAATTATTTGATGCAGTTCCAAGCTGATATTTTAAACAGCACAATCGAAAAAGCGGGCAACTTAGAAACAACCGCGATGGGTGCTGCTTTCTTAGCAGGACTAGCAGTTGGTTTCTGGCAAGATACAGACGAATTGGCCCAGATTTTCACAGTCGGGCAACGGTTTGAACCAGCAATGCCTGAAGAAGAACGTGAAGATTTATACGCTGGTTGGCAACAAGCAGTTGAAGCAACTAAAGTTTTCAAACATCGCCCATATAAGATGCGTGAATGAGGAGGATTATTATGACATTTTCAAAAACATCACGGCAACAAACAATTCAAGATTTAAAGAATGAACCATTAGATCTATTAATTATCGGTGGTGGGATTACGGGTGCTGGTGTAGCGATTCAAGCCGCTGCTTCAGGCATTAAAACCGGTTTGATCGAAATGCAAGATTTTGCTGAAGGGACGTCATCTCGTTCAACGAAGTTAGTGCATGGTGGGATTCGTTATTTGAAGACTTTCGATGTTGGCGTTGTGGCTGATACCGTTAGTGAACGTGCGGTAGTTCAAGGGATTGCACCTCATATTCCACGGCCTACACCAATGCTATTACCAATCTATGACGAACCAGAAGCAACGTATGATATGTTTAGTGTCAAAATTGCGATGGATCTTTATGATCAATTAGCTGGTGTGACTGGGACCCAATATGCCAATTACACCATCGATCGCAATGAAGTTTTACAAAGAGAACCTGGCTTGAAAGCTGACAAACTAAAGGGTGCCGGTGTGTATCTTGATTTTGTCAACAACGATGCCCGTTTAGTCATCGAAAACATTAAAGAAGCGGATGAATTAGGCGCACACGTTGCCAGCCACGTTAAAGCGGTTGGTATGACTTATGACGCACAAGGCCGAGTTAATGGTTTGGAAGCGCATGATGAATTAACTGATGAAACGTTCAAGATTAACGCTAAATTAGTGATTAATACGGCCGGCCCTTGGGTGGATAAGGTCAACGCTTTAAATACCAAAGCACCAAAACACGAAACACTGCGTCCAACTAAAGGGATTCATTTAGTCGTTGATGACAGTCGTTTACCAGTGCCACAACCAACGTATTTTGATTCTGGATTACATGATGGTCGGATGATTTTCGTGGTCCCACGCGAAGGCAAAACTTATTTTGGGACAACTGATACGGATTATACGGGCGATTACAAACACCCACGCGTTGAACAACCGGATGTTGATTACCTATTGAAAGCTGTTAATAATCGTTATCCAAACGTCCAAATTAAGTTAGCTGATATTGAAGCAAGCTGGGCTGGTTTACGACCATTGATCGCTAATAACGGGAGTTCCGATTATAACGGTGGTGGCGCGAATGCCGGTAAGGTTTCCGAAGAATCATTTAACCATTTAATCGACACCGTCAATAACTTTGAAAATAAAACAGCCGTACGTGGTGATGTTGAAAAGGCCATCAGTCAATTGAAGACCGCTCATGCTGAAGAAACCACTAATCCGTCACAAGTTTCTCGTGGGAGTGATTTGAAGACTGCTGAAAACGGCTTATTAACCCTATCAGGTGGTAAAATTACTGACTACCGTAAGATGCAGCCGGTGCGCTTGATTTAATTCGTGAAACTTTGAAGACTGATTTTAAGGAACAAGTTCGTGAAGTTGATTCTAAGAAATTACAAGTTTCAGGCGGTCATTTTGATCCGAATAACGTTGACGACACATTGAAATTCTATGCACAAGTAGCCATCAACAAAGGGATTGCTGAAGACGATGCGCGTGATTTAGCTAACCGCTTTGGTTCAAACGTTAGTCGCGTGGTTTCATACGCGGATCAAGGGGTTGCTGAAGGGTTAAACTTGAAAGAAACAATCAGTTTACGTTACTCAGTCAACGAAGAAATGACCTTAACACCGGTCGATTATTTATTACGTCGGACTAACTTTGTCCTATTCCACAATGATCAATTAGTAGCGATTAAACAACCAGTGATTGATGAAATGGCCAAGTTATTAAACTGGGATGCCACTGAAAAAGCAGCACAAACAGCACAATTAGACGCTGCAATTGCTGAAGCACAACTTGATTATTTAAAATAGTCAATTAACTGGGAGGAAAACTGATGGATAATTCAATTATGGTTCAAGCGCTAGGCGAACTTGTCGGCACATTTATCTTAGTACTCTTGGGTGACGGGGTTGTTGCTGGCGTTAGTTTAGCAAAAACCAAAGCGAACGGTGCGGGTTGGATTGCAATTACCCTTGGTTGGGGATTCGCAGTCACACTCGGGGTGTACGCATCATCCTTTATGGGACCAGCTCATTTAAATCCAGCCGTGACTGTTGCTTTTGCAATCATCGGCAAAACACCTTGGGCGGCGGTCTTACCATTTATCATCGCCCAAATGATTGGGGCGTTCTTAGGAGCGGTTGTCGTCTGGGTTCAATACTATCCACACTGGGCAGCGACTAAGGATCAAGCCGCAATTCTAGGGACTTTTGCAACCGGGCCTGCCATTCGCAGTCCGTTTGCCAACATGATGAGTGAATTAATCGGGACATTTGTCTTGATCTTCTCATTATTGGCTTTGACACGTGGTCAATTCACTGATGGGTTAAACCCATTGGTCGTGGGCGTCATTATCACGGCTATCGGCTTATCACTCGGTGGGACGACCGGTTACGCGATTAATCCAGCCCGGGACTTGGGCCCACGGATTGCGCATGCGGTCTTACCAATTGCCAATAAAGGTGATTCGGATTGGTCATACGCTTGGATTCCAGTCGTTGGCCCAATTATCGGTGGTATCTTAGGCGCACTATGCTTCGTGATGTTACCTTAAATAAGTGAGTGCTAACTCAAGTTGGTTAGGCTTTGAGGATTAACCTAGAAATCAGCGTTATGATTTGTACTCTGAATCATAACGCTGATTTTGTAGTTAACCGGAAAAGGCTACTTGAGGAGCACGTTAATAAGTGAGTGCTAACTCAAGCGTCTAAACCTTGAGCATAACCTAAGAATTGTCCATATGATTTGAATTTTAATCATGTGGGCAATTCTGTAGTTAGGCGGAGAGGTTTGCTTGAGGAAGCACGTTAAGAAGTGAGTGCTAACTCAAGTTGAAAAAGCGATTATCCAGAACTAAGGATAGTCGCTTTTTTGATATTCGCATTTTTATTCTTAAAGAAGGCAATTTTCCATCTGCAAAAACCTAACGTTCGTAATTTACGTACAATTAATATTAAAATTAACTAATAATTCGGTATTTGCTTTGACATATTCAAATTTGCTTGTTAAAATCAAAGCATAATATAGATAAGAAAGCGGGCAGATTGAATGACGGATGTAGCGATTGTAATGGGGTCGATTTCGGATTGGTCAACCATGAAAGCGACAGCGGATATGTTGACTGAATTAGGGGTTAGTTACGAGACACAGATTATTTCAGCCCACCGGATGCCGATGGAGATGGTTGCTTTTGCGCAACAGGCACAAGCCAAAGGTTATCGCGTGATTATTGCGGGTGCGGGTGGTGCGGCTCATTTACCTGGAATGCTAGCGGCGAATACAATCTTGCCGGTCATTGGTGTGCCCATTCAAAGCAAAGCCCTAAATGGGATGGATTCGTTATTATCGATTGTCCAAATGCCGAGCGGCGTACCCGTTGCAACGGTCGCGATTGGTCAGGCGGGTGCCGTTAACGCGGGCATCTTAGCGACTCAAATCTGTGGGTTGCAAATACCGGCTTATCAAACCGCTTTGACAACTTACCAACAAAAGCTTCATCAAAAGGCGGTGGCCAGTAATGAACAACTCAACTAAACCAGCCATTATGCCGGGTGAAACGATTGGCATCATTGGTGGCGGACAGTTAGGTCAAATGATGACGATGGCGGCTAAATCAATGGGCTATCGGGTTTTGATTCTAGACCCACAAGCGGATTGTCCGGCCGGGCAAGTCGCTGACGGTCAGATCATTGCGGCCTATGATAGTGAAGCACAAATTATTGAATTAGCACAAAAAAGTGATGTTGTGACATACGAATTCGAAAACGTTGACGCGGCAACCATCGAAAAGGCGCAAGCGTTCAGTCAATTTCCACAGGGGACAAAAGCTTTACGGATTTCACAGGATCGGGTTTTAGAAAAACAATTTTTAGCCGCACAAGAATTGCCGCACGCTGCTTTTGAAGTGGTCACGACCGAAGTTGAATTAACAACCGCGGTAGCCAAGATTGGGTTGCCGGCGATTTTAAAAACGACGCGTGGTGGCTACGATGGTAAGGGACAGTTGGTTTTAAACAGAGCGGTCGATTTAGCACAAGCGACACTGTTATTGCAATCTGGACCTTGTGTATTGGAAGCGATGGTTGATTTTAACCGCGAAATTTCAGTAATGATTAGTCAGAATTGGGACGGACAACAGAGTGTTTTCCCGGTGATTGAAAATCAACATCGGCATAATATTCTACATATCAGCATCAGTCCCGCTCGCATTACACGTGCGTTAGCTCAGCAGGCGCAGGCCATTGCCACTAAGATTGCGACCGAGATTGAATTGGTGGGGACGTTAGGCATTGAATTTTTCGTTACAGCGCAAGGTGAATTGTACGTCAACGAAATTGCACCCAGACCCCATAACTCGGGGCATCTAACGATTGAAGCTTGCGACTGGTCCCAATTTGCCACGCACATTCGTGGTGTTTGTAATTGGCCGCTAGCAACCCCACAACAATGGCAACCCGCAATTATGGTGAACGTTTTGGGCCAAGATGTTGCAGAAGCCCTTAAAGTCAGCCAACAACAAGCCACTTGGCATTATCACGATTACGGGAAAGCTGAACGCAAGCTTAATCGTAAGATGGGTCACATCACGATTTTAACGGATCAACCTGAAACAACCCTAGCACAAATTAAAGCGACCCAAATTTGGGACTAACTAAAGGAGCTCAACAACATGATTGAACGTTATACGAATCCCGAAATGGGTGCAATCTGGACTGACGAAAATAAATATCAAGCGTGGTTGGATGTTGAAATTCTAGCCGATGAAGCTTGGGCCGAATTGGGCCATATTCCGGCTGAAGATGCCGCCAAGATTCGCGCTAATGCGAGTTTTTCAGTCCCCCGTATTCTAGAAATTGAACAAACAACCCGTCACGATGTTGTCGCATTCACGCGGACCGTTTCGGAATCATTAGGCGCAGAACGTAAATGGGTTCATTACGGTTTAACTTCAACAGACGTGGTCGATACGGCTTACGGTCATTTATTGAAACAAGCCAACGCTATTTTGCGAGCCGACATTGATGAATTGATGGCGGTCGTTGCGAAACAAGCAGTTCGTTATAAAAAGACGGTCATGATGGGCCGGACACATGGGGTCCACGCTGAACCGACAACGTTCGGTTTAAAATTAGCATTGTGGTATTCAGAATTAAAACGGCACAAAGCGCGTTTTGACGAAGCGGCTAAAGGTGTTGAAGCTGGTAAAATCAGTGGGGCAGTCGGCACGTTTGCCAATATTCCACCATTTGTCGAAGCCTACGTCTGTGAACACCTTGGGATTCGGGCCCAAGAAATTTCAACGCAAGTCCTACCGCGTGATTTACACGCAGCGTATGTCGCTGAAATGGCTTTGTTAGCAACTTCGATTGAAAAATTTGCGACTGAAATTCGCGGATTACAAAAATCAGAAACCCGTGAAGTCGAAGAACATTTCGCCAAAGGCCAAAAAGGGTCTTCAGCCATGCCGCATAAACGGAATCCGATTGGTTCCGAAAACATCACGGGCTTGACTCGGGTGATCCGCGGCCATATGGTGACGGCTTATGAAGACGTCGCTCTCTGGCACGAACGGGATATTTCCCACAGCTCAGCCGAACGGATTATTTTACCGGATACGACGATTTTACTCGATTATATCTTAAAACGATTCACAAAAATTATCGGAGAATTAACTGTTTTCCCCGAAAATATGAAACGTAATATGGGCCGGACATTCGGTTTGATTTATAGCCAACGAGTGTTGCTGAAGTTGATTGATCAAGGGTTATCCCGCGAAGCAGCGTACGATTTGATTCAACCGAAGACGGCTCAATCATGGGACGAACAAATTGATTTCAGACCATTGTTAGAGGCGGATCCTAAAATTATGACTGTTCTATCAACTGCTGATTTAGATGACGCCTTTGATTATCATTACCACATTCGCCGCGTTGACGAAATTTTTGAACGGGTCGGTTTATAGACCATTAAAACTTTGAAATCCACTGTGTTTTCAAAGTTTTTTTACACAAAAAAGTGAAACGAACAATTATTATAATACGACGGATATTGTCCGCTAATTGGAGGAGAAAGATGACTAACGAACTCATTTATTCAGGTAAAGCGAAGGATTTGATGACGACTGATAATCCGGAAATTTTAAAAATGGTCTATAAAGATCAGGCGACTGCGTTAAACGGCAAACGTAAAGAACAGATTGTCGGCAAGGGTCGCGTTAACCATCAGATTTCGAATTTAATTTTTGATTATTTAAAACAAAAGGGAATTGAAACCCATTTGGTTCAAAATTTATCAGAAACCGAACAACTCGTTAAAAAAGTTGAGATTATCCCGTTAGAAGTCGTTTTACGCAACGTTGTAGCTGGCAGTTTCGCCCGTAAGTTTGGGCAACGGGTCGGTCAAACCTTACAGACCCCGATTATTGAATACTATTTCAAAAACGATGCGCTGGATGATCCTGCGATTAATATCTCACAAGCCACGGCTTTGAAACTGGTCAGTTTAGCTGAGATTCAAACGATTGAAGCGATGACCAACACGGTTAATCAATTACTAACTGAGTTGTTTAATCAAATTGGGATTGATCTGGTTGATTTCAAATTAGAATTTGGTCGTTATCGGGGCCGCTTGATTTTAGCGGATGAATTTTCACCGGATAATTGTCGCTTGTGGGATCAAAAGAGTCACGCATCGCTCGATAAAGATGTTTTCCGTCAAAATCAAGGCGATTTAGTGACGGTTTATCAAGAAGTATTACAACGCTTAGACCAAACAATTGGAGGACAACAACATGTATAACGTTCAAGTACACGTCACTTATAAAGATTCAGTACTCGATCCACAAGGCCAAGCCGTTCAAGGGGCCGTTGCTCGTTTAGGTTTTGAAGGCGTCGATCATATGCGGATTGGTAAATTCTTCGAGATGCAAGTTGCTGGTAGTGATCAAGCGCCGTCACTGAAAAAGTGGAAGCCATCTGTGATCAATTATTAGCCAACCCCAACATGGAACAATATCGGTATGACATTCAAAGTATGGAGGCTGAATAATGAAATTTGCCGTCTTGGTGTTTCCGGGTTCTAATTGTGATGCCGATTTATACCACGCGATTGTTGATGCGTGTCACGAAGAAGCAGCTTATGTGCCTTATACGGCAACCAGTTTAGCTGGTTTTGACGCTGTTTTAATCCCAGGTGGTTTTTCATACGGTGATTATTTACGGAGTGGCGCGATTGCCAAACTAGCACCGATCATGCAGCCGTTATTGAATTTGCGGAAGCGGGCAAACCAGTTTTAGGAATTTGCAACGGTTTCCAAATTTTAACTGAAGCCGGATTATTGCCAGGAACGTTAATGCCCAATCGGCAAACTCATTTCCTATGCGATACGGTCGCACTCCAAGTGACCAACAATCAAACGATGTTTACCAATCAATATGCAAATGGCGCCCAAATTGCGTTGCCAATTGCGCACGGTGAAGGCAATTACTATTGTGACGCCCAAACCTTGGCTACATTAAAAGCCAATCAGCAAATTGCGTTTACGTATCAAGAAGACGTCAATGGGAGTTTGGCCAACATTGCCGGCATCACCAATCAACAAGGCAATGTCTTAGGCATGATGCCCCATCCCGAACGGGCGGTTGAAGCTTTATTAGGTAGTACCGATGGGTTAAACGTGTTTAAATCAATTTTAACGACTTTTAAAGGGGTGAGCCAAGTATGATGACCATGCCAACACCAAATGAAATCCAAACGACCAAGCTTTATCAAGAATGGGGTTTATTGGATAGTGAATATCAATTAATTTGTGATCAAATCTTGAATCGTTTACCGAATTACACCGAAACCGGCTTGTTTTCGGTGATGTGGAGTGAACATTGTTCTTATAAGAATTCGAAACCCGTTTTGAAAAAATTCCCCAATGATGGTCCCCACGTCTTACAAGGGCCTGGTGAAGGCGCCGGTATTTTAGACATCGGTGACGGTCAAGCGGTTGTTTTTAAAGCTGAAAGTCATAACCATCCGTCGGCTGTTGAACCGTATGAAGGCGCAGCGACTGGGGTTGGTGGCATCATCCGCGATATCTTTTCGATGGGTGCGACGCCGATTGCGATTTTGGATAGCCTCCGCTTTGGCGAATTAAACGATAATCAAACGAAATACTTAGTCCAAGAAGTGGTCGCTGGGATTGCCGGTTACGGCAATTGTATCGGGATTCCAACGGTCGGCGGCGAAATTGAATTTGATCCTTGTTATCAAGCCAACCCGTTGGTCAACGCCATGTGTGTCGGTTTGATTGATCAAAAAGATATTCAACAAGGCAAAGCCCAAGGCGCTGGTAACAGTGTCTTATATGTCGGTGCTAAAACCGGTCGTGATGGGATTCATGGGGCCACTTTTGCCTCTGATGAATTTGCGGATGGTAAAGCGACACAACGTTCCGCGGTGCAAGTCGGCGATCCATTTATGGAAAAACTATTGATGGATGCCTGTTTGGAATTAATTTTAGATCATCCGGATTGGTTAGTTGGAATTCAAGACATGGGCGCTGCTGGTTTGGTCTCATCAACCGCTGAAATGGCTTCGAAAGCTGGGACCGGTATGATTTTAGACCTCGATCAAGTGCCACAACGCGAGACAGAAATGTCGGCTTACGAAATTATGTTGTCCGAATCACAAGAACGGATGGCACTCTGTGTGAAAGCGGGCTTTGAAGAACAAGTCATCACGCTTTTCAAAAAATATGATTTAGATGCCGTTCGGATTGGTGAAGTTACGACGGCCCAACAATACCAACTCTGGCATCAAGGCCAACTAGTGGCTGACTTACCGGTCGATGCACTCGCTAGTTCTGCACCGGTTTACCATAAAGCACAAGCTAAACCACAACGCTTAATCGATTTTGAACAACAAGCCGCTTATCAACCAGAATTGACAGATACGAAACAAACTTGGTTGGATTTGTTAAAACAATCCACAATTGCGGATAAGAGTTCATTCTACAAACATTATGATGCCCAAGTTAAAACCAATACGGTTGTTCTACCTGGTAGTGACGCTGCGGTGATTCGGGTGCGTGGGACTAAAAAAGCGTTAGCGATGACCACCGATTGTAATGGTCGCTATCTCTATTTGAATCCGAAGGTCGGCGGTCAAATTGCCGTTGCTGAAGCGGCCCGGAACATCGTCGCAGCTGGTGGGCAACCGCTCGGGATTACCGATTGTTTAAATTATGGGAGTCCTGAAAAACCAGAAGTTTTCTGGGAATTCGATCAAAGTGCACAAGGGATTGCAGAAGCGTGTCGTCAATTTGGCACCCCGGTCATTTCAGGAAATGTCTCACTTTATAACGAATTTAACGGTGAAGCGATTTATCCAACGCCGATGATTGGGATGGTCGGGTTGATTAAAGACACCGACCACATCACGACTCAAGATTTTAAAGCAACCGATGATCTGATTTACTTAGTTGGTGACACCGATGACGACTATGCCGGTAGTGAATTGCAAAAAATGTTAACGGGCAGCATCAGCGGTCAACTGGGCGCCTTCTCATTAACGACTGAAGCCCACAATCAAGACCTGGTTTTAAACGCGATTCAAGCCGGTTTAATCACCAGTGCCCATGATTTAGCAGAGGGCGGTCTCGCGATTGCATTAGCGGAAGCGACCTTTAAAAATCAGTTAGGTTACGCCGTGCAAGTCGATTTAACCAGCGCACAATTATTCTCCGAAACCCAATCACGCTTTATCTTAACGGTTAAACCGGATCAACAAGCGGCCTTTGAAACGGTAGCAGGTTCGGCAGCGCAGTTGATTGGCTGTGTGACTGATAACGGTCAAATGACAATTCAAACCAAAGATGAAAGTCTGACATTAGCGGTTGAAACGGCTAAATCAGCTTGGAAGGCGGCCATTCCATGCCTAATGAAATAAAGAGTTTAAATGAAGAATGTGGCATCTTTGGCGTTTGGGGTCATCCCGATGCCAATCAGCTGACATACTTTGGTTTGCATAGTTTGCAACATCGAGGTCAAGAAGGCGCCGGGATTGTGACCAATGATCGCGGTCGGTTAAAAGGGTACCGCGATCGCGGTTTGTTGGCCGATGTCTTTCGAAATCCAGAAAATCTGGCGCAATTAACCGGGTTAGACGCGATTGGTCATGTGCGCTATGCAACGGCCGGCAGTCACGGCTTAGAAAATATTCAACCGTTCTTGTTTGATTTTGCGGATGGTCAATTCGCATTAGCGCATAACGGCAATTTAACCAATGCGGTCAGTTTGCGGCGGGAATTAGAAGCGGCTGGATCAATTTTGAAATCAAGTTCTGATTCTGAAATTTTGATGCATTTGATTCGCCGGGCGCCAGGTCCTGATTTACATCAACAAATTAAACGCGCCTTACAACAGATTCACGGTGGCTTTGCTTACTTATTGCTGACCCAAGATTCGATGATTGCCATGTTGGATCCGAATGGTTTCCGGCCGTTATCGATTGGTCAGATGCAAAATGGGGCTTACGTCGTTGCTAGTGAAACGTGTGCGTTAAACGCGGTGGAAGCGACTTTTATTCGCGATGTTCAACCGGGCGAAATTGTGACCATCGATGACGAAGGGCTTCATTCCGATTTCTTTACAACTGACACAACCTTATCAATTTGTTCGATGGAATATATCTATTTTGCCCGACCTGATTCCGACATCTGCGGTGTCAACGTGCATACTGCCCGTAAACGAATGGGTCAGCGGTTAGCACAAGAAGCGCCGGTTGAAGCGGATATGGTGATTGGGGTGCCGAACTCTTCATTATCGGCGGCTAGCGGTTATGCTGAAGCCAGCCAATTACCGTATGAAATGGGGTTGGTGAAGAATCAATACGTTGGTCGGACCTTTATCCAACCAACGCAGGCCCTGCGTGAACAAGGCGTCAATCGTAAGTTAGCCGCCGTTAAAAGTGTGGTGGCTGGCAAACGGGTGATTTTAGTCGATGATTCAATCGTTCGTGGTACAACCAGCAAACACATTGTCAAACGGTTAAAGGCGGCCGGTGCGCTAGAAGTTCATTTACGAATTGCTTCGCCACCGTTGAAATACCCGTGCTTTTACGGGATTGATATTCAAACCCGCGAAGAATTGATTGCCGCTCACCAAAGTGTCGCCGAAATGTGCGAGACGATTGGTGCCGATTCATTGGCCTTTTTAAGCCAACAAGGATTAATTGATGCAATTGGTCTTAACAAGGATGCGCCTTATACAGCTTATGTATGGCCTACTTTAATGGTGATTATCCAACGCCACTTTATGATTATGCCGCAAATTATCAAGCGAGTCTAAATGCAGACAAGGAGTAACCTAAATGACAAATGCTTATCAAAAAGCCGGGGTCGACGTAACAGCCGGTTATGAAGTCACCCGCCGGATTCAAAAACAACTCAAAACTGACGATGGTAACATTGGTCGTTTTGGCGGTCAGTTTGCCTTAGCGTTAACTCAATATCAATCACCAGTATTGGTCTCCAGTACGGATGGGGTTGGTACCAAGTTGATGGTCGCTTTTGAGGCCGATCAACATACAACTATCGGAATTGATTGTGTCGCGATGTGCGTCAACGACATTGTCGCTCAAGGGGCCCAACCGTTGTATTTCTTAGATTATTTAGCGGCCGGTCAAACCAACCCCGATAAGATCGAACAGATCATTCAAGGGGTTGTGACGGGTTGCCAACAGGGGCAAATGGCTTTAGTCGGTGGCGAAACGGCTGAAATGCCGGGGATGTACGCTGAAAAACATTACGATTTAGCTGGTTTTGCGGTTGGGATTGGTGAACAAGCCGACTTATTAACCGGAGACGATATTCAAGCTGGCGATGTGTTGATTGGGATTGCGTCTAGCGGATTACATTCAAACGGCTTTTCACTGGTGCGGCAAATTTTCTTTGAACAAAATCAATTGACGGTTGATAGCCAATTACCAGAATTACCAGGTCAAACCCTAGGTGAAGTCTTATTAACACCGACTCAGATTTACGTTGAGGCCATGCAACCCTTGCTCAAAAAGCATTTAATTAAAGGCGCTGCTCATATTACCGGCGGCGGCTTTATCGAAAACGTCCCCCGGATGTTACCTGAAGCAGTGGCGGCCGTGATTGAATTAGACAGTTGGCCAGTGCTACCGATTTTTAAAGCGTTAGCGCAATACGGTCAATTGGACGAACTTGAAATGTATAACATCTTCAATATGGGGATTGGCATGGTCTTAGCGGTTGCACCGGACCAAGCGGCAACCGTCTTAGCCGAATTGAATCAAGCGCAGACCCAAGCTTTCCAAATTGGGACGGTTCAAACGCGACAACAAAATGCAGTTGAATTGGTGGGTCGTTAGATGAAAGTCGCCATTTTTGCTTCAGGGACCGGTTCGAATTTTGAAGCGATTGCCGATCATGCGGGTTTGAAATCTGCCGGATTAGAAATTGTTCAGCTCGTTTGTGACCAACCCAGCGCGCCGGTAATTGTCAAAGCCCAGGATCGCGAAATTCCAGTGACGGTTTTACGACCTAAACAGTTTGCCAGCCGGCAAGTTTACGAACAAGCGATTGTTGATCAATTAGCGCCATTAGCGGTTGATTACATTTTATTGGCGGGTTATATGCGGATTATTACGCCTGTCTTGTTAAAGGCGTATCCGCAACGGATTATTAATATTCATCCGGCGTTGTTGCCGGCTTTCCCCGGGATTCATAGTATTGAAGAAGCGTATCAAGCGCAGGTTACCGAAACCGGCGTCACGATTCATTACATCGATGAGGGTGTCGACAGTGGACCGATTATCGCGCAAGCGGTGGTGCCATTACGTGCTGGAGAGTCGTTGGTGGCTCTTGAAACCCGGATTCATGCCACGGAACATCAATTATATCCAGAAGTGATTCAAACGTTGATTAAATCAAATTCAAAGGAGCATTCGAGCAGATGAAGAGAGCGTTAATTAGTGTTTCAGATAAAACAGGAATCGTTGAATTCGCACAAGGACTAGTCGCAGCCGGTTATGAGGTGATTTCGACGGGTGGGACTTTAAAGAAACTAGCCGAATCCCAAGTACCAGTGATTGCCATTGATGAAGTCACTCATTTTCCAGAAATGCTTGACGGTCGGGTTAAAACCCTACATCCCAACATTCACGGTGGTTTGTTAGCCAAACGGGATAATCCTGACCATATGGCCGTTTTGGCTGAACACGATATCACGCCAATTGATTTAGTTTGTGTCAATCTCTATCCGTTTAAAGAAACGATTCAAAAAGCGGGAATCACTGAACCCGAAGCGGTTGAACAAATCGATATTGGCGGGCCTTCAATGTTGCGTTCCGCTTCTAAAAACTTTCAATCCGTGTATGTTGTCGTCGATCAACAAGACTACGCCGCTGTTTTAGACCATGTTCAATCTAGCGAAGATGAATTAGATTACCGTCGTTACTTAGCCGCAAAGGCATTCCGGCATACGGCTGCTTATGATAGTTTAATCGCTGATTATTTAACCCAAGCCGTTGGAATTGAATTTCCTGAAAAATTAACGCGGACTTATGACTTCAAACAAGCGCTCCGTTATGGCGAAAACGCCCATCAAAAAGCCGCTTTCTACCAAGCGGGGTTACCAAGTGCTTTCTCGATTGCCAGTGCGCAACAATTGCATGGTAAGGAATTGTCATACAATAACATTAAAGATGCCGATGCCGCGGTCAAAGTCGCTGCTGAATTTAGCGAACCATGTGTCGTTGCGATGAAACACATGAATCCGTGTGGCGTTGGTTTAGGCACGACGATTTACGCCGCTTGGCAAAAAGCTTACGCAGCCGATTCAACCTCGATTTTTGGTGGGATTATCGCCTTAAATCGTGAAGTCGATGCGCAAACTGCCACGGAACTCCACAAACTATTTTTAGAAATCATTATTGCGCCTAGTTATTCAGATGAAGCGTTAGCGATTTTAGAAAAGAAAAAGAATCTGCGCGTGATGACCCTTGATTTCGATCAAGTCAAAGAGGCTGATCGATTCGAAACGGTTTCGGTCATGGGTGGGTTACTCGTTCAAGAACGCGATCAAGTGGTCGATCAAATGAGCGAATTAGAAACGGTCACAACTAAAGCCCCAACAGAAGACGAAAAAGCGGCGATGCTCTTTGCTCAACGGATTGTTAAACACGTCAAGAGTAACGCCATCGTGATTGCCACTAAGGACCAAACCTTAGGGATTGGTGCGGGCCAAATGAACCGAGTCGGTTCGGTCAAAATTGCGTTAGAACAAGCGTTAGCCAATGGTTTAACCACGCCGTTTGTTTTAGCATCTGACGCGTATTTCCCAATGAATGATAGTGTTGAATTTGCGGCTGAACACGGCATTACCGCGATTATTCAACCAGGCGGTTCAATTAAGGATCAAGATTCAATCGACATGGCCAATCAAAAAGGGGTCAGCATGGTCTTCACAGGCCGGCGTCATTTCAAACATTAATCAAAAAGGACGGAAGACGATGAAAATTTTGGTGATTGGTAGCGGTGCGCGGGAACACGTATTGGCCAGAGAATTGGCGCAAAGTCAGCGGGTTGAAACGGTTTATTGTCTACCCGGCAATCCGGGAATGACCTTGGATGCGATTCAAACCGTGGCCGTTGAACTAACCGATTTTGCAGGGATGATTGATTTTGCACAACAAAATGCGATTAGCTACACAATTGTTGGACCGGAACAACCGTTAGTCGCCGGGATTGTCGATGCCTTTCAAACGGCCGGGCTCACGATTTTTGGGCCAACGAAAGCCGCCGCTGCTCTTGAAGGTTCGAAGACGTTTGCCAAGGAAATAATGGCTAAAGCGCAAGTGCCGACTGCTGGTTATCAAACTTTTACGACGGTGACACCGGCTTTAGCCGCCTTAGCAGCGCAAAATTATCCAGTCGTGATTAAAGCGGATGGCTTGGCAGCCGGCAAAGGCGTGGTGATCGCACCGGATTTGGCGGTCGCAACGACTACGATTGAACGCTTCTTTGAACAAGGTGTGACGAGCATTTTAATGGAAGACTATTTAAGCGGCGAGGAGTTCTCACTGATGGCGTTAGTCGCCGATGGACAAGTTTACCCACTACCGGTCGCGCAAGACCACAAACGGGCCTTTGAAGGCGATCTTGGGCCGAATACCGGTGGAATGGGGGCTTATTGTCCCGTGCCGCAGGTTAGTGCCGCGGTTGTTCAAGAAACTGTGGACCAAATTTTGCAACCCGTCGTCGCTGCGATGGCGGATGTCGGTACGCCTTTTACGGGTGTCTTATACGCGGGGCTGATTGCCACGAAAGCGGGCGTTAAGGTAATTGAGTTTAACGTCCGTTTCGGTGATCCAGAAACCCAAGTTGTTTTACCACGGATGACTGGCGACTGGGCCCAAGTGTTTGAACAATTGGTGAGCCACAAAACACCAACTTTAACGTGGCAAACTGACGGGATGACTCTCGGGGTGGTTGTCGCAGCTGAGGGGTATCCGACTGAGGCGACCGTGCCGGTTGAATTAGCCCCAACGTCACAATTTCAAGCAGCGACGAGCCAATTTAGTTTTGCCGGCGTGGCCGGTACGCAAGATCAATTGATTGGCACGGGCGGACGCCTGTTGACAGCGGTCGTGACGGCAATCGACCTACCAACCGCCAGACAACAAGTTTATGCTGATTTAAAAGCTTTAGCCCAACCGGGAACCTTCTACCGTCAGGATATTGGTCATCAAGCTTTGACCTAAAATGGTCGAACTATGCTATACTAAAGGTCCTTGGCAGGGGCACGTTATGATTTAAGTGCTGACTCATCCGATTAGCTTCTGAGTATAGCCTAGAATTGCGAATTATGACTGGTTTTAGTCGTAATTTGCGATTCGTAGCTAGACGGAAGAAGTTGGCTGAGAAGCACGTTATCAATTGCGTATCAAGTAAAAAAGCAGTTTATCCCGACACTGAAGGATAAACTGCTTTTTGAATTTGAATGGAAATTAATAAATTAGTCGTTAACGTGGGGGAATTCCGCTAATAAGAGTTCACTGGCGATTAGCGCTAGCAAACTGATAATGAAATAGGTCCAATGGAGGCCGCTCGACCAGCTGAATAGATAAGCGTCCACGCCAACCAAAATAATAAATAAGACGCAATTGGTGACTAAGCCAATTTTAAAGGTCAATTGACTCGCAATTGTCGCAAATAATACAATCGAAAGAAAAATAATTAAAAAAGTTGCAATCAAAATAGTATCCACCTAACATCGTCTGAAATTAAAGTCTGCCTTCATTCTACTATAAGAAGGCAACGACGACAAATGAATTTAAATCGGTCCTCAATCCATTTTATTAATAAATATTAGTCATTTAGTTACACTTTCTTCAAATTTAGCGTGTAGAGTAGTGTTTGTATTCATAAAATGGGCCAATTAATGGACAATAAATTGATAAACAAGCTATACTATTGACAGATATTGGCTAACAATTGAGGTGATTAAAAATGGTTCGTGAAATGAACGCAGCAGCCCAAGATCCACGGGTGCAAAGGACGAAACAACAATTAAGACAAGCGCTAGTAACCCTGTTGAAAACAGAAACACCTAAAACGATTTCGATTCAAACGGTGACGAAATTAGCTGGCATCACACGGGGCACTTTTTATTTACATTACGATGATAAACAAGATTTTATGCAAGCGACCATTCAAGATTTAATTGATGATTTCTATCAGAAGGTAACCGTTAGTCAAACGACTAAACCGACTTGTGATCAGGTTAATTTACAAGCGCTATTCGAATACGTTGAACAAAAACAACAGACGTTTAAGGTCTTTCATCAGAATGAAGCGACACTGGCCTTTAAAGACCGTTTAACGCAAGAAATGCGCCAATTATTACAAACTTATATTGAGGTCCAATTTAAAGAGGCCTCACAAGCAGATCAAATTGAAATGAGCATCACAGCCGACTATCTAGCGGGTGCTAGTCTCGTTTTAGTCTTCAAATGGATTGAAGACGGTTTGGTCTATTCGCCACGTTATATGGCTAAGATATTGTACCAACTCGTTCAAATGCCAAATGTCCATTTTGATTTAGCACAATTTTTTATTGAAACCCAAGAAAGTATTGACTAGGTCCCAAATATTTGGTATCATATGAACGTTGTAATTGTGAGCTCCACAGCTGCAACCGCGCATTCTAAGGCATTAAGTACTACTTTATGTAGGCACCTTAGTTGGCGAGTCTAAGAAAAAATAGGAGGTGCACACATGTACGCAATTATCAAAACAGGTGGCAAACAATATAAGGTAGAAGCTGGTCAAGCTATCTACGTTGAAAAGTTAGCCGCAGAAGCTGGCGAAAAAGTAACTTTTGATCAAGTTATTTTAGTGGGCGGCGAAACAACTAAGGTTGGGACACCAAACATCGACGGCGCTACTGTCAATGGGACTGTTGAAAAACAAGGCCGTGAAAAGAAAGTTGTTACTTTCAAATACAAGCCTAAGAAACACAGTCATCAAAAGAAGGGCCATCGTCAACCATATACTAAAGTTATGATCGACGCTATCAACGCCTAGTTGAGGGAAATAAGATGATTAAGGCTCACTTTGTCGTCAATGCGGATTCGCAAATTATTTCTTTTCAGATAACGGGTCATGCCGACTCGGGTCCTTACGGAAGTGATATCGTTTGTGCAGCTGTTTCAGCTGTTTCGATTGGTACGATTAATAGTTTACAAAAATTGGCTGGTTTTGAACCAGTGGTTGAAGCAGATAACCTCAATGGTGGTTTGTTGAACTGTCAGATTCCGGCAACGGTTGAAGGCCAAGCTTTGGCAACAGCGCAAATTTTGTTACAGAATTTGCAATTAACGTTACAGGATATCACAGAACAATACGGACAGTACATTCACGTACAAACTACTCGTAAATAAACAAAACAGTTAATAAGCAGGAGGTGCATTTCGATGTTACAAATGAATTTACAATTCTTCTCTCACCATAAGGGTGGCGGTTCAACAACCAATGGCCGTAACTCAGCTGGTCGTCGTTTAGGTTCAAAACGTGCTGATGGTCAAACTGTCACTGCTGGTTCAATCCTATACCGCCAACGCGGTACTAAGATTCATCCCGGTGAAAATGTTGGTCGCGGTGGCGATGATACATTGTTTGCTCTTATCGAAGGTGTCGTTCGTTTCGAACGCTTCGGTAAAAACAAGAAAAAAGTTTCAGTATATACTGCAGAAGCTAAATAATAAAACAAATAAAACACTCGCGTTTGTGGGTGTTTTTTTGTTGGGTAGGCTCTGGTGAGTCAATTTGAATTAATCAATGGTTACTGTTATAATAGTGACTTATAGTAATCATCCATTGACAATCTAACAGTGAGTTACTCACGGCTAGCGGACTATTTCGTTAGTGACACTTAGGGTTGGCAATCGCCAGCCCTTTTTTACATACCCGCTAAAGTCAGGTTTACTTCGGAAAAACTTGCTTTTAGACGTGTTTTCTTGCTATGATTAGTTTAATGAGATACTTTTAAAAAAGTACGGAGGATAAGATATGTTATCAGTTAATGAATTTAAGAATGGCTTAACGATCGAATTTGACAATAACCTATGGCGGATTGTTGAATTCCAACATGTTAAACCAGGTAAGGGTGGCGCTTTTGTTCGTTCTAAGCTAAAGAACTTAAGAACCGGTGCTAACCAAGATAAGACATTCCGTTCAACTGAAAAAGTTGAAAAAGCGATCATCGATACAAAATCAATGCAATATCTATATGCTGATGGGGATAACTACGTGTTCATGGATACTGAAACTTATGAACAATTAGAATTACCAGAAACGCAAATTACTGAAGAATTAAAATTCTTGAAAGAAAATATGCAAGTCTCAATCATGATGCATGGCAGTGAAACCTTAGGGGTTGATTTACCAAAGACCGTTGATTTAGTGGTAGCTGCAACCGAACCTGGTATCCGTGGCGATACTTCTTCGGGTGGTACTAAACCGGCAACTATGGAAACTGGTTTGGTCGTTCAAGTGCCATTCTTCGTCAACGAAGGCGATGCTTTAACAATTAACACCAGTGATGGGACTTATATTTCACGGGCCTAAGCACCTCGTTTTAAAAATAACGAGCGATTAGGATTTTCGTTTGGAGGGTTATTGATGGCTGAAGAGACAAACATTGTGCTTGATGCGCAAGAAAATTCATTAGGTAAAATTCAAATGGCACCTGAAGTGGTTGAAGTGATTCTTGGAATTGCGGCTGGCCAAATTGAAGGTGTGCACCAAATGCGTGGGACCTTATCATCATCGATTAATGAACTATTTGGTCGTTCAAATCACGGCAAAGGGGTTACATTAAAAGTTATTGAAGGTAAAGTTAACGCGGATGTTTATGTTTACTTAAATTATGGTGTATCCGTTCCGAAGGTCGCCTTAGCGATGCAAGAGGCTTTGAAAGAACAACTTTTGTTCATGACCGACTTAGAATTAGCTGAAGTCAATGTACACGTTGTTGGCGTCGTAACCGAAAAACCACAAAATATTATTGATCCAGATGACTTATTTAGCGATGAAACACCTGATCAAGATGGAGACCAAATTTAATGTCAAATTTAAATCGACACCAGATTCGTCAAGCGGCTTTTCAAGTGCTATTTGCGATGAATGCAAATCAAACACTGACAGCGGAAGAAGCGTCCCAAGCGGTCCTCACGATGGACCAATTTGACGCTGAAGAAGTTGAAGCAGTGGCTGTCCCTGACTATTTAACTTTTCTAGTAGCCGGTGTGACGGAAAATCAAGCGGCTTTAGATGAGGCCTTAACGCCTTATCTGAAGAAGGGTTGGCAATTATCACGATTGGCCAAACCGGATTTAATCATTCTCCGACTTGGTTTGTTTGAAATGCAAAATTCAACCGAAGCGCCTGCTAAAGTTGCGTTGAACGAAGCGCTTGAATTAGCAAAACAATTCACTGATGACCAAGCTAAAGGCTTCATCAACGGTGTCTTATCAAAATTTATTGAAAATAAATAGCGACACTAAGCCTAGTCAATCATCATTTTGACTAGGCTTTTTTGTAACATTCCTTGCAGGCAATTTAATGGGGCATCCGTTTTTTAACAGCTTGATTAAAGATGACCCGAACATCATTTTTGTGACTTGAATTATGCTAAAATGGAATAATCAAATAAGTGATGAGGGGTTGTTAAGATTGGAATTATTAGATGGTAGAGCATTAGCAAATCAATTGACAGACGAACAAACATTGGCGGTTGATCTGCTGAAACAACAAGGCGTGACACCTAAACTAGTTGTGATTATGGTTGGTGAAGACCCGGCGAGTGCCATTTATACGCGTAATAAACAAAAACGTGCAACTAAAATCGGCATGGCTTCTGTTTTGAAAAAGATGTCGGCTGAAACAACGGAAGCTGAATTATTAGCCGTTGTTGAAGCTTACAACCAAGATCAAACGGTTGACGGTATTTTAGTCCAACTCCCATTACCACCCCAAATTAACGAAGATCGTGTCATCCAGACGATTGATCCGAATAAAGATGTGGACGGTTTTAGTCCGGTCAACATCGGTAAACTGTGGATGAACCAACCCGGCTTAGTGGCTTGTACCCCCCAAGGTGTCATGGCGATTCTAGCCGCGCATAAAATTAATGTGGCTGGGAAGAACGTTGTGATTGTCGGACGCAGTAATATTGTTGGACGACCATTAGCGGCTTTAATGCTTAACGCCAACGCCACGGTGACAATCGCGCATAGTCGAACGAAGCATTTACAGGATTTAACGAAGACCGCGGATATTTTAGTCGCAGCGGTCGGCGTTGCTCATTTATTTGGAGCGGCTGACGTTAAACCGGGCGCAGTTGTGATCGATGTCGGCATGAATCGTTTGGATGATGGGACGGTGACCGGCGATGTTGATTTCGAAGCCGTTCAAGACCAAGTGAGTGCCATCACCCCAGTTCCCCGCGGTGTGGGCCCGATGACCATCACGATGTTGATGGCCCAAACGATTGAAATTGCTAAAGGACGTGTCAAACGTGGTTAAACCAACCGATTATTTAACGGTGACAGCATTAACGCAGTATTTAAAAGCCAAATTTGAACGTGATCCGTATCTTGATCGCGTTTATTTAACGGGTGAAATTTCCAATTTTCGTCTGCGACCAAATACGCATCAATATTTCAGTTTAAAAGATAACAAAGCTAAAATCAGCGCAATCATGTTTAAATCGGCTTTTGAAAAACTAAAGTTTACCCCTGAAGAAGGCATGAAGGTCTTGGTAGTGGGCCGGATTTCACTGTATGAAGCGACCGGTAACTATCAAATCTATGTGGAACGAATGGAACCGGATGGTCTGGGCGCACTCTATCAGGCCTATGAACAATTGAAGGCTAAATTGGCGACGGAAGGTCTTTTTGAATTACCGAAAAAAGTGATTCCCCGCTTTCCAAAACGCATTGCCGTGATTACGAGTCCTTCGGGAGCTGTGATTCGCGATATTATCACAACGACTAACCGTCGGTATCCAATCGCACAAATTGTGTTATTCCCCGCCGTTGTGCAAGGTGATGGGGCGGCGGATACTTTAGTCAGCCGCTTAGAACAGATTAATCAACTGGGTCAATTCGATACGATTATCATCGGTCGGGGTGGTGGTTCAATTGAAGATTTATGGCCGTTCAATGAAGAACGAGTGGCACGCGCAATTGTCGCCAGCCAAATCCCCGTGATATCATCAGTCGGCCATGAAACCGATACGACGATTGCCGATTTAGTCGCTGATGTGCGAGCCGCAACGCCGACAGCTGCGGCCGAATTGGCGACGCCTGTATTGACCGATGAATTGTTGAAATTACAACAACAACGGCTACGACTCGCACAAGCGTTCACCCAACAGTTAGCACTCTTGAAGAAGCAATTAGCGCACCTACAAGGGAGCTATGTGCTGACCCAACCGCAACGACTGTACGATGGTTATTTACAAAACGTTGATCAATTAAAGCGACGGTTATTATTAGCACAACAACAATTATTGAAAAACCAACGCCAACAATGGCAATTACAACAACAGCGATTAATCAGCAATTCACCGCTTAAAACGGTGACGCAGACACAAACGACGGTCGCTGATTTACAACAACGCTTGAATCGCGCCACGCGTCAGAATTGGTTCAACCAGCGACAACGGGCTAATCAAGCGATTGCGAGCTTGGATTTAGTCAGTCCGTTAAAAGTATTGGGTCGCGGTTTTGCGTATGTGACTGATGAAGAACACCACGTCTTAAAAAAGACAACCGATTTTGAAATCGGTCATGCCATTCAATTACACGTCCAAGACGGGTTAGTTGAAGCGCAAATTACGAAAACAAATCGAGGAGACGTTTAATCATGGCAGAAAAAAAACTAAGCTTTGAAGAAAATTTACAACAATTAGAAGCAATTGTGACTGAATTAGAAACGGGTGATGTGCCACTTGAAAAGGCAATGACCGAATTTCAAAAAGGGGTTAAGCTCAGCCAAACCTTAGAAGAAACCTTAACGAAGGCTGAAAAAACAATGGCGAAAGTGATGGCCGATAGTGGCGAAGAAGTTGCTTTTGATGCTGAGGCGAAGTAGTGATGACTGATTTTACAACATTTGGTCAGCAACAACGACCACAGTTCGAAGCTTATTTAGAACAGGCGCTAGCGCATCAACTGGAAGAGCCAACGTTAAAAAAGGCGATGCAATATTCAGTGATGGCCGGGGGTAAACGACTACGGCCATTGTTATTATTTGCCGTGTTAGAGAGTGCGAAGCTGCCGATTGATTTGAACGCGATGCGCGTGGCGGGCGCGTTGGAATTAGTGCATAGTTATTCGCTCATTCATGATGACTTACCCGCGATGGATAATGACGATTTACGTCGAGGACGACCAACGAACCATAAAGTTTTTGGTGAGGCCCAAGCCATTCTAGCGGGCGACGGCTTATTGACGTTAGCGTTTGATTGGTTGACGACCACTAACTTGCCAGCCGACAAACAAGTTCAATTAGTCCGGATACTCGCCCAAGCGGCGGGGGCTAATGGGATGGTTGCTGGACAGGTTGAAGATATTGAAGGTCAAACCAAGCAATTACGGTTAGCCCAATTGAAACAATTACACCATTTAAAAACCGGTTGTCTGATTGAAGCGGCCGTTGAGATGGGTGCGCTATTGGCGGATTTAAACCCGATTCAAAAAGCAGCCCTATTAACATTTGCTAAATATTATGGTTTGGCTTTTCAAATTCAAGATGATATTTTGGATGTGACTAGTACGGCAGCGGTGATGGGTAAAGCGGTCCACAAAGATGCGATTGAACAGAAAAATACATTCCCAGGATTATTGGGTTTGGCGGGTGCGCAGGCTGAACTTGAGCAGACTTGTCAACAGGCCCAACAAGCCTTACAATCATTAATCGGTTTAGATCAAACCTTATTAAATAGCTTTTTGAGTTATTTTGACGAACAGGAGAACAAATGAAAAAAGAACGCGTAGATGTGTTATTAGTCGAACAAGGACTATTCGAATCCAGAGAACAAGCTAAACGGTCGGTCATGGCTGGTGAAGTTTACGATAAAAATGATGAACGACTCAACAAACCAGGCGAAAAAATTGATGCTGAAGCCATTTTACACGTTAAAGGCCGTAAGATTCCGTACGTGGGTCGGGGTGCTTTAAAATTGGCTAAAGCCGTTGATGTTTTTGGCATTGATTTACAAGATAAGGTGACGCTTGATATTGGTTCATCAACGGGTGGTTTTACCGATGTTGCGTTGCGTAATGGGGCAAAATTATGTTACGCATTGGATGTTGGTTATAATCAATTAGCATGGAAATTGCGTGAAAATCCTAAAGTAGTCGTGATGGAACGGGTCAACTTCCGTTACAGTCAACCGGCAGATTTTACAGCGGGGCAACCTGATTTTGCGATGACCGATGTCTCGTTTATTTCGTTGCACAAAATTCTAGTCCCTCTAAAACCGATTCTAAAAGAAAACTGTGAAGCGGTCGCTTTAATCAAGCCGCAATTCGAAGCAGGTCCGGCCAATGTCGGTAAACACGGCATTGTGCGCGATCCAAAGGTGCATAAGGCCGTCGTGACGGATATTGTCGAATTTAGTTTGGCGAACGGTTATGATGTGTTGAATCTTGATTTTTCACCGATTAAAGGTGGCGAAGGCAATATTGAATTCTTGATCCATTTACGCAATACGACCAAAGAAGTCGGTGAACTAGCACCGACTGTCAATATCGATGCGGTCCTAGAATCGGCCTACACTGAATTAAAACGACCTTCTAATTAATAATGTATAAAACTTTGTATTTTATGCATAAATGCGCTATCATGTGAAGTATCCAAACAACGACATGAAGAGGGGTTTCCTAATGCGTAAAGTAGAGCGACAACGACTGTTAAAAAATTTGATTCAAACTCATGAAATTGAGCGCCAAGAAGATTTTGTCAAACTTTTGCAGGCGCAATCAATCGACGTGACGCAAGCCACGATTTCACGTGATATTAAGGAAATGCAACTGATTAAAGTTCCCAATGCGGATGAAGGGTACCATTACAGCCTGCCGCTTGAAAAAAAGATGGATGTTAAAGAAAAATTACGCCGGCTCTTTAAAGAAGCGTATTTAACGCATCATCAAAAAGACTATTTTATCGTGATTAAAGCGTTGCCCGGTAACGGGACCGCAATTGCGAATATATTAGATCAATTACAGGCAGAAGCGATTTTTGGCACAATCGGTGGTGATGACACCGTGTTGGTAATCTGTAAATCAGAAGTACAAGCCCAAGAATTCTCAATCTTTATCGAAAACTTGCTGAAGTAATTTGGCAAGTTTTTTTAACAATTAACGTATTGACGAAAGGGGTCCAATGGCATGTTACAAGAATTAGTCATTCATGATTTTGCAATTATTGATCACTTGGCCATTAGTTTTGATCAAGGCATGACCGTGTTGTCCGGTGAAACAGGGGCGGGTAAATCGATTATCATCGATGCCGTTGGTTTATTGGCCGGTGGTCGTGGTTCGCAAGATTTCATTCGAACTGGTGCTAAAAAGGCCACTTTGGAAGGCTTATTTACGATGACCAAAAATGGGACGACCGCCGACGTATTAACCGAATTTGGCATCGAACACGATGATCAAACGGTTTTATTGCAACGCGATATCGCCGTTAATGGGCATAACGTATGTCGGATTAATGGCCGCTTAGTCAATACGACAACTTTAAAAAGGGTCGGTGAAACCCTAGTTGATATTCATGGTCAAAATGAACATCAAGAGTTAATGCACCCAGACCGTCATTTGGGCTTGTTAGATGAATTTGCCCACCAATCAATCGCACAGACCAAACAAGCCTATCAAGTGGCCTATCAAGCTTATCGTCAGACGCAACAAGCGTTGAAGAAAAAGCAACAGAATGAACAGGAATGGGCGCAACGTTTGGACATGCTCCAATTTCAAACCAATGAAATTGATGCGGCACAATTACAAGCCGGCGAAGAGACCCAACTGATCGAAGAAAAAACGAAATTAGCGAACTTTCAACGGATTAATCAGGCCCTCCAAGCCAGCCAGATGATATTGGCGGGTGAGGAAGGTAATGCCGTTGATCAGATTGCGATTGCGATGAATCAGATGCAAGAAATTGCACCATTGGATACAGCCTTCCAACAAATTGCTGAAAGTTTACAAACGGCCTATTATACGTTGCAGGATTGTGGCAGTGATCTTAATCATGAACTGGATTCGTTGGAATGGGATGAAGCCCGGTTAGATGAAATCGAACAACGCTTGGCGACGATTACTGAATTGGAACATAAGTATGGCGATTCAGTGGCTGAAATTTTAGCTTATGGCCAACGCATCACTAAAGAATTGCAAGCGATGCAAGCAACAGAAGCGAATGCCACTGAATTGGAAGAACAATTAGCACAGCAAACGGGCGCGTTAACGCAATTGGCGACCGAATTAAGTCAATTACGTCAGCAAGCGGCCCAACGCTTAGAAATTGCGGTTCATCAACAGTTGAAAGCCTTATATATGGATAAAACGGTGTTTACCGTTCACTTTACGGAGGGCACCACCCAATTAATGAGTACTGGGATTGATAAGGCTGAATTTTATATCCAACCGAATCCTGGTGAAAAAATGCGGCCACTGGCTAAGACCGCTTCTGGTGGGGAATTATCCCGACTGATGTTGGCCCTTAAAACGATTTTTTTTGAATCACAAGGGGTGACGAGTATCATCTTCGATGAAGTTGATACTGGCGTCAGTGGGCGAGTTGCCCAAGCCATTGCCAATAAAATTTATCAAATTGCGCAACATTCACAAGTTTTATGTATCACCCATTTGCCGCAAGTCGCTGCGATGAGTGATCATCAATATCAAATTAAAAAGCAGATTAACCACGACCGAACGGAAACAACCGTTCAAAAAGTGACGGGTCAACAACGGGTCGCCGAATTGGCCCGGATGTTAGCCGGTACCGAAGTCACTGAGTTAACGAGTGAACATGCTCAAGAGTTGGTCGAATTAGCGGAAGCTGCGAAAAAGAAGTTGTAACAGCAGTTCAATACGCAAATCAAAAGGCCCCCATCCATTTTTTGATGAGGGCCTTTTGAATAGGGCTAGTTTTTAAGAATGTAGCGGACTTGATTGGCTGTGACAATTTTGTAAAGGTTTGAACGACTTTCTTTTAAGAGGTAAGTCGTTGCGTTGATTTGGCGGATCAGTTGACCAGTCACTTGTTGGACGTGGTCTTGCACGTTGAATTGAACGGTTAATTGATAATGGTGTTGGAAAGCCTGCGTCAAATAAAGGGCAATCTGCTTGGATTGCATCTGTGGTTGATCAACAAAATCATGATTAAGCGGCGCGAGTTCGAAGAACTGTTGGTACCGCTTGATGAGTGTCTGACTAAAACCGACGACCTGTGCTTGTTTGAATTCCATATTAATTATCCCCCGAACGTTTGTTTGTATTTCTATTATACGAACAAATGTTCTGATTTGCAAGTCGCAATTTTTATTTTTTTTCGGGTATAATTAAGTAAACAGAAAAAGGGTGATAAGATGGCTAATATTGAATATGAGATTAAAGCAGAAATCGGTGTGTTGAGTCAAAATAAGGCGGGCTGGCAAAAAGAACTGAATTTAATTGCTTGGAATGGTCGAGAACCAAAGTTTGATTTACGGGATTGGGCCCCCAATCACGAGAAGATGGGCAAGGGTGTCACCCTGACAAATGATGAAATCGCACAACTTCGTTTAATTTTAGATGAAATGAACGTAAAGTAGACTTGATATTAAGCGAAAAATAGTGCAAAATAGAATATAACTATTTTATGAAGAAGAGGGAATTGCGCAGATGTCCAATCGAGGAATGTTGATCGTTTTATCGGGTCCATCAGGTGTAGGTAAAGGGACCGTTCGTCAAGCGATGCTAGAAGATGAATTTCGTGACTTTCATTATTCAGTTTCAATGACGACTCGGAAACCAAGACCAGGCGAACAAGATGGTGTTGATTATTATTTTGTCAGTAAAGAAGAATTCGAGCAAGAAATTGCAAATGATGGTATGCTAGAGTATGCGCAATATGTCGATAATTATTACGGTACACCGATGAAGTACGTCAACCAAACGTTGGACGCTGGTCGGGACGTTTTATTAGAGATTGAAGTCCAAGGGGCCATGCAAGTTCGGGACAAATGTCCGGATGGCGTTTTTATTTTCTTAACACCGCCTGATTTGTTGGAACTCCGCAATCGGATTCAAAAACGCGGCACTGACGATCAAGCAACGATTGATAAGCGGATGCACAAAGCTGCTGATGAAATCAAGATGATGGAAAACTACGACTACGCAGTTGTGAACGACGAAATTCCCAATGCGGTTAAACGGATTGAAAAGATTATCGAAGGCGAACATCTACGTGTGCCACGGGTCATCGATTTATATAAAAAAATGATAGGGGACTAAAACATGATTGTATATCCTTCAATTGATAAATTATTAGAAAATGTTAACTCACGTTATTCATTAGCGGTTTTAGCTAGCAAACGAGCTCACGAAATCGAAGCAGGTGACATGAAGATGTTATCTGAATACCAATCACCAAAATCGGTTGGGATGGCAATGGAAGAAATTGCTGCTGGAAATGTCATTATCGATCCTGATTCATTGATGCTTGAAAAAGATGCTGAAAAAATGGATAAGCTCGCTCAAAAAGATGGCGAATAAGAATAATTAGAGAAAACCTGCATTTTTAGTTTATTCATCGATGGATGTTGAACTTGAAATGCGGTTTTTTTAATTTTAGGGGGTTTTAGAATGTCGTTAGCTAATCAAAAGATTGCCGTCTATGTGACCGGTGGGATTGCGGTCTATAAAGTGGCCGGTTTAGTTCGTCAACTGATTAAAGCGGGCGCAACGGTCCAAGTGGCGATGACCCAATCAGCCACAGAGTTTGTGACACCATTAACGTTTGCGACGCTCACCAAACGACCGGTATTAACGGATTTATTTGCCGTTGACCAACCCGATCAAGTCGCCCATATTCATTTAGCCGATTGGTCAGATCTGGCCATCGTGGCACCCGCGACGGCCAATGTGCTGGCCAAGCTGGCCAACGGACTTGCCGATGATTTTGTGACGACCGCGTTACTAGCGACGACCGCCCCTAAATTAATCGTGCCAGCGATGAATGAACATATGTGGCTGAATCCAGCGACTCAACGTAATGTGCAACAGTTAGTCACCGATGGGTTAACCGTGATGCAACCGGCGACTGGTTTTTTAGCGGAAGGCTACAATGGTCAAGGTCGCTTTCCAGAAGAAGCGCAGATTGTGGCGCAAGCAACGCGTTTGCTAACACCACAACTGTTGAAAGACCAAGTGGTGGTTGTCACCGCTGGCGGCACGACTGAACCGTTAGACCCAGTTCGTTTTATTGGGAACCGTTCTTCTGGTAAAATGGGGTATGCAGTCGCGCAAGTGGCCGCAATGTTAGGGGCCAAAGTGATTTTAATTAGCACGCGCCCTGAATTAGCCGTGCCAGCGCAATTGGAACGGGTGATTTACGTGCAAACGGCGGCTGAACTCCAAGGTGCAGTTCAAGCGGTTTACGACCAAGCGAACATCGTGGTGATGGCGGCGGCCGTTGCCGACTTTAAACCCGTTCAATATGCGCCACAAAAGATTAAAAAACAGGTCAATCAAACTGATTTTCAATTAAATCTGACTAAAAATCCGGATATACTAGCAGCACTCGGCCAACAAAAGACGACCCAATTCTTAGTCGGTTTTGCAGCCGAGACCAATGACTTACTCAGCAACGCGCAAGTTAAATTAGCGGCTAAACAAGTTGATTTACTTGTCGCTAATGACGTCAGTCAAACTGATCGTGGGTTTAATGCCGACGATAATGAAGTTACCTTACTGTGGGCGGATGGGACAACTGAAAAGTTGCCATTAACCACGAAAGTGACGATTGCGACCCAGATTTTAACCCGGATCGCACAAGTTCAAAAATAAAGGAGTGGTGATATGCCACAAATTGCTAAGGTGATTGTTGATGTGCCAACACTACAAACCAATCGCCCGTATGATTATCAAGTGCCAGATCAATTAGTTGATACGATTAAACCGGGGATGCGCGTGGTCGTGCCTTTTGGCAAAGGTGATCGTAAAATTCAGGGCTTTGTCGTGACCATCGTTGATCAGCCCGAGTTTACGGGACAACTTAAAACTTTAGAGGCACTAGTTGATTTACAACCAGTCGTCAATCCGGAGTTATTGCAATTAGCGGGTTGGATGGCGACCAATACGTACGCCTTTTTAATTACCTGTTTGCAAACGATGTTACCGAGTGTGATGCGCGCTAAATACACGAAAACCGTCACCCTAATTGATGAGATTGAGCCGGCCCTCAAAGCGAGTTTATTTAACGATAACGATGAATTGACCTTTGATCAAAATCTCGATCCAGATAAAATGAAACAATTAATGACGTTACAACGCCAAGACAAAGTCAGCGTGACTTACCACGTTGGTAATCGCGCCCAAGTCAAAGAATTAACGGCTATCGAACCGGCCTTAACGTTTGAGCAGTTGGAAGAAGCGCGGACCGGATTGCGCCAATCAGCGAAGAAACAACAACAGTTGATTAGCTATGTGCAAAGTTTAATCGGCCAAAGACCACCGTTATTAAAGGATGTCCTAAAGCAAACGACTTTTACTCGGGAAAATATTCGAGTGGGTCATCAAAAAGGTTGGTTGCACCAAATTAAGGTCGAAACTTATCGAAATCCGTACCAACAAGCCGTTGCGGCGACGCAGAAAATGGCGTTAACGGCGCAACAAGCCACCGCGGTTAAACAAGTTACGCAAGCCGCGACCGCTGATTCGGATCAAGTGTTCTTACTTGAAGGGGTCACCGGTAGTGGTAAGACGGAAGTTTATTTGCAAACGATTGAAGCCGTTTTAAAACAAGCCAAGACGGCCCTAATGTTAGTCCCCGAAATCGCGTTGACCCCGCAGATGGTGCAACGGGTCAAAGGACGGTTTGGCGAATTGGTGGCGGTTTTACACAGTGGCCTTTCAGAAGGCGAGAAGTATGATGAATGGCGTCGAATTGAACGTCAAGAAGCTAAAGTCGTCGTGGGCGCACGCTCAGCCGTTTTCGCGCCTTTATCCGATATTGGTGTCATCATTATGGATGAAGAACACGAAGCTAGTTATAAACAAGATGAAAGTCCCCGTTACCATGCGCGCGAAGTCGCTTTGTGGCGGAGTCGTCATCATCATTGTCCGGTGATTCTAGCAGTGCAACGCCTTCACTAGAATCACGGGCACGGGCGCAGAAACACGTTTATCAGTTAATTCAGTTAACGCAACGGATTAATCAACAACCGATGCCCAAAGTTGAATTGATTGATATGCGTGAAGCGCTCAAGCAACAACAAACGACTAATTTTTCGGCGCCGTTATTGACGGCTCTTAAGGCGCGTATAGCCAAGGGTGAACAAAGTGTTTTATTGTTAAACCGTCGGGGGTTTTCATCGTTTGTGATGTGTCGGGATTGTGGCTTTGTCTTACAATGTCCCAACTGTGATATTTCGTTGACGTTACACATGGATTCGCATTCGATGAAGTGCCATTATTGTGGTCATGAAGAAGCGATTCCAAAGATTTGTCCCAACTGTCAAAGCCATCAAATTCGTTATTTCGGGACTGGGACGCAAAAGGTAGAAACTGAATTACAAACCTTGATGCCAGACGCGCGAATTATCCGAATGGATGTCGATACGACCCGTAAAAAAGGGGCGCACGCTAAATTATTAAAACAGTTCGGTGACCACCAAGCGGATATCTTACTCGGGACGCAGATGATTGCCAAAGGATTAGATTTTCCCGATGTGACGTTAGTCGGCGTGATCAACGCCGATACCGCACTCGGCTTACCCGATTTTCGGGCGAGCGAACGAACTTTTCAACTATTAACGCAAGTTAGTGGCCGAGCTGGTCGGGCGGACAAACCCGGTCAGGTCTTAGTTCAGACGTTTAATCCGGAGAATTATGCGATTCAATTTGCGCAAAAGCACGATTATGAAGGCTTTTTCCGCTATGAAATGGCGGTGCGCCATCGTGGCAATTATCCGCCGTATTATTTTACGGTCCAGTTGACGGTTAGTCATCCGGAAGAAGTTCAAGCCGCTAAGAAGAGTTTCCAAATTGCGAAACAATTACGGCCGATTTTATCCGAGCAAGCCATTGTGTTAGGCCCGACGCCGAAATCAATCGCGCGGATTAATAATCGTTATTTTTACCAAATTGTGATTAAATATAAACAAGAACCCCAATTAGCGGCTAAATTAGCCGAAATTTTAGAAACAACCCAAGTTGACACCCGCAACGGCTTTAAAATCGGGTTAGACAACGAACCATTACAATTTACTTAGAAGTGAGAGTGATTTTAAATGACAGCCATCGTTTTTATGGGAACCCCCCAATTTTCAGTACCAATTTTAGAAGCCTTAGTGATCAAGCAGATTACGAGGTCTTAGCAGTCGTGACCCAACCAGATCGTAAGGTCGGTCGTAAACAAGTATTGCAACAAACACCCGTTAAAGAAGCCGCGGTTCGCTTGAACTTGCCGGTCTATCAACCCGAAAAATTAAGTGGTAGTCCGGAACTTGCAACGATCATTGACTTACAACCCGATTTAATCGTGACCGCCGCTTACGGCCAATTTTTACCCAGTAAATTATTAGCGGCTGCGCAAATTGCCGCCATTAATGTTCATGGATCATTATTGCCTAAATACCGGGGTGGGGCCCCTATTCAGTACGCTGTATTGAATGGTGATTCTGAAATCGGGATTACGATTATGCACATGGCTAAGAAAATGGACGCCGGTGACATGATTGAACAAGCTAGTATTCCAATCGAAGCTACGGACGATACAGGGTCGTTATTTGATAAGCTCAGTTTCGTCGGGCGCGATTTATTGTTAAAAACGCTCCCCGCGATTATTGATCAAACAGCACCACGGACCGTGCAAGATGAGAGTCAAGTGACGTTTGCGTATAACATTACTAAAGAAGAAGAAGCACTCGACATTACTAAACCCGCGCAAGCGTTAGTCAATCAGATTCGGGCTTTACGGCCACAACCAGGGGCTTGGTTACCAATCAACGGTCAACGGACGAAAGTTTGGCAGGCCACGGTGGCGGAAACGACGACCGACGTTGCACCCGGCACGATTGTCGCCATTCATAAAAAAGATTTTGAAATCGCGGCCGGCAACCAGACCGTGCTCAAAATCACTGAAATTCAACCCGCTGGTAAGGCTAAGATGCCAGTGCAATCATATCTTAACGGTGTCGGCAAACAATTAGCAGCCGGTCAACAAGTGGTGGTGCAAGATGCCTAAAAAGACCCCGCGTTATTTAGCCGTTGAAATTTTAACGACAATTACCAAACAAAAAAGTTATTCAAACTTGGCGTTAGACCAGGTCATCAAAAAAGAACATTTAAATCCCCAAGATGCGGGCTTCTTAACGCAATTAGTCTACGGTGTCATTCAACATGAATACAACTTGGATTACTATTTAAAACCGTTCATTCAAAAGCCAACTAAAATGGCTGTTTGGGTTCGTCAGGTTTTACGGACGGCTGTTTACCAACTGGTTTATTTGGATCGGGTACCTGAACATGCGATTTTTTATGAAGCGACCGAAATCGCCAAACAAATGGGCCATGTTGGCACCGCTAAATTAGTGACGGCGATTCTACGGAATTTGCAACGGACTGGTTTAGCCGATTTAAACCAAATCGAATCGCCATTAGAACGCTTGAGTATCACTTACAGTGTGCCCGAATGGCTAGTTGAAAAACTACAAGCTGATTTGGGCATCGAGAAGGTAACGCAATTATTGACGACGATTAATCAACCGGCCAACGCTTCGATTCGGGTCAATACCCGTTTAAATTCGGTGGCGGACTTATTGCCGCAATTACAAGAACAGTTTGAAAATCTGGTGCCTAGTCAGATTGCATCGGTCGGTTTAGTCGCTCAAGGCGGCCATCTAGCGAGTGGGCCGGCCTTTGAAGCCGGTTCCTATACGATTCAAGATGAAAGTTCAATGTTGGTCGCACCGAGTCTCCAAATTCAACCGACGGATCAAGTCTTAGACGCGTGTGCAGCGCCTGGTGGTAAGTCAACGCACATGGCGACATATTTAGATGCGCAACAAGGCGGTCGTTTAGTCGCTTTGGACATCCATGACCATAAAGTCCGTTTGATCGAACAAAATGCCAAACGGTTACATGTCGAAGATGTGATTGAAGCCCAAGCGTTAGATGCTCGCAAAATTAGCACGAAATTTGCCGCGGAGACGTTTGATAAAATTCTAGTGGATGCCCCTTGTTCCGGGCTTGGATTAATGCGACGGAAACCCGAAATTAAATATAGTCGGCAACCGGCGGATTTTATCAATCTACAAAAGATTCAAATTGCGCTTTTAAACGCGGTGGCACCAACTTTAAAAGTCGGTGGGCAATTAACGTATAGTACCTGTACAATCGTTCCTGAAGAAAACCAACAGGTAATAACGGCCTTTCTGGCGCAACATCCAGAATTTACGGTCGTCCCCGTGCCACTCGAATTACCATTAACGCAAAATCAAGCAACGCCATTTGTCCAGATTTATCCAGATGATTATCAAACAGACGGCTTTTTTATTGCTTGTTTGCAACGGAAAGCTTAAATTTTAATTGAGGTGATTTCTATGGAAGTAGCGTATCGAACGGATGTTGGTCAACAACGTCAAAACAATCAAGATTATGTCGGATTTTATACGAATAAAAAAGGCGCTCAGTTTGCGATTGTCGCAGACGGAATGGGCGGTCATCTAGGTGGCGATGTGGCTTCTGAAATGGCAGTCTCGCACATTGGTTACGAATTCGAACGGACGAATGATACCGATATCGAAGCGATGGTTAAGTGGTTAATTTTTGAACTTCAAAAAGAAAACCAACATATTTTAACCAAGGCAAATCAATATGATGATCTAACCGGGATGGGCACGACCTTAGTGGCGGTCCTAATTTCGGGGCGGAATTATCTAGTGGCCAATATCGGTGATAGCCGGGTCTACCGGTTGCGTCACCAGCAGTTGCAACAGTTGACGGAAGATCATTCATTGGTCAACGAATTAGTCAAACAAGGTGAATTAACCGAAGAAGCGGCTCGGCATCATCCACAAAAAAATATTATTACGCGCACATTAGGCGTTTCACAAGATGTCGATGCCGATGTGACGATTTATGAATTTGAACCAGATGATTATTTATTACTCTGTACCGATGGTTTAACCAACATGGTCGATGATCAACAACTTAAAACGACGTTATTAGCCGACACAACGTTGGACGAAAAGTGTCAGTCATTGATTGAACAAGCGAATCAAGCTGGTGGTTTAGATAATATCACTGCGCTGATTTTACACCGTGATCGCGAGGTGCAACCGATATGATGGAACCAGGTTATGCGGTGAGCGGTCGCTATCAAATTATTCGACCAATCGGTGAAGGTGGGATGGCGAACGTTTATTTAGCCCAAGATTTGATTTTAGACCGCCAAGTCGCGGTTAAAGTCTTGCGTTTAGATTTACGCAACGATCCTAATACGGTGCGCCGTTTTAAACGCGAAGCACTATCGACTACCGAATTGAATCATCCCAACATCGTTAGTATTTATGATGTGGGCGAAGAAAATAGTATGCAATACATCGTCATGGAATACGTTCAAGGGGCGGATTTGAAGAAATACATCGTTGAACATTTTCCGATTCCCTACCAACGGGTGATCGATATTATGGCGCAGATTTTATCCGCCGTTCAAAACGCCCACGATCACAATATTATTCATCGTGATTTAAAACCCCAAAATATTTTGGTCGATGAAGCGGGCAACGTGAAAATTAGCGATTTTGGGATTGCGATTGCGTTAAGCGAAACCGCGATGACTCAGACCAACACGTTGTTGGGTTCTGTTCATTATTTATCACCAGAACAAGCGCGTGGTTCAATGGCGACCAAACGTTCCGATATTTATTCGTTGGGGATTATTCTATACGAATTATTGACCGGTATGGTGCCGTTTGAAGGCGAATCGGCGGTTTCGATTGCGATTAAACATTTTCAAAATGAAGTCCCACCGGTTCGCAATTATGATCCGCGAATTCCGCAAGCATTGGAAAACGTGGTCTTAAAAGCGACCGCTAAGGATCCTGATGAACGGTATAGCGGCGTCAAGATTATGGCGGCGGATTTAGCGACATCCTTATCGGCTAGTCGCGCACACGAGCCGAAATTTGTGCCGAATAAGGCTAGCGATTTGGGAGAAACCAAGGTGATTCCGGCGCTCGATCCAGAAGGGCTTACTCAGACGGATCAAGCGGAACAGGTGACTGAAGCGACAGCGGCTAAGCCGCTGAATCAAACGCCAAAAAAGCTAAGAAGTCTAAGATGAGCAAGAAGAAAAAATGGTGGTTGATTGGCATCGGCGTTGCCCTATTGGTGCTACTGGGGACGGTTGGTGCTTACGCAATCCAAGGTAGCGAGGTCAGCGTGCCCGATTTGACTGATATGACGCAACAAAACGCTGAAGATGTGTTGACCGATAAAAATTTAAAGGTCGGTACGATTCAAAAAACGGCTAGTAATCAATATGATAGTGGCCACGTGATTCGATCCACACCGGTCAAAGGCTTACGGGTTAAATCAGGTAGTACCGTTGATTTAACCGTCAGCACAGGTCAGAAAAAATATCGAATTAAGGATTACACAGATCAAGTTTATAGCGATGTGAGTCGGCAATTACGACAAAAAGGTTTAACCGTTAAACGCAAGTATCAAAGTTCGACGACGGTTGATGCGGGGACTATTTTGAATCAAAGTATTGATGCCGGTAAAAACGTCGTCCCTAGCAAAACAACGATTACGTTAACCGTCAGCAGTGGGAAACCAACCTTTGCCGTCCGTGATTTAAGTGATTACACGCAACAAGCGGTTCAAGATTATGCAGCCGAAGCCGGGTTAATGGTGACTTTCTCAGAGGAATATTCGACGAGCATTCAAACCGGTTTAGTGATTCGCCAATCGCCTGCTAGCGGGACGATGGTCCAAGCGGGCGACCGTCTCAATGTTGTGTTATCCAAAGGACCGCGAGCACCAGCCGTGCAACCTTCAGAATCAGTGAGTGAAACACCTTCGAGCAGCAGTAGTGAATCAGAAAGTAGTAGTGAATCGAGTAGTAGCGAATCAGAACCAAGCGAAACGAGTAGCCAGCCTAGCGGCACTGAATCGAGTTCAGCGAGTCAAGCAACAGTCAAAAAATAAATAGCGATTAATATTCGGAGGTGGCCTATTGCAGACCGGACAGATTATTAAAGCCCTCAGTGGGTTTTACGAGGTACAAAGTGGTCAACAGATCTATCGTACGCGGGCGCGCGGTAATTTTCGGAAGCGTAAAATCACACCGCTAGTCGGGGATTTCGTTGAATTCGAAAGTAAAGAACAAAGTGAAGGCTACATTCTTGAAATTTTAGAACGCCAAAATGAAATGATTCGACCACCGATTGCGAATATTAATCAAGTAGTGGTGATTATGTCAGCGGTTGAACCGGCTTTTTCATTAAATCTTTTGGATCGTTTTCTAATTTATTTGGAAAGTTTAAACGTTCAAGGGACCGTTTATTTAACCAAAACCGATTTGATTTCGGATGAATTGTACGCCCAAATTAAAGTATCGTTGGATTATTACGCGTCAATTGGTTACCGGATATTTGCACCGCGGACCGCTTTTACAGCTGAAACGATTGCTGCAATCGAAGCGACCTTTGCGAATCAAACGACGGTCTTTACCGGTCAAACCGGTGCGGGTAAATCAACCTTGTTAAACCATATTGAACCTAAATTAAATTTGGCCACGGCTGAAATTTCCAAAAGTCTGAATCGTGGGAAACATACGACGCGGCATATTGAATTGATTCCAATTAATGGCGGATTAGTCGGTGATACACCCGGATTTTCATCGTTAGGATTGTTAGACGTCACAAGTGAGACCTTGGTTGATCGTTTTCCGGAATTCCGTGAAATCGGTCAAGGGTGTAAGTTTAGAACCTGTCAACACGTGATGGAACCGAAATGTGCCGTTAAAGAAGCCCTGGAAGCGGGTCAAATTTTGCGGAGTCGTTACGATAATTATTTACAATTTAGAGCTGAATTAAAGGATTTACGCCCCGTTTATAAAAAATCAAAATCATAAAAGAATGGAAGTTAGACAGATGACACAAATCGCACCGTCAATTTTAAGCGCAGATTTTATGAATTTACAACGAGATGTTCAAAATTTGGAAGCGGCTGGCGCAGATTTATTGCACGTCGATATTATGGATGGCATGTTTGTCCCGAATATGTCATTTGGCGCGCAAGTTGTTTCTGGCATCCGGCCACTGACGAAGCTGGTCTTAGATGTCCATTTGATGGTTGAACAACCAGAACGCTACATCGAACAATTCGCGCAAGCGGGTTCGGATTTGATTATGATTCATGCGGAAGCCACAAAGCACCTATACCGTGGTTTACAAATGATTAAAGATGCTGGGGTTAAAGCCGGCGTGGTCATCAATCCTGGGACACCGGTTAGTTATATCGAAGCGGTCTTACCGTTAGTCGATCAAGTTTTAGTGATGACGGTTAATCCTGGCTTTGGGGGTCAAAAATTCATTCCAGCGATGTTGACCAAAGTGAGTGAATTGGCTGCTTATCGTGATCAGCATGCTGATGCGACTTATCAAATCGAAGTCGACGGCGGGGTCAACGACCAAACAATCGCCGCTTGCGCGCAAGCGGGGGCTGATATTTTTGTCGCTGGTTCATACACATTTGCGGGTGATTTAACGGAACGGATTGCGCTTTTAAAGAAGGCAGCCAATGAAGCGCGTTAATTTATTAGCGGGCGGGCCAATTGAACAATGGGCACCAGAGTTACAAAAACCAACTCAAATTACCGGTCAGTGGGTGACTGCTGATCGGGGGACTTGGCGTCTATTACAAAAGGGGATTGTGCCGACAGTTGCCGTGGGTGATTTTGATTCATTAACACCAGCTGAACGGCAACAGGTTCAGGAACAAGTCGGGGACATTCGGGCGGTTCAAGCCGAAAAAGATGAAACGGATACCCAATTGGCGTTATCAATTGCGCTTGAAGAGCTTGCTGCTGATCAAGTCGTGATTTACGGTGCGACTGGTGGCCGTTTAGACCACTTCCTAGCGAATCTATTCATGCCGTTGGAAGAACGCTTTAAACCGTTCTTAAATCGCTTAGAGATGCGGGATAGCCAAAATACGATTCGTTTTTATTTGCCGGGCGACTATCAAATTGCCAAAGAGGTCGATAAAAAGTATTTAGCGTTTATTCCGTTGACGCCGACAACTGATTTAAATTTAATTGATGAGAAATATCCGTTGCACCATTTTGATACAGAAGTCCCAATTTCATGGGCCAGCAATGAATTTATTGGTGCGACCGGTCGTTTTAATTTTAAAACCGGGATTGTCGCGGTGATTCAAAGTACCGATTAGTCGAACAACTCAAAATACCCCAGCAGCCTAAAAACGGCGCTGGGGTATTTTAATGCAAAAAAATATGTGATATCAGTCGCAGTATCTTGATATTAAGCAAACGTTTTTTGACGCGCGCCAGAACTATCAATCTCCGTTCAAATCAAAAAATCGGATTATCCTTAGTTCTGGATAATCCGATTTTCCAACTTGATACTCAATTGATAACCGAGTTCTGTCACAGTTTGCAAAAAATAGACTGTCAATTGACAGTCTAAACAAACGAAATTAAACGCGAGTTACTTTGCCTGATTTCAAAGCACGGGCAGAAACCCAAACACGTTTAGGTTTGCCATCAACTAAGATACGTACTTTTTGTAAATTTGGCTTCCAAGAACGACGAGATGAGTTCAAAGCGTGTGAACGCTTGTTGCCAAATGATGTTTTACGGCCGGTAATAACGTCTTTTGCCATGGTCTTATTCCTCCTTTTAGTAAAGCCGGTAGAATTAACGAGAAACATAATATGATTTTCAGTTAGTCTTAATAGTTGCATGCATGCACACCGGCTTATACAATTCACTTAAATAATTTACCATAACGGTTGATAGATTGCAAGAGTTCTTTCAAGGAAAATTACTTGACAGGGTAAAAAAAGGGCGATTTTACTTGCAGAATTACGTTGATTGTAAGATACTAGCGTAAGCCAAATGAAACGGAATTTATTGGCGAGTTACTTTGCAACGCCAGTCTGCTATGCTAAAATGATAATAAGTACGTCACAAGGAGGCTATTTTGATGGCTGTTAAAATTAAAACGCAATATGGCGATATCGATATTACCAATAATGTCATTGCAACTATCGTTGGTGGTGCCGCTACTGATATCTATGGCATCGTCGGCATGGCAAGTAAAAATCAGATTCGTGACAATTTAAATGAAATATTAAACCGTGAAAATTATAACCGTGGGGTCGTTGTCCGTCAAGAAGATAACGGTGTTGCGATTGACGTTTATATCATTCTTGGTTATGGGATTAAGATCTCAGAAGTTTGTCGTAACGTTCAAAGTAAAGTGAAGTATAATCTTGAAACGATGTTGGGCGTCAGCGCCAACTCCGTTAATATCTATGTTCAAGGTGTACGCGTATTAGAAGACTAAAATCAATCAGGAGCTGGTGAATCAAACCAGTTCTATTTGTTTTTGTTCGAGGAGGAACATTCGTGAAAGTCACTGAAATTACAGCAACAGAGTTCCAAGCAATGATGCGGGTTGCTGCCCATCGATTAACTAAAAATGCAGAATTTGTCAATTCTTTAAACGTCTTTCCAGTGCCAGATGGTGATACTGGGACCAATATGAGTTTAACGTTCCAAAGCGGTGCGAAGGCCGTTAATGAAAATAGCAATCAAGCAGTTGGTGAACTTTCAAAGAGTTTAGCCAAGGGCCTTTTAATGGGCGCTCGGGGCAACTCAGGGGTCATTAGTTCACAAATCTTCCGTGGCTTTTCAAAGAGTATGGAAGAAAAAACGACCTTGTCAGCTCAGGATTTATCTGAAGCGTTCACCAGTGGGGTTCAAACAGCGTATAAAGCGGTGATGAAACCCGTTGAAGGGACAATTCTAACCGTTGCACGTGAAGGCGCCAAAGCGGGGGCCAAAGTGGCTAGTCAAACCGATGATATCGGTGAAGTGGTTGCTGCCGTCGTTGAAGGGTCTAAAAAAGCGCTCCTAAAAACGCCTGAATTATTGCCAGTCTTAAAAGAAGTCGGCGTCGTAGATTCTGGTGGCCAAGGGTTAGTCTTCATCTATGAAGGTTTCTTAGAAGGTTTAACCGGACAAGCGCCTGAAAAAGATTTATACACGCCTGATGAAGCTGAGATGGATGAAATGGTCAACGCCAATCATCATCAAACGGCTCAAATGGGCACCGAAGATATCGAAAATGGCTATTGTACCGAAATCATGGTCGCTTTAGGCGACGGGACAACCGTTGACCGCGAGTTTGATTACGATGAATTCCGGAACCATTTAGACGGTGTCGGTGATTCACTGCTCGTGGTGGCCGATGAAGAAGTCGTCAAAGTCCATGTGCATACGGAACATCCGGGCACGGTAATGGCTTACGGCCAACATTTCGGTTCATTGATGAAGATTAAAGTCGACAACATGCGTCTTCAACACGCAACCATTGTGGACAATGATCAACAAGCTGCTGTGGCACAAAAATCAGCACCCGTCGATTATGGGATTATTGCGATTGCCGCGGGGTCTGGTATTTCTGAATTATTTAGAAGTCTAGGCGCAACTTATATCTTGAGTGGTGGTCAAACCATGAATCCAAGTACGCAAGATATTTTGGATGCGATTGCCGCAGCTAATGCCAAACGGGTTATTTTACTCCCTAATAACAAAAATATTTTCTTGGCAGCTGAACAAGCGGCTGAAGTGGCTGAAATTCCGGTCGAAATTGTTAAGAGTCGGACGATTGCACAAGGGATGACCGCGTTGTTATCGTTTGACCCGTCTGCTGAAATCGAAGATAACCAAGCGGCGATGACCGAAGCGCTAGATACGGTCATTAGTGGCCAGGTCACGCAATCGATTCGGGACACAACGTTAGACGGCCTTGAAATTAAAAAAGATGATTACATGGGCATTATCGACGGCAAAATCAAAGTTTCAACAACCGAACGACTCGATGCAGCCATTCAAATGGTTGAAGCCATGTTGGATGACGATAGTGAAATTGTCATGATTATTGTGGGTGCCGATGGCGATCAAACTGAAGCTGAACAAATTAGTGATGCGGTTATGGCGATTGACGATGAATTGGAAGTTGAAATTCATGAAGGTCATCAACCCGTTTATCCATACCTAATCTCAGTTGAATAACTTAATCTAAATAAAAACAGGAATGAGGATGATGACCTGATTCCTGTTTTTTGCTAAAAAGGAGGGAATGACATGTTGCAGTTAACCGATTCAGTCACTGAGTTAACTGGGGTTGGCCCCAAACGCTTAACCGCGCTTGGTCAACTGGGTATCCAGAATATAAGTGATTTACTGTACTATTTTCCCTTCCGTTATGAGGATTTAAAGGTCAAGGATTTGGCCGAAGCTGCCGATCAGGAAAAAGTGACTTTAAAAGGGACCGTTGTTGCCGAACCAGTGATTAGTCGCTGGGGCCCCGGTAAAACGCGTCTAAACGTCCGGATCTTAGTTGAACACGATGTCGTGATGGTGACGTTTTTCAATCAACCGTATTTGAAGGATAAATTTGAAACCGGCGTCGATGTCGCCATTTATGGCAAATGGGATGCAAAACGACATACGTTAACTGGGATGAAGGTCTTAGCGGTCCAATCGGCCGATAACCCGTCGTTTGCGGCGATTTATTCGGTGAATAAAAGTGTCCAACAAGGCACATTGGTTAAACTGATTAAAGAAGCCTACGAGAAGTATCAAGCGGTTATTCCGGAATTAATTCCTGAGGCATTACGCCAGCAGTACAAGTTAGTCAACGAACAAGCCTAATTGCGGGGATGCATTTTCCAGAAACTTATCCGGAAGCTAAACAAGCACGACGAACGGCCATTTTTCACGAATTCTTCTTATATCAATTACAATTACAATCGATTAAGCAATCGGAACGCCATGTCGCTAACGGCTTGGCACTGCATTATCAGAACGCAGCGTTAAAAGAATTTATCCAGACGTTACCATTTGAATTAACCGCGGCCCAAAAACGGGTGGTCAACGAAATTTGTTTAGATTTAAAATCGCCCACGCACATGAACCGTTTACTACAAGGCGATGTTGGTTCTGGGAAAACGATTGTCGCAGCCATTACGATGTTTGCGGCGGTTACGGCCGGCTACCAAGCGGCGTTAATGGTGCCCACTGAAATCTTAGCGGAACAACATTATCAAAAATTAAAGCAATTATTTGCGCCGATGAACGTCACGGTCGGTTTATTGACCGGGTCAATCACGGCTAAAGAACGCCGGCCATTATTAGCCGATATTGAGAATGGCCGAATCAACATCATCGTCGGCACCCACGCGTTGATTCAAGATGCGGTTAATTATCAACGGTTGGGTTTTGCGGTGATTGATGAACAACATCGTTTCGGCGTCAACCAACGCCGGATTCTGCGTGAAAAAGGGTTACAACCGGACGTCTTAGCGATGACTGCCACCCCCATTCCACGGACTTTGGCAATTACCGCGTACGGTGAGATGGATGTTTCAACAATCGATGAATTACCGAAGGGCCGAGTTCCAATTGAAACCAGTTGGGTGCGGAGTAACCAAGTTGAACAGGCGTTGAGCTTTGTCGGCACGCAATTAGCCCAACATTCCCAAGTCTTTGCGATTACGCCGTTAATTGCTGAATCAGAACAGATGGATCTTAAAAATGCGGAAGAAATTTACGCCAAACTATCCGAACGGTTTGCGCCGGACTACCAAGTTGCTTTGCTCCATGGCAAGTTGAAAGATGATGAGAAGAACCGGATTATGACGGCTTTCTCAGAGAATCAGATTCAATTATTGGTTTCGACGACCGTCGTCGAAGTTGGGGTTGATGTACCGAATGCAACCGTCATGTTAATTTTTGATGCCGACCGTTTTGGTTTGGCGCAGCTCCATCAATTACGCGGCCGGGTTGGACGGGGCAAGAAACAAGCCTATTGTTTGCTGGTTGCCGATCCTAAAAATCAACAGGGCATCGATCGGATGACGATTATGACCGAAACCAATGACGGGTTCGTTGTGGCTCAAAAAGATTTAGAGTTGCGGGGACCAGGGGAAGTCTTTGGTCATCAACAATCAGGCGTACCGACTTTTAAGGTCGGCGATCCGATTGCTGATTTCGCGAGTCTGCAAGTGGCCCAACAAGCGGTTCAAAAGATTTTTACCACCGATCCAGATTTGACCCACTATCCAACTTTGAAGCAATACCTAGCGCAACAACAACAAAATTATTTAACATTAGATTAGTGATGAAAAGAGGAATTGATATGAAAATTGCAGTTGATGCAATGGGCGGCGATTTTGCGCCACAAGCAGTGATTGAAGGGGTTTTACAGGCGCGTTCAGAATTTAAAGACCTTGATTTTATTTTATACGGTGATGAAGCCCAGATTAAACCACTCCTACCTGATATGGCGCAACTGTCAATCGTTCACACGACTGAAAAGATTGCTGGCGATGATGAACCAGTTCGTGCGATTCGCCGTAAGAAACAAGCCTCAATGGTCTTAGCCGCCCAAGCGGTTAAAGCTGGCGAAGCGACGCGTTATTCTCATTAGGCAATACTGGGGCGTTGTTGGCAGCCGGATTATTCATCATTGGTCGGGTCAAAGGCATTGATCGGCCAGGGTTGATGCCCACGCTGCCTTCCATTAATTCAGAAGATGGTTTTAATATGTTAGACGTTGGTGCGAATGCCGAAGCGAAACCAGAACATTTACATCAATACGGTTTGATGGGTAATTTTTACGCGCAAGATGTCCGTGGAATTGCGAATCCGCGGATTGCGCTATTAAACAACGGGACTGAAGCGAGTAAGGGCGATGAGTTGCACAAAGCAGCCCATCAATTACTAGCGGATGATCCTGATTTGAACTTCATCGGGAATATTGAAGCCAATGATCTATTAAAAGGCTTAGCGGATGTCGTCGTGACTGACGGTTTTACCGGCAACGCGACTTTAAAGGCGATTGAAGGAACTGCAACCATCGTGATGTCGCAAGTTAAACACGCGATTATGGATGCGGGCGTTAAAGAAAAAATCGGCGGACTTTTATTAAAAGGCAGCGTCGGTCAAATTAAAACTAAGTTCGATACCTCGATTTACGGTGGCGCTGTTTTACTAGGTTTAAAAGCCCCCGTCATCAAGGCGCACGGGGCTGCTGATGCACAAACCGTCTATTATACGGTCAAACAGATTCATACGATGTTGGCCAATCAAACGGTCCAAAAAGTGATTGATTATTTTGATCAAAAAAAGGTCTCAGATGAAACTAAATAATTAGCTAGACAAGCTGAGTCAAAGGGACTACAATGGACTTCGCGGGCTAAAACAGTTTACTTGAAACGGCCTATAAAGTTAGGTATAATCACTGAATACCGATAATGCTTAGGTACGAAAGTGTTTCAATTTTTGGAGGTTTTAACATGAATGAACAAGAAATCTTTGATAAGATTGCGGATATTATTGTCGATCGTTTTGAATTAAATAAAGATCAAATTACTAACGAATTAAATTTTAAAAAAGACCTAGACGCTGATTCAATTGATGTTGTTGAATTCGTTTTGGAATTGGAAGACACATTTGGTGCCGAAATCCCAGATGAAGAAGCTGAAAAAATCGCAACAGTTGCGGATGCCGTCGCTTATATCAAAACAAAGACAAAATAATCTAATCGAAAAAAGCTTAACGTCTGAATCTAAGGATTCAGACGTTAAGCTTTTTTTGTGCCTATTTTCAAAATGAGTAAACGATGATTATAAATGAGTGTATTCACATAATAACCGTTATTATAACGGCCTTTTTCTAATTAGCTAAACACGGACGTTGATTTGATAGTAAAAATAAATTAGAGAAATTTAATCTTTCTTATTTACTTTTCATTTTTATTCAGGTATTATTATTTTTAACAACTGAAGGGAGTGTCCATATGAGACGAGAAAAGAGTTTGGTGTTAGGGGTAACAACATTGGCCATTACGGTCTTATTAGCAGCGTGTGGTTCATCAGGGAGTAAGGAGGCGTCAACCGATACGGTGACGTTTACGACAAGCGATGTGATTTCCACGATGGATTCAGCATTAAATACCAATGTAATCGGTGCGCAAGCTTTAACGGACACGATGGAAGGTCTTTACCGTTATGAAGGTAAGACGGTTAAACCAGCGATTGCGACTAAGGTGGTTAAACCAACCAACAATGGTTTAACGTACACGATTCCGCTCCGTAAAGATGCGAAATGGAGTAACGGTAAAGCCTTGACTGCCTCAGATTTTGTTTACGCTTGGCAACGGGTCGTTAATCCGAAAGTCGGATCACAATATGCTTACATCTATGAAGGTATCAAGAATGCAACGGATATCACAGCCGGCAAAAAAGCAGTTGATACATTAGGGATTGAAGCTAAAGATGCGCACACCTTGGTGATTACTTTAGATAAATCAATTCCATACTTCAGTCAGTTAATGACCAGCTCAACTTTCTTCCCAGTTTATAAAGCAGCCGTTGAAAAAGCGGGTAAAGCTTACGGAACAAATTCTAAGACATTAGTTTTCAACGGCCCTTACAAGTTATCTAACTGGAATGGCCCGGATAGTTCTTGGACCGAAGTCAAGAATACGAATTACTGGAATGCCAAAGACGTTAAAGTCAAGAACTTGAAATACCAAGTGGTTAAAGACGCTTCAACGGCTTTGAATTTATTCCAAAGTAACAAAGTTGACCGGACAGCAATCAGCGGCGATACGGCTAAACAAATGAAGAATGATCCTGATTATTCAACATTACCAAAATCAGCAACGTTCTATATGCAATTAAATCAAGATAAAAATCCAATCTTCAAGAATGCTAAGATTAGACAAGCCATTTCGATGACGATTAATCGTAAAGAACTCGTTTCACAAGTCTTAGGGGATGGTTCGAAACCAATTGCATCTGTCACACCTAAAGATATGTCATTTGATCCAACGACTAAGAAAGACTTTACGAGTGAATTAAGTACTGAAGGGACTAAAAATGCAACTTACAATCCAAAGGAAGCGACTAAACTTTGGAAAGAAGGTTTAGCTGAATTAGGCCAAACTGGTAAAACCTTTGATTATACAATGGTTGGTGACGATACAGATACGTCGAAGAAACAATCAGAATATTTACAAAATACGCTTGAAAAATATTTACCAGGCTTGAAAGTTACATTAGCGAACGTGCCATTTAAGACTCGTCTAACACGTTCAGATAGTGGCGATTTCGATATGGTTGTCAGTGCTTGGAGCGCTGATTTCCCAGATCCAATTACGTTCTTAGATTTATTCGTGACTGGTGGCGATAACAATAATGGTCACTGGAGTAATACAGAATATGACGCACAAATTAAAGCAAGTAAAACAACCAATGCCAATAACCCAACGGCTAGATGGCAAAACCTATTAAAAGCACAAGATATTATGAATACTGAATCAGGGGTCATTCCATTGTACCAATCAGGTGTCGCGTACTTAACGAATGCCAATGTCAAAGGGTTAGACTATGGCCCATCTGGTAGTTACAATAATGTCTCACTTTATTTAAAAAAATAAAACGACTTTATAAAATGGGTTTCGGCGTTGAAAAACAATGAAGCCCGTTTTTGTTAGGAGCAATCATATGACTAAATATCTAATTAAACGAATATGCTATCTAGTTTTAACCCTGTTCATTGTTGCTTCAGTCACGTTCTTCATGATGAAGTTAATGCCCGGGACACCGTACACGAATCAAGAAAAATTAAGTGCGGATCAATTGCGGATTATGAATGAACAATACGGGTTAAATAAACCGATTCTAGAACAATATTGGATCTACATTGTTGGTTTATTGCACGGTGATTTTGGAACTTCCTTCCAATTTAATAACCAACCGGTCTTGGGATTAATCATGTCACGTTTAGCACCTTCCTTACAAATTGGGGCCCAAGCGATGATTCTGGGTTCTGGTTTAGGGATTTTATTAGGGGCTGTCGCTGCCATTCGGAAGAATACCTGGGTGGATGGGGTCGCAACGTTCTTTTCAATCTTAGGGATTTCAATTCCTAACTTTGTTTTGGCCGTTTTACTTCAATTCTTCTTAGCCTTCAAATTACAGATGTTCCCAATCGCTTTATGGGACGGCTTCTCATCAAGTATTTTACCGACGTTGGCCTTAGCGGTCGCGCCACTGGCTAATACGGCCCGGTTCATGCGGACTGAAATGGTGGATGTTTTGAGCAGTGATTACATCGAATTAGCCAAAGCCAAAGGGAATTCTAGATGGCAAACAGTGGCTAAACACGCCCTACGGAATTCAATGATTCCGGTCGTGACGATTATCGGACCAATGGCTGTCAACCTCATGACGGGGTCATTGGTTGTTGAAAATATCTTCTCCATTCCTGGGATTGGGGAACAATTCGTGAAATCAATTATGACCAACGATTATCCAACCATCATGGGCTTGACGATTTTCTATTCATTCTTATTAATGGTGATTATCTTAGTCGTTGATATTCTATACGGCATTATCGATCCAAGAATTCGATTAAGTGAAAAGGGGGCCAACTAACATGTCAGATACAAAAATAACAGCTGGTTCTTTTAAACCGCTCAAAGTAGATAATCATGAAGAACAAGAAAAAATTAGTGCACCTTCATTGACGTTTACGCAAGATGCTATTCGGCGTCTGAAGCAAAATAAAGTGGCCGTGATTTCGCTCTTTGTTTTGTTGGCGATCATCCTCGCGGCATTTTTAGCCCCGTGATTGCACCGCAAAGTCCGAATACACAAAACGTGGCGTACGCCAACTTACCGCCTAAAATCGGTAATGGTCATTTACCCGGATTTAAAGGGACAGCGACGGTTTCCGGGGTCACGGTTGATAAGTATCAACAAGCCGGTGTGCCAAAGGGTAAAAGTTTCATCTTAGGCACGGATTATCTCGGTCGTGATTTATTGTCCCGGATTCTATACGGGACGCGTTTATCCCTATTAATCGGGATTTTAGCAACCTTAGTCGATTTATTAATTGGGATTCCATACGGGATTATTTCCGGTTGGAAAGGCGGCCGAACTGATACGTTTATGCAACGGATTATCGAAATCATTTCATCGATTCCGAACTTAATCGTCGTTGTATTGATGATGTTAATCTTACGGCCAGGCTTGCTATCAATTGTGTTGGCCATTGGTTTCACCGGGTGGATTACGATGGCCCGGCTGATTCGAGCCCAGACCTTCCAATTAAAGGAACAGGAATTCGTTTTAGCGGCCCGGACTTTGGGTGAAACCCCGACGCGAATTGCCTGGAAACATCTAATTCCGAATTTATCCTCAACCATTATCATTCAAACGATGTTCACGATTCCGAGTGCCATTTTCTTCGAAGCCTTCTTAAGCTTCATCGGAATTGGGATTCCAGCACCAAGCGCTTCATTAGGGACGTTATTATCGGACGGGCAAAAGGCCTTCCGGTTCTTACCGTACCAAATGTGGTATCCAGCAGCGGTCCTATGTCTCATCATGGTCGCAGTCAATCTATTAGCAGATGGCTTACGGGATGCATTTGATCCTAAGTCATAGTCGGAGGTTTTCAAATGGCAAATATTTTAGAAGTTAAAAATTTAAGCATCGATTTTAAAACCTACGCAGGCGATGTTCATGCGATTCGTGATGTGAGTTTTGAATTGAAAAAAGGCGAGACCCTCGCAATTGTCGGTGAATCTGGTTCGGGTAAATCCGTGACGGTTCGGAGTATCATGGGTCTATTGGCTAGCAACGCGCAAGTTAAAGGTGGCACGGTTAAATACCATGGTGACGATTTATTGAAGAAACCCGAAAAGGAAATGAATCAAATTCGGGGCAACGAAATTTCGATGATTTTCCAAGATCCGATGACCTCATTGGATCCCACCATGCCAATCGGCAAACAAGTCGCTGAACCGCTATTGATTCACAAAGCGATGAACAAAGAAGATGCGATGAAACGGGCACTAACGGTTTTAGATTTAGTTGGGATTCCAAACGCCAAAGAACGAATGAAAGATTATCCGCATCAATTCTCAGGTGGTCAACGCCAACGGATTGTGATTGCGATTGCGATTGTCGATTATCCGCAAGTCCTAATTGCAGATGAACCAACGACTGCCTTAGATGTAACGGTTCAAGCACAAATCATCGATTTGATGAAGGAACTCCAACGCAAGATTGAAACCTCAATTATCTTTATCACCCATGATTTAGGGGTCGTAGCCGGGATTGCCGATCGGGTCGCCGTCATGTATGCCGGTAAGATTATCGAATACGGATTGGTCGACGAAATTTTTTATCAACCGAAACATCCGTATACGTGGGGCTTATTGAATTCAATGCCAACGTTAGATACTGCGGGTAAACTAGAAGCGATTCCGGGCACCCCACCCGATCTTTTGGACCCACCTAAGGGCGATGCGTTTGCACCACGTAATCCGTACGCACTGCAAATTGATACGGAAGAGATGCCACCATTTTTTGAGGTGTCTAAAACCCATTATGCGGCGACTTGGTTATTGCATCCTGATGCACCGCAAGTTGAACCACCCGCAGCGATTAAAACGTTGATGGCTAAATATGATGAAGTCGCACCACAGAAGGTAGGTCAGACAGATGGAAAAGGATAAACCGAAAGTATTAGTCAGTGTTAAACATTTAAAACAATACTTTAACCCAGGTAAAAAATCAGAGGTTAAAGCGATTGATGATATATCGTTTGAAATCTACGAAGGTGAAACGTTTGGCCTAGTTGGTGAATCTGGTTCCGGGAAAAGTACGACTGGTCGGAGTATCATTCGTCTCTATAATCCGACGAGTGGTGAAATTCTGTTTGACGGTCAAGATATCAGTAAAATTAAGAATCATAGTCGTCAAATGAAAGAATTCAGAAAAGAGATTCAAATGATTTTCCAAGATCCGTACGCGTCTTTGAATCCGCGAATGAAAGTCAAAGACATCATTGCTGAAGGACTCCACATTCATAAATTGGTGAAAACCGAAGCGGAATGTGATGCCCGGGTCAATGAATTATTGGACCTTGTCGGATTAAACAAAGATCACGCGACTCGTTATCCCCATGAATTCTCAGGTGGTCAGCGCCAAAGAATCGGAATTGCCCGGGCTCTGGCGGTTAAACCGAAATTCATCATCGCTGATGAACCGATTTCAGCGCTCGATGTGTCGATTCAAGCGCAGGTCGTCAATTTATTGAAGGATATTCAAGCCCAACAAAATTTAACGTATTTATTCATTGCGCATGATTTATCGATGGTTAAATACATCAGTGACCGGATTGCCGTGATGCATAATGGTCAGATTATGGAATTGGCATCCGCCGATGATATCTATGACCGACCATTGCATCCGTATACCCAAAGTCTATTGTCAGCCGTGCCCCAACCAGATCCTAAGTTGGAACGGAAGCAACGACGGGTGGCTTACGATGCGTCAATTGAAGCCAATAACGAAGGTCGTCAATTACGTGAAGTTGCGCCCGCGCATTTTGTCTATGCCACCGAAGCTGAAGTGCCGGGTTATCAAGCGGCTTTAGCGAAAATGACACAAGCAACGACGATCGCGCAATAGCATTTCAAATAGACTAACGCCGATTAAACGGTGTTAGTCTATTTTATTAACGGACAAAATTAGATGAGAATTAAAGGGTCTAACTCAGACCAACGCTGTTTTTTTATCAGTATAAACGGTATAATAGTGAAAGATTATAATCAGGTGAAATGGGGTATTTTATTTTGGATGCAGCACTAGTCAGCGAGCTTCGTGCGCGCTACGGCATTGAATTTCAAAACTTAGCAATCTTAGACGAGGCGTTTACGCACTCTTCTTACGTCAACGAACACCGCGAACTCGGTTTGCGCGATAATGAACGTTTAGAATTTTTAGGCGATGCGGTGATGGAAATTACCGTTTCCGAATACCTCTTTCAAAAATATCCAGACTGGCCAGAAGGTAAGTTAACGCGATTACGGGCCGCAATTGTTTGTACCAAGAGTTTTAGTAGCTTCTCCAAAGAAGCCCATTTTGACCGGTACATTCGCTTAGGCAAGGGTGAAGAAAAGAATGGTGCCCGGGCACGCGCAACTTTGTTAGAAGATTTATTCGAAGCGTTTAACGGGGCTTTATTCTTAGATCAGGGTCGCGGTGCGGTCGTTAAATTCGTCGAACAACTGGTTTTCCCCAAGATTGAAGCCGGCGAATTTTCAGATCAAACCGATTATAAAACCAACTTGCAAGAATTTTTACAACAAGACGGTGAAATCGAAATTGATTATCAATTGTTAGCTGAAGTGGGGCCATCACACGATCGCCAATTCGAAGTTGACGTAATTGTCGATCATAAGGTATTAGGCTCAGGGGTTGGTCGCAATAAAAAAGCGGCGGAACAAGCGGCCGCTAAAAAAGCATTATCACAATTAAAATAGTGTTCATCAGTCACACGGTGTAGGGAGTTTAGTGCATGCAGTTAAAATCATTAGTGCTATCGGGGTTTAAATCATTCGCCGATAAAACAGAAATCAATTTTTCAGACGGTTTGACCGGAATTGTGGGTCCTAACGGGAGCGGTAAAAGTAATATCACAGAAGCCATTCGCTGGGCGATGGGTGAGCAATCAGCCAAAAGTCTACGGGGCGAAAGAATGCCAGATATTATTTTTGCCGGGACCGATTTACGGCCTCAATTGAATCGGGCTGAAGTGACGTTAAACTTTGATAATAGTGATCAATATTTACCGCAAGAGCCGGCCAACGTCATGATTACGCGACGTTTATTTCGGAATGGTGATAGCGAATTTTATTTGAATCAAAAAAGTTGCCGATTGAAAGATATCGTCAACTTATTTATGGATTCCGGCCTGGGGCGGGAATCCTTTTCAATTATTTCGCAAGGGCGCGTTGAAGCCATTTTTAACAGCAAACCTGAGGGTCGCCGAAATATCATCGAAGAAGCCGCCGGTGTTTTGAAATACAAACAACAAAAGAAAAAGGCGCAATCGGAATTAGACCAAACCGATGATAATTTAAACCGAGTCGCCGATATCGTCCACGAATTACAAGCGCAGGTTGAACCCTTAAAGGAACAAAGCAGTATTGCTCAAGATTATTTAGATCAAAAAGCGCAGTTTGACCAAATTCATCAACAATTATTGGTGGTTGAAATTGATCAATTGGCAATCGATCAGGCGAGTCATCAAAAGACGGCCGAATCTTTGGCTCAAACACTAGCCACTGTTGAAGCCGATAATCAACAAACCAACGCTGATTTGGCCGCTAATCAAGCGACGTTAACTGAATTAGAACAAACGTTAGAACAAAATAACCAGCAATTACTTGAAAAAAGTCGGTTAGCGGAAAACTTAGTCGGACAAGAGAACGTTTCGAAAGAACGGGCGACGTTTACCGATGAAAGTCGCAAAACACTGCAGAAATCAGTTGAACGACTAACGGTTCAATTAACGACGGCTCAGCAACAACAAAAGCAGTTGCAAGCGGCTTTTGATCAACAAACACAAACGGTTGCGACCCTTAAAACCGAATTAAAGGCTTTACAAAAGCAGACGGCCGGCAGTGAAGCGGAGTTGAAAGAACGGATTGAACAAATTCGTCAGGATTATATTGATCAGATGCAAGCACAAACCACTAACCATAATAATCAACAATATTTAGCGAAGAATTTATTACAAGTTAAAACCCAATTGGCGCGTCAAGATAGCACGATTAGCGAAGCGAGTGCGCAATTAACACAACAGACAACCCAACAGGCTAATCAAGCGGCCAAGGTCCAAGCGTTAACGGAACAGGTGGCCCAATTACAAGCACAATCGACGCAGATGCAACAACAATTAGCGCAAGATCAACAGGATTATCAAAAAGCGCAAACCAATTGGTTCCAAGCATCCGGTATTTTGCAACAGGCGAAAGCTAAAAAAGCGAGCTTGGCCGAGTTGGACGACGATTATGCCGGCTTCTACCAAGGGGTTAAAGCGGTTCTTAAACAAAAACAACAATTACCTGGTTTACTGGGGGCGGTCGCCGAATTAATGACCGTTCCGAGTCAATATCAACAAGCGATTGAATTGGCGTTAGGGGCACAACTCCAACAAGTGGTCACACGCGATGAAGCAACGGCTAAACAAGCGATTGATTATTTGAAAACCAATCGGATTGGGCGGGCGACGTTCTTGCCCAATAATGTCGTGAAACCGCGGACGCTACCGAATTCGTTATTGACCCAATTGCAACAACAACCCGGTTTTGTCGGTATTGCGAGTGAATTAGTCCAATACGATGCGCAAGTCGCACCGGTCATGACCCATTTGATGGGCAATTTAATCATTGCGACCGAACTCAATCTAGCGATTAAACTCGGTCAATTGACGGGTCATCGCTATCGAATTGTGACGTTAGCGGGCGATATTTTGAGCCTGGGGGTTCGATGACTGGGGGCCACGCGAGCCGTCAAGGCAGTGGCCTTTTAGCCAGGAAACAAACCTTGGCTGATTTGACCGTCCAGATTGATAAAATGCAAGTGTCATTGGATCAAAAACAACACGGCGTTCAACAATTGAAACAAACGCTAACGGACCATCAAGCGCAATTGACGAGTCACCAAGCAACTTTTGAACAGGTCAAAGCGACGTCTCAAACGGAAAATAATACGTTAACGTTATTGACCGAAAAACTAACCCAAGTTAAACGACAACAACAAGCGACTGATTACCAATTACAGCAACAACAAACGGCTTATCAAGCGGATCAACAACGCCAAAGTGAGTTGCGGGTGGCCGAAAAGACGATTGCTGCAGCGATTGATCAGCTTAAGGCTGAATTGGATCAAGCAAATCAACAATTGCAACATTTTGATGATAGTCAAAAAGTGATCGTCCAACAACAAACCAAACTAGAAACTAAATTAGCCGTTGCCAACACTGAATATAAAAACGGTCAAGAAAAATTAGCAACGATCACGCAGTCCGTTGAAGAATTAAGCCAACAGTTGACGACTAATCAAACCCGATTGGCGGCGCTCCAAAAAACGGATTCTGAGGATGTGCTCGATCAAAAAGCGCGTCAAGAACTGTTAGAGGCGACGAATCAAACGATTAAACGATTAGAACAACAATTAAAAGGTCAAAAAGAACAACGAACGACTTTAAAAGCGACTCAAGAACGACTACAAGCCGATGCGAATCGCGTTTATCAATTACAGAAAAATGCGTTAGCGGAACAAGAAGCCAATTCAGTCGCGTTAAACCAGGCCAAGATGCACATTGACCAACGCTTAACAACATTGAGCGAAGATTATCAACTCAGTTATGAAGCGGCTAAGTCGGCCTTACAGGCGTCTGATTTAACCAACGATCAATTACGGTCGAAATTAAAACTGATTAAACTAGGGTTAGCCGATTTGGGGACTGTTAATTTAGCGGCGATTGAGGATTATCAACGGGTTAAAGAACGGTATGATTTCCTCATGCAACAGGAAAATGATTTGCTAGATGCCAAACGCCAATTGTTGGTGTCGATGGCCGAGATGGATACGGAAGTTGAGAAACGTTTTAAAACAACGTTTGAACAGACGGCCGTTGCTTTTGAAGCCATCTTCCCAATGATGTTTGGCGGCGGTCACGCATCGCTAACGTTAACTGATCCGACCGCGCTTTTAACCAGTGGAATTGATATTATCGCACAGCCGCCTGGTAAAAAATTACAACGGTTGAGTTTATTATCCGGTGGTGAACGTGCGCTAACCGCTATTGCGTTACTGTTCTCAATTTTAAAAGTGCGACCAGTGCCGTTTTGTATCCTAGATGAAGTTGAAGCGTCATTAGACGATGCTAATGTTGAACGTTTTGGCCGCTTCATGAAACGATATGAAAGTGCCACCCAGTTTATTGTGATTACCCATCGTAAAGGGACGATGACCCAAGCGAATCGCTTGTACGGCGTTACGATGGCCGAGTCAGGCGTTTCTAAGATCGTGTCGGTTTCACTAGAAGAACATCAAACAGCCTAGGAGGCATTCAATATGGGATTATTTGACCGCATTAAAAAGGCTTTTACAGGCGAAGAAGAACCTGAAAAGAAAGTCACACCACCGATTACCGAAGAACCAACAGAACCAACAGAACCAACAGAACCAACAGAACCAACAGAACCAACAGAACCAACAGAACCAACAGAACCAACAGAACCAACAGAACCAACAGAACCAACAGAACCTTCTGACCAACCAAGTGAATCAGAACCAGTCGCCACGCCAACCGAAGTAGCACAGCTGACAACAACGGTGACGCCTGATACGGCTGATAGTGAACCGGCAGCCGAAACGGTGGTCAGCAAAAACGATGATGCTGAAACGCCAACTGAAACTGACGTTGAAACACCAGTAGTATCTGAAGGACCAAAAGGTGAAACCCCAGTAGAATCAGAAGAAGCACCAGTTACTGAGGCCGAAGTGGTAACCGATGAAGAGGCCCCCGTGGACGCTGATCAACCAATTCAGGCCGCTGAAACACAGAAATATGATCAAGGATTAGCGAAATCACGTCAAACTTTTGGACAACGTTTGAACGCGTTGTTTGCCAATTTCAGAACGGTCGATGAAGCCTTCTTTGACGATGTCGAAGAAATGCTGATTGAAGCCGATGTTGGTTACGAAACGGCGATGAAGATTGCCGATGAATTGCGTGAAGAAGTTAAATTACGGAATGTTAAGAAGCCAGAGGCCGTTTCAAAAGCGATTGTTGAGAAATTAGTCGATTTATACGGTCAAGAAGGCCAAGCTGAAGATAATGCGTTGCACTTTGCACCGGCTGGCGAAACGACGGTCTTCTTATTTGTCGGGGTTAACGGCGCGGGTAAAACGACGTCAATCGGCAAATTTGCTCATCAACTTGAAAAAGCGGGTAAAAAAGTCTTGTTAGCAGCCGGTGATACCTTTAGGGCGGGCGCTATCGAACAACTGCAAGAATGGGGCCGCCGAGTGTCGGTACCAGTTGTCGCTAGTCAAGCTGGCAGTGATCCAGCCTCGGTTGTGTTTGATGCAGTGCATAAAGCCAAGACGGAACATTACGATGTCTTATTAGTCGATACCGCGGGTCGTTTACAAAACAACGTCAACTTGATGAACGAATTGGAAAAAATTAAACGGATTATCACCCGCGAAATTCCAAATGCACCCCAAGAAGTGTTACTCGTTTTGGACGCGACAACGGGCCAAAATGCTTTAGTCCAAGCGAAACAATTCAAAGCGACAACCGATGTGACGGGGATTGTCCTGACTAAATTAGATGGTTCCGCTAAAGGTGGGATTGTTCTAGCCGTGCGAACTGAATTACACTTACCGGTTAAAATGGTTGGATTAGGGGAACAAATGAATGATTTACAACTATTTGATCCTAACCGATTTGTTTATGGGTTATTTAAAGACATCATTGTCGGCAGTGAACCGCAAACAACGATTGATACCGATGTTAGCAAAGCCATCAAATAGATTGATTGAACAACTAGAAGCACAATTATCCAAACGGGTAGTTGTGTTTTTTAGCATGATTAGAAAGGAGCAAACTTATGGAAATTGAACAACAGCTAGCCCAAAAGATTGTGGCGCGCTTGCAACGAGAGATTCCGTATAACATTAATGTGATGAATAAACAGGGCGTGATTATCGCCAGTGGTGAACCAACGCGGGTTGGCCAGTTGCATGATGGCGCGGTCGAAGCGATTCGTCTCCGGCAAAATAATCGAATTCTAACTGATCAACCAATGGCATTTTACAGGGGTTTAATATGCCGATTGTGGTTCAAAACGACGTGATTGGTGTCGTTGGGATTACCGGTGATCCAGAGCAGTTGGTTTATATCGCACCTTTAGTGAAAGTCACAACGGAATTATTGACGGAACAAGCCTTACGTGCTAAAGAAGAAGCCCGTGAAAAAAGACGGTTGGAACGGTTTTTATTAACTTGGGTGGGACTCACAACCGAATCTGACCAAACTGCTGACTTGATTAATGAGGCGCATGCCTTAGGGATTAACCTCAACCAACAATATCAACTGATTCTCATTAACACGACGATTTTAATTCATCAGCCGGTGGATCCTAATAGTTATAAAATTCGTTTAAACCCGGATGAATTGGTGATTATTACTCGCCAACCAGCGGTGTGTCAAAGTTGGTTAGCGCTGGCGCAAAAGCAACAGTATATTGTCGGGATTAGTACAGCACAGAGCTTATTGGGAATTGCCTTAGCACAAGCGCGTCAAGTCGTTGATTATAACCGACTAACCCGGTCGACTGATCCGAATTATCGTTTGGAAATTGCGCATATCCAGCGGTTGTTAGCGGCTAAAGTAGACGTTAGTGATTACCGGCAACGTCTGATTGAAGTTAACCACCAACCAGCGGGCCATGAGCTAATCGCGACACTCAAAATGTATATTGAATTGAACGGCAATATGCAACAGACGGCCAATCAATTACACATTCATCGGAACACTTTGCACTATCGGCTAAGTCAGATTAAAACCAAAATTGGGTTAGACCCTAAGGTTTATCACGAATTAGTGATGTTATACATTGCTTTAATTGATTACCAATTAAATTAATTGTGCAGTTGCACAATTATTATCGGAAAATCGCCAGTGTTATATATCAGATGAAACGATTACAATTATTCTGTAATATAACACAGGAGGTTTTTTAGATGACAATTGTTTGGTGGGCTGCCCTCATTGGTTTAGCAGTCGCGATTATTTTAATTTTATGCCACTTGAATGCTGTTTATTCGCTACTTTTAGGAACAATCACAGGGGCGTTGATTGGCGGGGCGAGTTTAGCGCAGACTGTCGATATCATCGTCACGGGTTCTCAAAGTGTGATGGGGACCGTCATTCGCGTTCTGGCCGCCGGCGTTTTAGCTGGGGTCATGATGGAATCGGGTGCGGCCGACACGATTGCGCGCACGATTGTTGATCGCTTAGGGGATCGTTTAGCGATTTTCGCTTTAGCGTTAGCGACGATGATTATTACCGGCGTCGGTGTCTTTATCCCAGTGGCCGTTTTAATCGTCGCACCGATTGCCCTTGAAGTTGGGCAACGGATGCACATCTCTAAGCTAGCGTTGTTAGTCGCCTTATCAGGTGGCGGTAAGGCGGGGAATATCATTTCGCCGAATCCGAATACGATTGCGGCGGCTAAGGGCTTCAATGTTGAACTCAGTCAATTAATGATTGCCGACTTCATTCCTGCAGTTTGCGGGTTAATCATGACGATTATCTTAGCAACGTTATTGAAAAATAAAGGTGCACAGGTTCAATCCAGTGATGTTGAAGGTCGTCAAAGTGATCAAACACAAGTTGGCCCTTCTTTAAAATCAGCGATTGTCACACCATTATTGGCCGTTATTTTATTATTGATTAATCCAATCGGGAATATTTTCCATATTGAATTATTACAAAGTTTTCAAGTCGATGCGATGTATATCTTGCCAATCGCCGGCATTATCGGGACGTTGGCGATGGGTAAAGGTCATCAATTGTTAGCTTACACGAAAGCCGGTATGGCACGGATGACCGACGTCGTTCTAATCTTAATCGGGGCTGGTGCGATTGCCGGGTTGATTGGGGTGTCGAATTTACCGGCAGAAGTCGTTCGTTTAGTCCAAAGCAGTGGGATTTCTGGCACCTTCTTAGCACCGATTTCTGGGATTTTAATGGCGGCAGCGACGGCTTCAACCTCGACAGGGGTTATTTTAGCGGCTGGGTCGTTTAGTAAACCAATCTTAGCGTTTGGGATACCAGCGTTGAGCGCAGCGTGATGGTCCATACGGGTGCGACAGTCATTGATCATCTACCCCACGGTAATTATTTCCACGTGACGGCCAATGCGATGAAGATGACGTTTAAAGAACGGATGCAAGCCGTTGTCTGGGAAACTGGTGTCGGTTTAACGATGGCGGTTGTTGCGGTTCTCATGTATGGCATATTGTGAGGTGGATAGGATGAAAATTGTATTAGCGCCAGATTCATTTAAAAATTCAGTGACGGCAATCGAAGCTAGTCACGCAATGCGCACCGGATTTGCGAGTATTTTTCCAGAAGCTGAAATCGTTGAAGTACCGATGGCTGATGGTGGCGAGGGGACGGTTCAATCCTTAGTCGATGCTACCGATGGTCAGTTTAAAACGGCAACGGTTAAAAATCCACTAGGCGTTGACGTTGAAGCGCAATATGGCTTGTTGGGCGATCAACAAACGGCCGTCATCGAAATGGCGGCGGCCAGTGGCATTCAATTTATTGATGAAACGACGCAAAATCCGTTAATCACGACCACTTACGGGACGGGCCAATTAATCCGAGCGGCGATTGAAGCCGGGGCACGTAAAGTGATTATCGGAATAGGTGGCAGCGCGACTAACGATGGCGGTGCCGGCATGGCACAGGCCTTGGGTGTTCAGTTATTGGACGCTCAGCGACAACCAATTGGATTTGGTGGCGGGGCGTTGGCGAAATTAGCCGCAATTGATTTGACAGATGTGCTCCCCGTTTTGAAAGACGTTGAACTCGTGATTGCTTCTGATGTGACCAATCCATTGACGGGCCCGACAGGGGCGTCAGCCGTGTTTGGTCCGCAAAAAGGGGCAACACCGGCAATGGTCGCGCAACTTGATCAAAACCTCAGTCATTACGCGCAGATTATTCAGCGCGACATCGGTTTAGACGTCGCAACAATCGCCGGCGCTGGCGCTGCTGGCGGATTGGGTGCTGGTCTGTTGGCCTTTACAAACGCACAGATGCAAGCCGGGGTTGAGATTGTGGTTGCACAAACCCGTTTAGCCCAGATTGCTCAGGATGCCGATTTAGTGGTGACTGGTGAAGGCGGGATTGATTTTCAAACGCAATACGGTAAAACGCCGATGGGAGTTGCGCGCGCGGTGAAACGGGTTAATCCCAATGCCACTGTGATTGCGATTGCTGGCAATATTGGTCAAGGGACGGAAGTGCTATACGACCTAGGCATTGACGCCATCTTTTGTTCAACACCTGGCGTTATGACGTTGGAACAAGCTTTGGCGCGGACGAAAGATAATCTGACGTTAACGAGTATCAACATTGCCCGCTTAATCAAACAAAGTCAGTCGTAATAAACCAATTAAAATGGTGAGTTAGTCGCAACTATCGGACTAATTGACCATTTTTATTTGGCCGGAATAATCGCAATAAACGTTGACTCAGACCAATAAAATCGGTACTCTAATAGATAGGTCAATCTAATCTAGGAGGCGTCAAATGGAACTGGCACAAAATGCACGAATGAATTCACTGTTTGAATTTTATGGTGCCCTGTTAACGGCGAAACAGCACAGTTACATTTCGCTGTACTATGGGGATGATTTCTCACTAGGTGAAATTGCTGAAGAGTATGCGGTGAGCCGTCAGGCCGTCTACGACAATATTCGTCGGACTGAAAAAATATTAGAAGGTTATGAAGCGAAGTTGCATTTATTCCAGAATTACGAACAACAAAATGCGAGTGCTGATCAGCTTAAAAAATATATTCAAGCCAATTATCCAGAAGACCAACAATTAGCGCGGTTATTAGCGGATTTGTTGGCGTTAACAGAACAATAAAAACAATTAAAGGAATGATGATCAGTGGCATTTGAAGGTTTAACAGAACGATTACAAGGGGCATTAAGTAAATTACGACGTAAAGGGAAAGTGACTGAGGCCGACGTCAATCAAGCCATGCGTGAGATTCGTCTCGCGTTATTGGAAGCCGATGTTAACTTTAGAGTCGTTAAAGATTTTATTAAAGTCGTTAAGGAACGGGCAATTGGGGCAGAAGTCCTCGATAGCTTGTCACCCGCACAACAAATCGTCAAAATCGTCGATGAAGAATTAACGAAGATGATGGGTGAAACCGCCGTACCGTTGAACAAATCACCACACGTCCCAACCATTATCATGATGGTCGGTCTCCAAGGGGCCGGGAAAACCACGACGGCTGGGAAACTAGCCAACTATTTAGTCCAAAATGAAAAAGCCCGACCATTGATGATTGCGGCCGATATCTACCGACCTGCAGCCATTGACCAATTAAAGACGGTCGGGTCACAAATTAATGTCCCCGTTTTTGACATGGGGACCGATGTCAGTCCAGTTGAAATCGTTCGTCAAGGGTTAGCACAGGCCAACTTACAAAAGAACGATTACGTCTTAATTGATACTGCCGGTCGACTCCAAATTGATGAAACCTTGATGCAAGAATTAGCGGACATTAGCGCATTAGCGCATCCGAATGAAATCTTGTTGACGGTCGATGCGATGACCGGTCAAGCTGCCGTTGATGTGGCCGAAGGGTTTAACGACCGTTTAGAGGTTACCGGGGTTGTTTTAACCAAGTTAGATGGCGATACGCGTGGTGGGGCTGCCCTTTCAATTCGCGCCGTCACGGGCAAACCGATTAAGTTCACTGGTCAAGGTGAAAAACTAACGCAATTAGATATCTTCTATCCTGATCGGATGAGTAGCCGAATCCTGGGCATGGGTGATATGTTGAGCTTGATTGAAAAAGCCCAACAGGATTACGACGAACAAAAAGCCGTCGATATGGCGGAAAAGATTAAAGAAAATAGTTTTGATTTTAACGATTTCCTCGATCAAATGGATCAATTGCAAAACATGGGCCCGTTGGAAGACATCATGAAGATGATTCCGGGAATGGCTAATAATCCCCAATTGAAGAACGTTAAGATGGATCCGAAAGACATGACGCACATGAAGGCGATTGTCCAATCAATGACGCCTAAAGAACGTGAAGATCCGGATCTATTGAACCCGAGTCGCCGTCGTCGTTTAGCCGCTGGTGCTGGTCGGCCAATCCAAGAAGTCAATCGGATGATTAAACAGTTTAATCAATCTAAAAAGATGATGAACCAAATGTCGAAAGGTAATTTTAACGGCATGGAAGGTTTAATGGGCAATGGCGTTCAAGGGCGCATGGGTAAGATGGCGATGAACTCAATGGTTCGTAAGAATAAGAAGAATAAGAAGAAACGCCTTAAAAATGCGCGCCGGTTTAAATCATAATCAAGTTAAATTAAAAAAAATCAGCCTGTAAAGAAAAAACACTTTACACGGCCTGTAATTTTTGGTATATTATGTCTTGTTAAAGAATTAATAGGAGGTGGCATTAATGTCAGTTAAAATTCGTATGAAACGCATGGGTTCTAAGAAACGCCCATTCTACCGTATTGTTGTAGCAGATTCACGTTCACCACGTGATGGCCGCTTTATCCAAGAAGTTGGTTACTACAATCCATTAACAGAACCAATTGACTTGAACTTACAAGAAGAAGTCATCATGGACTGGTTACAAAAAGGCGCACAACCTTCTGATACTGTTCGTAATCTTTTATCAAAACAAGGGATTATGCAAAAATATCACGAAGCGCGTTTCGCTAAGAAATAGGGACTCGTTATGACAGATGTGAAAGAACTAATTATTGCAATTGTTCAGCCACTTGTCGAACATCCCCAAGACGTCAAATTGACTGAACATGAAACTGAACGTTTTATGGAATTTGACTTAAAGGTGAATCCTGCTGATATCGGTCGCGTCATTGGCAAGCAGGGTCGGATTGCGCAATCAATCCGTACCATTGTTTATAGTGTGAAAGCACCATATGCTAAGCGCGTCCGCTTAAATATTGTAGATGCCTAAAAAAACGTTTAGATGAAACAGCAATGTTTTGTTTAGGCGTTTTTTGTTGAATAAGGAGAAAATTGCATGCCAGAAAAATATTATCAAGTCGGTAAAATCGTCAATACACACGGCATTCGGGGTGAAGTCCGGGTAATCGCCACCACCGATTTTGCGGAAGACCGTTTTAAAAAGGGAACACGACTCACCGTTGAAATGCCTAACGGTTTAACTGACGTGACCGTTTCAGCGATGCGTCAACACAAACAATTCTATCTATTGCAATTTGAGGGGTATCCGAACATCAATGATGTGGAACCCTTCAAAGGCCATAATTTAAAAATTGCGGCGAATCAACGGGATAATGAATTGGACGATGGTGAATATTATTACGATGATATCATCGGCATTGAAGTTGTTGAAGAAGCTGATGGGACTAGTTATGGGACCGTCAACGAAATTATTAATCCCGGGCCCAACGATGTCTGGGTTATTAAAAAACGGGGTCATCAGGATTTATTATTACCGTTCTTAAAAACAGTCATTAAACGGATTGATTTAGAAGCGGGTAAAGCCTATGTTGAAGTACCAGAAGGACTGATTGAATGAAAATAGATGTCTTAAGTTTATTTCCAGACATGGTTCAAAATGGGTTATCACAATCCATTATTGGTAAAGCAATCGACCGGGAATTGGTTAATCTAGAAGTCACAGACTTCCGTGATTTTTCAGTTAATAAACACCATTCAGTTGATGATGCCCCCTATGGTGGTGGTGCGGGGATGTTGTTGCGCCCCCAACCCATTTTTGAAGCGATGGATCAAGTTAATGCGAAGAATCCGGGCCATAAACGCGTGATTCTTTTAGATCCAGCGGGGGTCACCTTTAATCAAAGCGTGGCTGAAGAATTTGCGCAAGAAGACCATCTAGTGTTTATCTGTGGTCATTACGAAGGTTATGACGAACGAATCCGCACTCTGGTCACCGATGAAGTTTCCTTAGGTGATTTCGTCTTAACGGGTGGCGAATTAGGCGCGATGGTCATGATTGACGCGATTGCACGGCTAATTCCCGGTGTGTTGGGTAACCAACAATCCGCGATTACGGATTCATTTTCAACCGGTTTATTGGAACACCCGCAATATACGCGACCACCAGAATACCGTGGGTTAACGGTCCCAGAAGTATTGATGAACGGTAATCATAAACTAATCAATGAATGGCGTGAAAAGATGTCGCTTAAACGCACATTGGAACGGCGCCCCGATTTGTTAAAGAAACTCGATTTAACCAAGGATCAAATCAAATGGATTCGTGAATTAAAACAAGAAGCGACTTCAGAAAATTAGTCTTTTAATTGGTGGCTAATTATGGTAAAATTTAATATTGTGATGTGAAGTCACAAAACAACGGTATTCCGCTGGCGATTCAACGTTAATGAATATCTGTGAAAAAGGAGAGATTCTAATGAATCTATTAATTCAAGAACTTACAAAATCACAACTACGTTCAGACATGCCTGAATTCCGTCCTGGTGACAGTGTTCGAGTTCACGTTCGAGTTGTCGAAGGTACGCGCGAACGTATCCAATTATTCGAAGGCGTTGTTATCAAACGTCACGGTGTTGGCGTGAGCGAAACTTATACTGTTCGTAAGATCAGTAGCGGTATTGGTGTGGAAAGAACATTCCCACTACATTCACCACGTGTTGCTAAACTTGAAGTTATCCGTCATGGCCGTGTTCGTCGTGCTAAGTTATACTACTTACGCGCATTACATGGTAAGGCAGCTCGTATCAAAGAAGCTCGTCGTTAAGATAACCAATAAAAAGGCCGACTCATTACGAGGCGGCCTTTCTTTATGTGATAATTAAAAGTTAGGTGATAATGATGAATCAATGGATCTACGTTGTATTGTACCAAGCGAACCCACTGTACGTTGAAAAAAGTAAAATGATTCGTGCGTTCAGCTCCGAACAACGCGCTGAAGAATACGTCTCATTGCTCAATGAAACCCCCTATGCGAATCAATCGTTAAAAGAGGGGCATTATTATACGTATCGTAAATTAAACCTCAATTAACCTAATAAGTGGTGTTTGTAAGCAGCAATCTTTGGACGTGCTTTGTCTGGGGCGGGCTGCTTTTTTGGTGTAGTCTGATGGCAAGTCCCCAGGTAGGCCAAGAGCGGTTGGGAGAGCATGGCTAAAATCGATAATGTGAAAACGGTAATCAGCGCAACCAGCGCGTTCTTAGAAAGCGTGAGTTGATCAAAATAATGTTCAAAACGCTGATTAAAAGCGGTTAAATGTGCCTCGCTTTGATCAGAAGGGGCCTTATGTTGAACTTTTGGTTGTTGATGCGCATCGAATTGAATGGCGCTGGTTGGATGGCTTTTGGCAAAAGTCATGCCTTTATCGAATAAGTAAGGGCTTACAAAAGGCAATGCAAAAAGACAAATCAAACTAAAAACTGCAATTATTCGTTTCATAAAAATAATCCCCTTAGTTTTATAATTAAACTAATTATAGCATAAATAAGCCGTTATTAAAAATACCGTTCTAGCAACTCGCAAAATGCGGGTAGTTGCTAGAACGGTCATGATTAGTTGATATGGAATTGATAGGATTTGAAAGAGGCAATCAATCCAATCAGTAATAAAATCAAGGCGCCAATGAAATACCCTGGCAGTAGAATGAAGATGATGTAGGCAATAATCGCTACCAGGTTGGCAAAGAGCGCGGTGTTCCGACTCAAAGAGGTCAGGTAGGAAACGACGTGCAATACAATGGCAATCAGACTAAGCCACCAAACCTTGCCCATTGAATCACTATAGATGGTCATGAAGTTCGTCAAATGGGGATTAACCACCAGAATAATAATGGATTGAATCACGGTGACGGCTAAGAATATTAAATCATATAAAAATGGCAATTTACGAATTGAAATTTTCATCGCGATGAACCTCTAAGTCTCATAGTTTAAGTTATTATCAGTATAACGAATTTTAACCTAAAAAGAAATATCGAATTTAGGGGACTTACTTGTCGTTGGCAATCCAGTCATCTAAAATCGCCATTTTGGTTTGGACATACTCGATACTAGCGTTTAGTTTTTGTTGGCGTTCGTGTAATGTGATTAATTGTTTGGCTAAATAGTCGCGTCGTTGTTGAAAAGTCCCGTGGTGGCTGCGTAATTCAAGATACTTTTGAATTTCAGCAATTGAAAAGCCACCGCCTTTCAAGCGACGGATTAGGGCAATCCGTTCTTGATGCTGGTTAGAATAGTAGCGCAAATTGCGTGTCCCGCGTAGCGGTGTTAGTAGGTGTTGGCGTTCATAATAGCGCAATGTATCTGGTGATAAGCCGGTTAATTTAGAAAATTGGCCAATTGAATATTGATTATCGGTTGACATGGACTTCACTCCATTACTTATAATATTAAAGTTGTGTAAAAACAGGAGGGATCAAGTTTGTGAGAAAAGAAAAAATATTTACCCGTGATTTTTGGTTAATTGCGAGTGTCAATCTATTGGTGATGACAACCTATTATAGTTTAATGGTGACCACCGCTAAATTTACGACGGACCAATTTCACACGAGTACCAGCATTGCCGGATTAGTGATTGGGATTACCGTGATCGGGATTTTAATCGCGCGGTTTAGTTCAGGTTATTTAACCCAACATTTTACGACTAAAAAATTGTTAATGACCGGGACGATTTTATTAGTGCCCGCGATGATTTTATACCATTTTACAACCAGTTTAGCGATTTTAATGGCGGTTCGCTTACTCCACGGTTTAGCGATTGGTTTAATTAGTACTGTGACCAATACGGCGGTGGTGTTACTTTTTCCAGTCGAACGCCGTGGCGAAGGGATTAGTTATTTCAGTTTAAGCACCGTTTTAGGAACGGCAGTTGGGCCCTTTTTAGGGTTAAAACTGATGCAGACGGTTGGGTTTTCAACGTTATTTAATGTTGAAATTGGTTTTGCAATCGCGGCCCTCGTCATTGCCACACTGATTAATGCTGAAAAAATTCGGTTTAAGAAGGTTCAACATAACGAACCATTAACTTTAGCACATTTTATTGAAATCAAGGCGATGCCAATCGCACTATTGATGTTCGTTGTTGGATTAGGTTATGCAGCGATTCAAGCTTATCTTTCATTTTACGCTGGTCAATTGGATTTGGCGACCTATGCAAGCTATTTCTTTTTAGCCTACGCATTTGCGGCCTTATTATCACGACCCTTTACCGGCCGCTTATTGGACGCTGTTGGCGCCAAAGCCGTTGTTGTCCCAACCTTATTAATTAACGCGGTTGGGCTAGCAGGGGTTGCTTGGACGCATAGTGGTTGGGGGTTATTAGTCTCAGCTTTTCTAATTGGGTTAGGTTTCGGTAATTTCCAATCAGTTGCGCAATCAATTGTGGCTAAGAAAGTCCCCGTTAAACGTTTAAGTCAAGCGACCGCGACGTTCTTTATTTTCTTTGATCTGAGTCTCGGTATCGGACCATTCTTATTAGGTTTGATTGAACCCGCAGTCGGCTACAGCAATTTATATTTATTGACAGCAATCATGGTATTAGCGTGTGCCATCGGTTATTGGCTAGTCAGTCATTTTTCAAAGCAAGAGACGAATTAAATTAATTAGAATTAATACAAGCTGTGACAGAACTTTGAAAAATCGCCTATCCCGAACTAAGGATAGACGATTTTTTGATTTGAACGGAAATTGATGAGTTCTGGCGCGCGTCAAAAAATAATGTTCGTTTAATATCAGAATATGACGACTTCTGTCACAGCTTGTTTTGTGTGTCGTGCGGGAAATGCAATTAAATAAGCACAATCAATGTCAATATGGCGACATTGATTGCACTTATTTAAGAAATCTGATTTAGATAGCTGAAGGAGAGTACAGGAATTGAACCTGCGCGCCGGTATAAGCCGGTTCGACGGATTTCGAGTCCGTTGCATTACCACTCTGCCAACTCTCCACAATGGTATTATTATAGCAGATTTTATGGATTCTGAAAAGTAAATCACAAAAAAGATTGAGCTTTGGCAACGGATTCGGTATCATTGAGAATGAATATCAATTAGAATTGATGAAGAGGGGCTTTTCAATGACAAAAAATGGGGTATTACTCATTAATTTAGGCACACCGGCGGAACCGACAACCAAAGCTGTGCGCAGCTATTTGAAATTATTTTTAGGTGATCCACGTGTGATTCAAATACCACGACTATTCTGGTGGCCAATTTTAAATTTGATGATTTTACCCGCACGGCCTAAGAAATCGGCAAAACTGTATCAATCGATCTGGACTGAAAATGGGTCACCGTTGTTATATTATACGCAACAACAAACCACGGCGTTGCAAGCTCATTTTCCGGATAAAATGGTCCGTTTTGCGATGAGTTATAGCAATCCGCGCATTGGGGCGGTTTTAACTGAATTTGAGGCCGCTGGGGTGACGGATTTAACCGTGATTCCACTTTATCCGCAATATTCAACGACGACGGTTGGAGCAGTCTACGATGAGGTTGCGCGTTTTTATGTGGGTTATCCACAAATGCCGACGTTGCATTTTATTCAAGATTTCAGCGACAATCCACAATATGTGCAAGCGATGGCGGCCAAAATCCAAACACAATTAGCCGATGCTGATTACGATCAGATTCTATTATCCTATCACGGGATTCCTAAGAGTTACGCGACTAAAGGGGATCCCTATCCACAACGTTGTGAGAATTGCACGGCCTTGATTGCCGCCCAGTTAAAAACAGCGGTCCCAGTTACCATGACCTATCAATCGAAGTTTGGACCGAATGAATGGTTAACGCCGGCGACCGATGCAACGTTAAAGGCCTTACCAGGGCAAGGTGTGCACAAGATACTTGTGGTGACGCCTAGTTTTGTGGCGGACTGCTAGAGACGGTCGAAGAGATCGAGGATGAAAATCGCGGTTATTTCATGGGAAATGGCGGTCAACAATTTGATGTGGTGCAACCCTTTAATGCAGACCCAGAATTTACGACAGTCCTTGCGAGCCTAGTGAGATAGCTTGTTAACGAACGATATTAGTTTTCGTTTATCCTATAATTAGGTACTTAATTTTTAGGGGACAGTGTGTTATTCTATTCTCAAGGAGATGAGCGAATGGCACAGAAACATTTTTATGGTAAATATGAAATTACAGAAGAACAAAGTGCTGATCAATATTTGGCGACCGTTAAGTTGCGTAACGCGGTTACTCAGATTGTGATTGAGGATGATGTTTTAGCGGAGTTGACGGCCCAATCAATTTTGCCGCAAACTGTCATTCATAATATTATCAAAGATCCCACACAACTCAGAAAACCAATGACGATTTCGAAACATAATATCGATCAATATTTAGACTAAAAAACTTAGAATCAACTGATTCTAACGTTTTTTAGTGGGTACTGATATCGCAAAAAGTAGCTGAGACCGCTTTTTGTAAATCTTGCGGATTGATTTGAATCGAACGACCAATTTTACCCGATGAAACGAAGATTAAAGGCTCTTCAGCGGCTTGCTGATCGATATAAATCGGGAAATGGGCCTTTTCCCAAATGCCGATGGGGGTATTGGCACCATGTTCGTAACCGGTTGTCGCCACTAAGTCTTTAAGGGGCAGCATGGTAATTTTTTTATTACCTGAAATTTGGCTGAGCTTTTTTTCATCTAAATGACCATCAATCGGCACGACACCAACAATCGGACCGGTTTGTTTGCCAGTTAAGACCAGTGTTTTGTAAATCAAATGTTCATCAATCCCGAGATGCTCAACTTGCATTTGAGCGACATGGTGTTCTTCATGGGTTGGAAAAGCAAACTGTGTGTAACTAATTTTTTGCTTATCAAGAATTTTTTCAACGAGGGTTTTAGGTAGTTGATCCTTCTTTTTCTTACTCAAAATGACGACACTCCTTACTATACAATATGCTTAGTTTACGGCATCTGCTTAAAATTGCAAATATTAAAGGGGTTAGCTGACGCCAATTAATGGATTTCGTTGTATAATCATTGTAAGCAAGGAGAGGATTTAGATGAGTTGGTTTAAACATAGTTATGAAGATGATATTAAGGTTGAGTCGCACGATTTCAACCAACTACTTAATCGAGCCAGAGCCGATAATGGTCATTATCAGAAAGTTCAGGCGACTTTTGCTGATTTAACGAAATCGTATCAGGTGGCACAATCTGAATTAAACACCAAGGAAAATAAGTGAGTTAAATAAGGGTAGTACAGGGATTCTAGCGCTCAATTCATTTGAGCTAGCCGGGGTCTTTTTTATATTTAAGAAGCATAAAATTCGCTTGAATACAATTAAATTGTTAAATTGATATAAAGTTATTTATTGACGGCTGTTAAAATATTCTATATTCTTATTATAACGATTAGCAAAACTAAAGGAGGAACCACCATGCCAATTCAAGCAACCACTGTCCCGACAACCGAATACGTGATTAAACTAAACCGATTACTCGAGAAATTTGTCGTTTTTGAGACTGTCTTTGATGAATATGCGCAGACGTGTCGTAACATTAGTTTGGGTAAATGTTTGGTGAATGAAAATTTGGAAACGCTTAAACTGTATTTTGAACAAAATCTAACGGTGTTGCGTCAATTTGTGGCCCAGGCGGGGAGCGTTGAGCCGCCAATCGTCTTTGAACAAATTAATCAAGAACTGCAAAATGCGTTAGCGGATTACGTGGTTGCGACGGAAACGATGGTTGATTCACTCGAGGGTGATGAACTGACCGTTTATCAACGGATTATTCTGGGTCGGTCTGAGCAGACTGTTCAACGGCAACGAATTAATCAAGTATTACAAGCAATTTCGAAAGTTAGCTTTTAGACCTGACGAATCCAACCGGTTATGGCATAATAAGAGTAATCAATAACGATAACTAACTTGGATGGGTGACATAATGGAACGACAAACCTGGCATTTTCTCTTCTATAAATCAGCGTTTACAAAAGTTCAGATTGACCGGCTATTAGGTTATTTACGACAACAACGTAATTTTGGCGGTTTTCCAATTGTCGAACTTGCTCAAGATGGGAATAGTAGTGACATTCGCTTTGTCACGATGACCTTTGATCCATTAGCTCAAATTGAGACACCGTTGCAATCGGAGATGGCGAAGTTTATCCTGATGCATGCGATTCGACCAGACGATAATTCGGCTGAAGCGGATATGCGGTTATATGGGCGTGTCATGAGTCATTCATTAGAAGCACTGGGAATCGAATTTCAACGTTACGATCAGCAAACAATGGACGTCATTTATTGGGGTCAAGGTGCGACCCAAGATTAGGCTTAAAACCAAGTTGGCTTAGACTAACTTGGTTTTTTTATTTGTTATGTCTTTAGATTCGGGCCATAATCAGGTATGATATTATCAGACCAGCTATTTACAGAAAAGATAGAATAATAATAAGGAAATGGTGATTAATGATGGCAGACCAAAATATGCTTGAATTCTTTGAAACCGAATTAGATGATTTACAATTTAGCGGTGATGTTAACTTGAACTGGGATAAACAATCGCGCGCAATTGAACTTGAATTTACGTTAAATGTTGCAAAGAGCCAAGAACTAGCAGTCGAAGATCAAGATGGCGAATTAAATGAATCAGATGAAATTAGTTATGAAGATGCGATTTTATTTTTTGATGAAAGTAAGTTAGACGGGTTTGAATACGCTGATAACTATTTGGCCGTGATTCCTTTCTCAGGTCGCCAAGGGTTAAACGCACAAGTTGCCCGTGGCCTTTTCAATTATCTACAAGATTTATTAGATGATGGCGAAGACCAATTAGCCGCGTTTGCCAATGATGAATCTGAAGAAGAAACGTTTATTCTAAATTGGGATGATACGGTCTTCCAAGCAACTGTTGCACAAGCAGACGCTCAATTAGCTAAAAAATATTACGCTTATCCTAAGTATTAAGGAGCCTTTAAAATGGAATGGACAAAAGTAACCGTCACAACCCTCAATGAATCCGTTGAAGCAATTGCGAATATTCTAACTGATGCGGGGGCTGAAGGGATTCAGATTGAAGATGAGACTGATGTTCAAATTAGTGCCTTTTTCCCTGAATCTATTTTTGTCCCCGAACGGTTACCAATCATTAAACACCGAATTGGCCAATTGGCTGAATTTGGATTAGATGCCGGCGCCGGTACCGTGGCGTTACAACAAGTCGCGGATGACGACTGGGCAACGGCATGGAAGAAATATTATCGACCAACCCGTTTAACGCGCTTTTTAACGGTCGTTCCTAGTTGGACCGATTATCAACCAGAAGATCCGCGTGAAGCGTTAATCAAGATGGATCCGGGGATGGCGTTTGGGACTGGAACGCATCCGACGACGCATCTTTCGGTGCAAATGTTGGAAATGATTTTACGCGGCGGTGAACAGCTGATTGATGTCGGGACGGGTTCCGGGGTCTTGAGTATTGCAGCGGCCCATCTTGGGGTTAGTGATATTCGTGCGTACGATGTCGATCAAGTCGCCGTCGATTCGGCTAAAGAGAACTTTGCTTTAAACCCAGTGACTAAGGGGATTGACGCCCAACCGAATGATTTGTTAAACGGGATTGCGGTTCCGGCAGATGTGATTGTGGCCAATATGTTAACGGAAGTTTTAGTGCCGATGATTCCACAAGCTAAACCACTTTTGAAACCGAACGGGCATTTATTGTTAGCCGGTATTATTAACGATAAAGAAGCGGTCATTCGTCAAACGTTAGCGGCTAATGAACTGATAGTTCAAGAAACCTTATATATGGGTGACTGGGTCGGGATTATCGCACGTTTGAAAACTGATGAAGATTAAGAGGAATTGAGATGCAACGTTATTTTTTAGAGCAACCTTTAGCCCTCGAACAAGCCGTTGAATTAACGGGGGAAACCGCCCACCATATGTTGAAGGTGATGCGGATGCAAGTGGGCACCCAAGTTGAGTTGGTGTCGGATGATGAACAAGCCTTCGTGGCCGAAATCATGGTCGCTGATGTCACCAATAAAATGGTGCAACTGACGGTTCGAACCGCGTTAACCACGACGGTCGAATTACCAGTGGCCACCACGATTGTTTGTGGGTTGTCCAAAGGGGATAAAACCGATTGGATCGTTCAAAAGGGTACTCAACTCGGGGCGCACCGGTTTATTTTTTGTAACAGTCAATTTTCAATTGCGAAATGGGATGCTAAAAAGCAAACTAAGAAGTTACAACGATTGCAAAAGATTGCGCAAGAAGCGGCCGAACAAGCCCATCGAACGTATGTCCCAACGATTGAATGGCGCGCAAGTTTAACCTCGATCGCAACTGAAGCGGCGACCGTCAAACTAGTGGCGTATGAAGAATCGGCGAAAGCCGGTGAAACTGCACAACTAGTGAAGAATTTACAAACATTGACGGCTGGGCAAAGCTTGTTGTGTGTCTTTGGGCCAGAAGGCGGCTTAGCGCCGGCTGAAGTAGCACAATTACAGGCGGCCAATTTTCAATTAGTCGGACTAGGCCCTCGGATTTTACGGGCGGAAACGGCGCCATTATATTTATTAAGTGCGCTGTCATATGTGACAGAGTTAGCCACTTTATAGTATGATAGGGAATAACAATTTGATAGAGGGCTTATAGAGATGAATAAATTAAAACAAAATCGTTTTTTACAACAAGTTTGGGTACGGTATTTCCTAGTCGCCTTAGTATTAGCGGTCCTATTGCCACTTATTTTTGGTTGGCTTGGAATCAGTAAAACTTGGCGGGTGGGACTACTCTTCATGTTAATTAATGGTTGCGCGGCATTTATGATTGGTTATCGCATTCAGAAAACCCGTGCGCCTTGGTATCATATTTTATATTTACCAGTTTTATTTGCCTTAATGGTGGTTGTTCGCTATGCAGATTATAATTACTGGTTTGTTCCTATTTATTTCTTGTTAAGTTACTTAGGGATTAACACCGCGTATGAACGTCGCAAATAGAACTGACTCGACAAAATTGTTGAGTCAGTTTTGTTGTTTAAAAAGCAATTTTAATTGAGTATGAGAGAGTGAGTGGAGCAAGATGTCAGAAGAAAAGGTGATTTCGCAACAAGAGGTTTTACAATTATGCCAGAAATACATGAACGCTGAGCATCTTGCTTTCGTCCAAAAGGCTTACGATTTTGCGGCCTATGTCCATAAAGAACAGATTCGCCAATCCGGTGAACCGTATATTATTCATCCGATTCAAGTTGCTGGAATTTTAGCCGAATTGAAGATGGATCCTGAAACGGTGGCTTCTGGTTATTTGCACGACGTGGTTGAAGATACCAACATTACCTTAGGCGACGTTGAAGAGATGTTTGGTCATGATGTGGCGATTATCGTCGATGGCGTTACCAAATTAGGGAAGATTAAATATAAATCGCATCAGGAACAATTAGCCGAAAATCACCGGAAAATGTTGTTGGCGATGGCTAAAGATTTACGGGTGATCATGGTGAAACTCGCCGATCGTCTCCATAATATGCGGACTCTCAAACATTTAAAACCCGAAAAACAACGACGGATTGCGAATGAAACGCTTGAAATCTACGCACCACTTGCCGATCGTTTAGGGATTAGCAAGATTAAATGGGAATTAGAAGATATTTCATTGCGGTATTTAAACCCACAACAATATTATCGGATTGTCCATTTAATGAATTCGAAACGGACGCAACGGGAACTCTATATTCAAGGCGCGATTGAAGAGATTAAAGATTCAGTCGCTGATTTAGAGATGAATTACGAAATCTATGGTCGGCCCAAACATCTCTATTCAATTTATCGCAAGATGCGCGATCAGCATAAACGCTTTGAAGAACTCTATGATTTATTAGCGATTCGGATCGTGGTCGATTCGATTAAGGATTGTTACGCTGTTTTAGGGGCGATTCATACCAAATGGAAACCGATGCCGGGCCGTTTTAAAGACTACATCGCGATGCCGAAAGCTAATATGTATCAATCGATTCATACAACCGTGATTGGTCCTAAGGGTAAACCGTTGGAAGTCCAGATTCGGACGCAAGAGATGCACGATGTTGCTGAATACGGGGTAGCCGCGCATTGGGCCTATAAAGAAGGCGTCAAAGAACAGATTAAGATTGATGAATCGGGTCGCAAACTCGATTTATTCCGTGAAATTCTGGAAATTCAGGATGCTTCTGAAGACGCGGCTGAGTTCATGGAAAGTGTCAAAGGCGATATCTTTAGCGATCGGGTTTACGTCTTTACGCCTAAAGGGGATGTTTACGAATTGCCCAAGGGTTCGGTCCCGCTTGATTTTGCTTATTTAGTCCATACCGAAGTCGGTAATCACGCGGTTGGGGCGAAAATTAACGGTAAGATTGTGCCGTTGAATTATCAATTACGCAACGGTGACATTGTTGAAATGTTGACATCGACCAGCGCGACGCCGAGTCGTGATTGGATTAAACTGGCCTTCACAGCGCGAGCTCGGAATAAGATTAAACGTTACTTCAAAAAAGAAGATCGGGATGAGAACGTTGAAAAAGGGCGTAGTGCCTTGGAACATCTTTTATCTGATCAAGGTTATCTACCGAAAGATTACCTCAATAAAACGGCGGTTGGCGTGATTCTACCCCATTTTAATTTTAATGCCGATGAAGAATTGTACGCGGCAATTGGATTTGGCGAAATTTCGCCTCAATCAGTGGTTAATCGTTTAACGGTCAAAGAACGACGTGAAAAAGAAGAAAACGACCAAAAGGTATTAGAGGCCAAAATTTTATCAGCCAAGGATTCACAACAGCCAGGCCCTAAAGCGAGTGGAAATCACATCACCATTAAACATGAAGATGGTGTGATTATCGACGGGGTCGACAATGTATTGGTGCGCTTAAGTAAATGTTGTAACCCTGTACCTGGTGACGATATCGTGGGGTATGTGACTAAGGGACGGGGCGTTTCAGTCCATCGGCGGGATTGCCCGAATATCATTGACCGTGCGGACATGAATAGCCGATTAACGGAAGTTAGCTGGGAAAATACGTCTGATAAATCGCAACAATTGTATGATGCGAATCTGGAAGTTTATGGCTACAATCGTGGCGGTTTGCTAAACGACGTGTTGCAAGCGTTAAATGCGCATTCTAAACAGTTGAACAATATCATGGGTCGGATTGACCATGATCAGATGGCTGATATTCACGTGACCGTTGGGATTCGTAATATTGAACATTTAGAAACGATTATGGAAGCCGTTAAAAATATTCCTGATATTTATGAAGTCAAACGGGTACAAGGATAAAAGGGGGATTCGCTAATGCGAGTGGTACTACAACGAGTGAGTCACGCGAGTGTGACCATTGAACAGACCGTTGTCGGTCAGATTGATAAAGGCTTTTTATTATTAGTCGGGATTTGCGACGAAGATACGGATGCCGATTTAGATTATTTGGTCAAAAAAATTAGTCTGTTACGGGTTTTTGAAGACGAAGCCGGCAAGATGAATTTGGCGTTGAACCAAGTTGACGGATCAATTCTATCGGTTTCACAATTTACGTTATATGCGTCGACTAAGAAGGGCAACCGGCCAAGCTTTACAGCGGCTGGTGCACCTGATTACGCTGAAAAGATGTACAATCGCTTTAATCAGAAGTTAGCGGCGACTGGTTTAACCGTTGCGACTGGTGAATTTGGGGCGGATATGCAAGTCGGACTCGAAAACGATGGTCCGGTGACGATTTTATTTGATACGCAGGAATCGCGATGAGTTATCGGAATGCAATCTGGGATTTCGATGGCACGCTTTATGATACTTATCCAGTGATGTTAGAAGCATTACTGACGGTTTACGCACGCCATCAAGTGCCCGTTCAAGCAGAAGCGCTCTACCGATTAATTAAACAACAATCAATAAAAGTGGCGTTGCGGCAATTAGCGCAAACGACTGGCGTTGGGTTTGAAATGTTAGACCGACAATACCATGAACTTGAGCAGCAAACGCAACTCACACCGCAACCTTACGTGGGGGCGGCGGCGATTCTTGCTCAGGTTAGTCAGCGGGGCCAGAATTTCTTGTTAACGCATCGCGATCAGGCTGCGCAAACTTATCTGGCGCAACAAGGATTGAATCAGTATTTTACGGAGATTGTCACGAGTCAACAGGCCTTTGCCCGTAAACCAGCGCCGGATAGTTTATTGTATTTATGTCAAAAATACGATTTAAAACCGACGGAAACGGTGATGATTGGTGATCGTGCGTTGGATGTTGAAGCTGGCATCAACGCGGGGGTGCAATCTGTTTATTTTGATGTTGATCATCTGCCAATCACGGCACAACCAACGGTGACGGTACATGAATTATCAGAATTGTTACCACTATTTGAATAAACTAAAAGAGTCATCAACCGGCATTAAGTTGATGACTCTTTTTAAATTAATGTAATAATCAAGAACGTTAAATACCAAGCGGCCGACATGATTAAGACGAAACGCCACCAACTTCGTAAAAATTTCTTAAGAAATAATTCGTGATCGTAATAAAAACGGGTTAAGGCCCAAATAATGCCCCAGAGACACATCGCGAGAAGGATAAACCAACCAGCCTTGTTGAAGTAGGGATGACTGAGCATAATGGTGCTCAGAATCAGGGGAGTGGGTAAGACCCAACTGACTAACGCGAGTTTACGATGGAAATAGCGGTGAATCAAGCGTTGGCTTGCATAGGCTACGCCGCCACACAGTAATGGTAAAAGAATCCAAAAGAGTTGCATCATTTAGTCACCTCAAAAGTTAATAGTTCCATTGTAACGTCTTTTTTGTGATATAAAAAGTCTGAGTTGCACTTTTAGCGTATTCGGTGTAAACTGCTGATAAGAAATGACTAGGTGGTGGAATAGTTGAAGAAAAAGACAAGTACGTTTAGTCGGGTTACCAAAGTGTTCGTTTGGGTCATGTTAATTGCCACAGTGGGTTCAGTCGTTTTTGGCGCGTTAGCAGGTACTGGCATTTTAAACTTTTAAAAAATGATAATAATAATGACCAATAATGGTCAATAAAGGTGATCTCTGCGGAGAGCGCCTTTTTTTATTTGGCTTTTTGGACTTGTTCATTAAAATCAAAAAAACGCTAAAAATAGCGAACAGCTTTTTTTAGGCAAAATGTGGTAGAAAGTGGGGGATTGTGGTAGACTAAAATTAGTTGAGGTGGGCAAAGGGGTGAAGTATATGTTCATGGGCGAATTTCGGCATACAATTGATGCGAAAGGACGGCTAATCATGCCGGCCAAATTTCGTGAGGATTTAGGCACAGAATTCGTATTAACCCGTGGCATGGATAACTGCATCTTCGGCTACCCACTCGATGAATGGCAACAATTAGAAGAAAAATTAAAAAAATTACCACTCGCTAAAAAAGATGCGCGGGCCTTTGTCCGTTTCTTTTATTCAGCAGCGGTGGAATGTGTTCCCGATAAACAAGGCCGGATTAATATTCCGCAAACATTGGTAACCCATGCCGGTTTAGAGAAAGATTGTGTCCTAATCGGTGTTTCTAACCGGATTGAAATTTGGAGCCAAGCAAAATGGGATAGTTTTAGTGAAGAAGCAGAAGAAAACTTTGACGAAATTGCAGAAAATATGTTGGATTTCGACTTTTAAAAGGATGGTAATCAGATGTCAGAAACATTTAAACATCAAAGTGTTTTATTAAAAGAAACGGTTGATGCCTTGAATGTTCAACCTGATGGGATTTACGTGGATGCAACACTTGGTGGCGGCGGGCATAGTGAATATCTATTGTCACAATTAACCACGGGTCATCTTTATTCATTCGACCAAGACGATCACGCTTTGGCCAGTAGCAAGGAACGTCTCGCTAAATATGCTGAAGCGGGTCAAGTCACATTTGTGAAGAGTAATTTCCGTTATTTAAAACAAGCACTTGCAGAGCATGGTGTGACTAAGATTGATGGTATTTTATACGATTTAGGGGTCTCATCACCACAGTTTGATGACGCACAACGGGGATTCAGTTATAAAAAAGAAGCCCCACTCGATATGCGAATGGACCAAGGGGCCGAATTAACGGCCTACACGATCGTCAATGAATGGACCTATCAACAATTGATTAAAATTTTCTTCCGGTATGGTGAAGAAAAATTCTCCAAACAAGTGGCACGTAAAATCGAACAACGACGTGAAATTGCGCCAATCGAAACAACGATTGAATTAGCGGACTTAATTAAAGACGCGATTCCCGCACCAGCTCGCCGAACGGGTGGTCATCCAGCCAAACGGATTTTCCAAGCGATTCGAATTGCGGTCAATGATGAATTAGGCGCGATTGAGGAGTCAATCGAACAGGCGATTCCGCTTGTGAACATCGGTGGCCGAATCAGTGTTATTACGTTCCAATCGCTAGAAGATCGTTTAGTGAAGACCATGTTTAAAGAACAAGCCACTCCTAAAGAAATTCCGCGTGGTTTACCGGTCTTGCCAGAGACGCAAGTGACAGTTTTGAAGTTAGTGAACCGTAAACCGATTTTACCAACGGATGAAGAATTAGAAGATAATCACCGCTCGCACAGTGCTAAATTGCGGGTTGCAGAAAAGCAAAAAGAATTTGACGACTAAAAAAAGGACTGATATAAATGGCATCTAACACGGCGCGCCAACTTGTAGCTCCTGAATTAATACCAAACCAACAACCGACAATACATACAGCTCCTAATGAACAACCTAATCGGAAAGTCGCATTATCGGCGATGGAGAAGACGACGTTAGCCATTATCGGTATCGCTTTTTTTGGAATGTTGGTGGGCTTATTGACGACTAAAATTGCGGTGGTTAATGCGCAACGTGATTTACAAACCACATCACGGTCAATGACCCAAGTGCATGCTAGAAATAGTGATTTAAAACAAGAAATTGGTGAATTGACGAGTTCAGATTGCTTAGATGCCTTTGCCCAAAAAAATGGTCTGACGTTAAATGAAAATAATATTCGAAATGTGTCTAAATGAAGTTAGTTAAAAAGACACGTAAGAGTCCACAATGGAATCGACGCGTATTTGGCAGGCTTTTAGTGCTAATTATTGCGGCGATTTTTGTGGTTTTTGCCGGACGCTTCATCTATATCGCTGCAACCGGGCAGATTGCAGGGGTTGATTTGACCAAGCGTTCTCACAAAAAATATGAAGAAGACACGGTTGTGCGGGCGCAACGTGGCACAATCTATGACTCACTGGGCAACGTCTTAGCGCAAGATACGAACGCTTATTCAGTGTATGCGGTCTTGAGCCACGATTATGTGGGGACTAATAAAAAGCCGCTTTATGTCACAAATAAGAAAAAAGTGGCCAAAATATTAAGTCAGTATTTACCATTAAGTGAAGCTAAGATTTATAAACAAATGACGCCAACCAACCAAGCAGTCTACCAAGTTGAATTTGGGAGTGCGGGTCAAAATTTATCGTTGAGCATCAAACGGAAAATCGAAGCCCAAAAATTAACTGGGATTTATTTTAAAGAATCACCCACGCGGCTCTATCCTAATGGGACATTCGCGTCACACGTCATTGGTCTTGCTCAAACATCGAAAAGTGCCACCGCTGACGGTAGTCAAGATTTAGTCGGGGTGATGGGGATTGAAAAATACTTCAATCAACAGTTAACCGGTGAAGATGGTTATAAGAATTTAATGCAAGATTCATACGGCTACGCGCTCAGTCAGAAACAAAACAAGGTGAAAGTCGCTAAAAATGGTCAAGATGTTTATTTGACCATCGATTCACGACTCCAATCTTATCTCGAAAGTCTATTAACGACGGTCAATAAGAAATACAAACCGGTTAGCATGAACGCTGTTTTGATGAATGCTAAGACGGGTGAAATTCTAGCAGCCTCACAACGGCCAACGTTTAATGCCAGCACCAAAAAGGTATTGGCGATATCTGGCGCGATACATTGGTCGAAGATGGTTATGAACCTGGGTCGGTCTTAAAAATTGCGACCCTGTCAGCTGCCATCGATTCTGGAAACTATAATCCCAATGAATATTATAAATCCGGTTCGGTGCAAGTCGGTGATAAAAAAATTAGCGATTGGCAAACGAGTGGTTGGGGGACGATTCCGCTCAGCCAAGCCTTCGCCCGTTCCAGTAACGTTGGGATGGTTAAGTTAGAACAGGAAATGGGCTCCGATGTTTGGAAGTCATACCTGACCAAGTTTGGCTTTATGAAAAAAACCGGTATTGAGTTACCTGGCGAAGTGGCCGGATCATTGCAATATACGCGGCCGTTGGATCAAGCAACGACCTCGTTTGGTCAAGGGATTAACGTCAATGTGATGCAAATGTTACAAATGACGAGTGCGATTGCCAATAATGGCACGATGATTCAACCACAAATTTTGGCGGGTGTTGGTAAACGTAAAACGATTGAACCGATTAAAGTCGGCCAACCGATTAAGGCCAGCACGGCTAAAGAAGTCCTTCAAAATATGGAAGATGTTGTTTATCAGGATTATGGGACGGGACAGGTTTATCAGATTCCGAATTACAAAGTCGCGGTTAAAACCGGGACGGCCCAGATTACGGCGCCCACCGGGGGGTATTTAACCGGTGCTAACAATTACATCTTCTCTGTAGGTGGTATTGCGCCTGCTGATGATCCAAAATATATTTTATATATCACGATGAAACAACCGCAACAAATGACGGATAGTGCCGAAACGATTCTGTCACAAATTTTTAATCCGATGATGCAACGGGCATTGGAATACACTAAAAAAGCGGAGAAGGACAAACAGCAACAAGTTAAATTACCTTCCGTTCTAACAAAGGCGACTAAGACGGCACAAAGTGAGTTGACCGAGGCCGGTTTAAAAACGGCGTTAGTCGGTAGTGGTAATTTAGTCGTGCAACAAGTGCCAAGTGCCGGCAGTATTATTTTACCGAACCAACGGGTCTTGTTAATGACCAATGGCGCGATGACGATGCCGGATGTGACGGGCTGGTCCAAAAATGATTTATTGAAGTTATCTCAATTAACGGGAATTCAAGTTGAGATAAAGGGTAGTGGTTACGCCTATCAACAAAGTTTAGCGACTAACGGGTTGCTAGATGGCGTTAAAAAAGTTAAAGTACAATTAAAATAAGTAAGTGTCGATTAAAGGAGTTTATCAAATGGCAACAGGACAATTTTTAGTACCCTTGATGAGTAGTTTCGTGATTACGGTGATCTTTATGCCGTTATTCATTGGTTATTTACGGATGAAAAAAGAGGGCCAAACGATTCGCGAAGAAGGCCCTAAGTGGCACGCTAAGAAAAACGGCACGCCAACGATGGGTGGTTTATTGTTCATCATTGCCGCTGTTATTTCGAGTCTCTGGGTGGGCCTTTATTTAGATCAACTAACGAATAGTCTATGGATTGTCTTATTTATCCTAGTGCTATATGGGTTACTCGGTTTTGCAGATGATTTTATTAAAGTCTTTAAAAAGCAAAATATGGGGTTGAAAGCTTGGCAAAAACTAGCCGGTCAAATTATCGGTGGCTTAGTTTTTGTTTGGGTTTACCAACATGAAGGCTTTAGTCACGCGTTAAAAATGCCATTGATTGGTTCGATTTCGAGTCTTTGGTTATTTGTGCCCTTTGTTTTATTTTGGTTAGTCGGCTTTTCAAACGCGGTTAACTTAACCGATGGGATTGACGGATTGGTGGCTGGTTTAGCAACGGTTTCGTTTGCCACTTATACGTGGATTGCGTTCCAACAAAATCAAATTGATGTGGCGATTTTTGGCCTCAGCATGGTTGGTGGATTAGTCGGGTTCTTACTCTTTAATCGCAAACCAGCGCAAATTTTCATGGGCGATGTCGGGTCATTAGCACTCGGTGGTGCACTAGCCGCGATGTCGATTCTATTGCATCGTGAATTCTCATTGTTATTAATTGGGTTAGTCTACGTGATTGAAACGGCCAGCGTCATGTTACAGGTCGCGTCATTCAAGTTATTCCATAAACGAATCTTTAAAATGAGTCCGATTCATCACCATTTCGAAATGTCAGGGTGGAGTGAATGGCGGATTGATATCAGTTTCTGGCTTTTCAGCATTATTTGTTCAGCTATTTATTTGTTAATTTTCTAGAAGAGGGCGTAATTGATGAGAACAGTCGCAACGTATCAAGATCAAGCAGTATTAGTGTTAGGGTTAGGCAAAAGTGGGATTAACGCCGCGCAACTATTATTAAAATTAGGGGCAACGGTCGTGGTCAATGACGGACAAGACCAAGAAACGTCAGAAGCAGTTGCCGAATTACGGGCTTTAGGCGCCATCGTTATTACGGGGAGTCATCCGGTTAGCCTGTTTGACGAACATGCTTTTAGTTATCTCTTTAAGAATCCTGGGATTCGCTACGATAATCCGATGGTTGAAGCAGCAGTGGCTCGCCATATTCCAGTTTTAACGGAACCCGAATTAGCCTATGAAGTGTCAGAAGCACAATGGTTAGTGTGACGGGGTCAAACGGTAAGACGACGACCACCACGCTGATTCAATTGATGCTCGATTATAAGCGTGCGCAAGGTCACGCCTATGCCGCCGGTAATATCGGGATTCCATTGAGTCAAGTCGCGCAAAAAGTAACTGATCAAGATGTCATGGTCACGGAATTATCGAGTTTCCAATTAATGGGAACGACCACGGTTAAACCTAAAATTGCTGTTCTAACGAATATTTATGAAGCTCATTTGGATTTTCATGGGTCTCGAGCGAATTACGTGCAAGCGAAGATGCGGATTGTTCAAAATCAAACGGCTGATGATTATTTCGTTGTCAACTGGGATCTGCCAGAATTACGCGAATTAAGTCAGCAAACGAAAGCCCAAGTCGTGCCTTTTTCACGTTTAGGGGCTAGTCAGGCGGGGGCTTATGTCGAAGCCGGTCAATTGTGCTTTAAAGGCGAAGCTATTATGCCGGTCGAAGAGATCAATATCCCCGGCGATCACAATGTTGAAAACGCCTTGGCTGCTTTGGCGGGGGCTAAATTAATGGGTCAATCGAATGAAGCGATTATTGAAGTCCTAACGACTTTCACCGGCGTTAAACACCGGATGCAATTTGTGACGGAATACCAACAACGGCGTTTCTATAACGATTCGAAAGCCACTAACATGGAAGCTACCGAAGTCGCTTTGAAGAGCTTCCAACAACCCATCGTCTTAATTGCCGGTGGATTGGATCGCGGGTTTACGTTTGAACCGTTATTGCCATTGTTGAAAGCGCACGTTAAAGCCGTTATTTTATATGGTGAGACTAAACAATTATTAGCGCAAACCGCGAAAGAAGCGGGGATTCAAGTTATCGAAATCGTGGACCATTTAACGGAAGCCGTACCAGCAGCGTACGCCGCTAGTGCCGCTGGCGATGTTGTTTTATTGTCACCGGCTTGTGCTAGTTGGGATCAATTTAAAACATTTGAAGAACGCGGTGATGTTTATCTAGACGCCGTCGACAAAATCATAGCAGAGTAAATTGGAGATTTTATAATGAGAGTAATGATATCTGGTGGTGGCACGGGTGGCCACATTTACCCAGCATTAGCGTTAATCCAAAGACTGAAGGAACGTGGCTTATTAGACGACGTATTATACGTTGGGACTCAACGCGGTCTTGAAAGTCGAATCGTCTGAACAGGGAATCGCATTTAAAACGTTGGAGATTCAAGGGTTTAAACGGTCGATGAATGTTGATGGTTTTAAAACGAATTTTAAAACGATCCAATTATTTATGCACAGTATTAAAGAAGCGAAACAAATGATTCGCGAATTCAAACCAGACGTTGTCATCGGGACGGGTGGCTATGTATCAGGGTCATTATTGTACGCCGCTAGTCGTTTAAAAGTGCCAACGATTGTGCATGAACAAAATTCAGCAGCCGGTGTCACGAATAAATTTTTAGCCCGCTTTGTTGATAAAGTGGCAATTTCATTTGAATCCGTCAGTGATCAATTTCCCATGCACAAAGTGGTCTTAACGGGTAATCCGCGGGCGCAACAAGTGGCGGGGATGGTGCCTAATCAACGGTTGAGCGAATTCGGGTTAAAAACGGATAGTCCGACCGTCTTAATATTTGGTGGTAGTCGTGGGGCGCCTAGTATTAACAAAGCTTTCATCGACGCTGTGGGACAATTAAATCAACGGCCCTATCAGGTCTTGTTTGTCTCAGGACAAGTGCATTATGAACATGTACAAGCTGAATTAGCCGGTAAGCAAGTCAATTCTAACTTGGCAATCGTGCCTTATATCAGCAATATGCCCGAGATTCTACCTGATTTAAAAGCGATTGTCGGCCGTGCTGGCGCAACCAGTTTAGCCGAAATTACGGCTTTAGGGATTCCCTCAATCTTGATTCCAAGCCCGTATGTGACGAACGACCATCAGACTAAGAATGCGCAAAGTTTGGTCGAACAAGACGCAGCGATTATGATTCCGGAAGCCCAATTAACGGGTGATCGTTTAGTGATTGCGTTAGATCAAATGTTAGAAAATCCAGATGACCAACATGCGATGGCCCAAGCGGCTAAGAAAATTGGGATTCCGGATGCCGCTGATCGAATTATCGAAGTGATTGAAACCATCATTTAATGAAAGTAAGGAGCGTGTGACTTGAAAAAAGAACAAAAGCCCGGGGCACATGACCCGTTACAATTATTAAATATTTGGCGTTCCTATCAACTAAAGCGTTGGAAAAAGGAACGCCGTAAACGGTTGAAACCGGGACGACCTACGATTAGCAATCAATTGCCACAGTTTAAGGAACAACGCTCGGCTAAGACTAAATGGCGTTTAGCCGTTTTGTTAGTCGTGTTCACGGTCGGGACGGTTATCTCACTTTACTTCATGTCACCTAGTAGTGATATTCAACAGTTAGCCGTCAGTGGGACGAAGTCGGTACCAGATCAGCAAGTGATTAATGCGAGTCAAATTAGCTTGGGTGATAACGTACTATGGCAATTGATGCACCAAAAAGAGACCAAACAACGGATTCAAACGAAACTACCTAAGATTAAACAGGTTAATATCAAAGTAGTCCAATATAATCAAATCAATTTATCGGTTTCTGAATATCAGACGGTTGGTTACCTAGTTCGTGAAAAACAATACTATCCGATTTTAGAGAATGGTCAGATCTTAAAAACGAAGATGACACAGTCCTTAGGGAGTAGCCCAGTTTATAGTGGGTTTAAGAATGATACTTACCTTAAACAGGGCTTAAAACTCTATCGTGATTTTCCGAAGAGTATTCAAAGTGCTGTTTCTGAAATTCGGTTGACGGCTGGCAATAATAATCCCTATCAAATCCACCTGTACATGAATGATGGTAACGAAGTGATTGGGGATTTACGGACGTTAGCGACCAAAATAAAGTACTATCCAGTCCTTGTGAAGCAGATGAAGGGCAAGGGGCAACTTGATTTAGAAGTAGGCGCTTACTCTAAATCATTTGAAACTTCAAAATAGGTAAATTTAAATAGTAGTTAATAGTATTAAAATAACGGTATTCACTTTCTAAATGGAGTGGATATGTGGTACTATTTATCATAGGAGTCATTTTATTCTAATTGAATGTCAGGAGGTTCCACATATTTAATGGAGAATTCAAAAATTTATGTCGGTCTTGATGTTGGAACGACTTCAATTAAAGTAATTGTTGCTGAGTCAATGAATAAGCAGTTAAACGTCATTGGCGTTGGATCAGCTCGATCTAACGGCTTAAGCCGAGGCACAATTGTTGATATTGATCAGGCGGTTACCGCAATCCAACAAGCCGTTCAACAAGCAGAGCAAAAAGCAAATATCGAAATTAAACGAGTTGTTGCTGGGATTCCAGCCAACTTATTACAAATTGAAGAATGCCAAGGCATGATTGCTGTTGCGGATCAATCCAAGGAAATTACGAGTCAAGATGTTCAAAATGTGGCGAGTGCCGCTTTAGTCCGCAATTTACCACCGGAACGCGAAATTTTAACGGTATTACCAACTGAATTTACGGTTGATGGTTTCGATGAAATTAAGGATCCACGCGGGATGATGGGCGTCCGTCTCGAAATGTCCGGTGTTTTATTCACTGCGCCTAAGACGATGATTCACAATCTCAAGAAGTGTATTGAAAAAGCGGGCTTAGAATTGTCACAGCTAGTGGTTAATCCCCTTGCGCTTGGCAAGCTAGCCTTATCAGATGGTGAACAAGACTTTGGTTCAATCATTATTGATTTGGGTGGTGGTCAAAGTACCGCTGCAGTCATTCATGACCATCAATTGAAATTCTCAGTGATTGATCAAGAAGGCGGCGACCACATTACCAAAGATATTTCGGTCGTTTTAAACACCTCGATTGAAAATGCTGAAAAAGCCAAACGTGATTACGGCAATGCCGATTCATTAGCGGCTTCTGAAGAAGAAGAAATTCCAATTGAAGTGGTTGGTCAATCCGTACCAGTTCAAGTCACTGAAAAGAAACTGGCTGAGATTATCGAAGCCCGTTTAATGCAAGTCTTTGATTGTTTAAAGACAAGCCTAGATAAAGTTGACGCGTTCGACTTACCAGGTGGGGTCATCATGACCGGCGGGGTGACCGCACTACCTGGGATTGTCGATCTCGCCAAAGAAATCTTCGATTGTCCGGTTAAATTATACATTCCAGATCAAATGGGGTTAAGACATCCTTCATTCGCACAGGGATTGGGTTTGATTAACTACATAGCTAACTTATCAGAAGTTGATTGGTTGGTTCAAAGTGCGCTGGGTAATGTGGAACAACCAACGACTGAAACGCAACATTCAACGCAAATGGGGAAGACCCAAACGACAGTTGAAGAAGTACCCGTTAAAAAAACAAAAAAACAATCAAAAAATGGATTCGAAAGCCTCAAAAATTTCTTTAGTAACTTTTTTGAATAGGCGAGTCGTAATAGGAGGAAACAGCACATGGAAAATTCATTAGACGAATCACAAGCAAATAACGGTGCAGTCATTAAAGTGATTGGTGTCGGTGGTGCCGGTGGTAACGCGGTTAACCGGATGATTAACGAAGGTGTTAAAGGTGTCGAATTTATTGCGGCCAACACGGATGTGCAAGCTTTGGCAGATTCACAAGCGCAAACTAAGATTCAATTAGGACCTAAATTGACTCGTGGTTTAGGTGCTGGTGCGACTGCTGATATCGGTCAAAAAGCAGCTGAAGAAAGTGAAGAAGTTATTGCTGAATCCCTTAAGGGTGCTGACATGATTTTCGTCACAGCCGGCATGGGCGGTGGTACCGGGACTGGTGCTGCCCCAGTAGTCGCTAAAGTGGCTAAAGACATGGGTGCTTTAACGGTTGGGGTTGTCACACGACCTTTTACCTTTGAAGGCCCTAAACGAGGCAAGAACGCAGCTTCAGGGATTGCCGAATTAAAGCAACATGTTGATACAATGGTGATTATTGCCAATAACCGTTTATTAGAAATTGTCGACAAGAAGACACCGATGATGGAAGCCTTCAAAGAAGCTGATAACGTGTTACGTCAAGGGGTCCAAGGGATTTCTGATTTAATCACATCACCTGGTTTCGTCAATCTTGATTTTGCGGATGTTAAAACCGTGATGGCCAACCAAGGTTCTGCTTTGATGGGGATTGGTTCAGCAACTGGTGAAAACCGGACAACTGAAGCGACTAAGAAAGCTATCTCATCACCATTGTTAGAAATTTCAATTGATGGTGCTGAACAAGTGCTCTTGAACATCACCGGTGGGCTTGATTTATCACTTTACGAAGCACAAGAAGCAGCTGAAATTGTCCAATCTGCTGCCACAAGCGAAGTTAACTTAATCTTTGGGACATCCATTAACGAAGATTTAGGCGATGAAGTTGTTGTAACCGTCATTGCAACGGGGATTAATGATGGTCCTAGCCATGCACGTCGGACAACATCGAACACAACTTCAGCACCCACTAAAAAAGTTGAAAACAATGACGATCCTTTTGGTAACTGGGATGTTCGTCGCGAACCAAGTGTGCGTGAACAAGCGCAAACGACTGAAAATTTTGATGACGTTGAAAAAAAGGAATTTGATATCTTTAAACGAACGGAACAAGTTGATGGCGACAGTTCTGAAACGAAGCCAGATACGCAAACTAACGATGATGTGCCACCTTTTTTCAAACGTCGGCGCAAATAGTTAATCAATGAGGAGGCCTGACTAATGGCTGGTAAATTTAGTTTTAGTAATTTCTTTGGAATGAATGATGAAGACGACTATTTAGCTGAAAATCAAGCCAATGAATCAGTTGAAGAACAAGCAGCTACTCGGCCCAACAATATTGTGTCGATGCAAGGGGCGACTTCAGCCAAACTCAACAAAATTGTCTTATGTGAACCACGGATTTATTCCGATGCTAAAAAAGTGAGTAAAAACTTGCTAGAAAATAAAGCCGTGATTGTGAACTTCACGCGAATCAGTGCTGAACAAGCAACTCGGATTGTTGATTTTCTAACCGGGACCGTCTTTGCGGTCAATGGTGAAATTCAACGGGTTGGCGAACAGATTTTCTTATGTACGCCACCCAATTTTGAAATCGATGGAAATTTATCGGATATCGTTGACCAAAACGATTTCGATACTGAGGTGAATTAAGTGGTATCCTTTTTAATTCTGGTTTTAACACTTTTGTTATACGCTGTTAAAATCTATTTAGGTGTGATTGCGGTCTATTGTTTACTCACTTGGTTACCAGGTGGTATGCAATCAGGGCTAGGTCGCTTTTTAGCGCGACTGACAGAACCATTTCTAGGTATTTTTGATCGGGTATTACCATCAATCGCTGGGATTGGTTTTTCACCAATTGTTGCGGGGTTTGTGCTATATCTTGTCGAACGTGGCTTGGTCACAATCATGAATTTAATCATAATGGGGGCTTAATCGATGGCTGATCAGACAGATCTTTATCAACATTTTAGAAAGTCTGAAGCGCCGTTTGTTGCCCAAGTTTTGAGCTGGTTAAATCAAGCTGCAACTGAGTATCGACCGATTTTGACTGATTTTCTGGATCCACGGCAAGCGTATATTTTACAAAGTTTAGCCGGTGAAAACGGAGATTTAGCTGTTCATTTAGGTGGGGGTTACGTCGATGCTGAACGGCAACGAGCACTAATTGCACCCACGTATTTTGAACCGCAGGAATCTGATTTTGAATTACAATTATTTGAAATTCGCTATCCCGTTAAGTTTGCCCAACTGTCACACGGTAAAGTCTTAGGGACTTTGGTGAATGCGGGAATCGATCGCGACGTCTTCGGCGATATTATGACGGATGATGTGCATTGGCAATTTTTTGTCACGCAATCGATGGCTAGTTACGTTAATAATCAGATTACAAAAATTGGCCGGGTCACGGTTCGTTTGGAAGAATTGAATTATACGCAACTGATTGTGCCGAAGGATACGTGGCAATTTGAACAAACAACGGTTAGTTCTTTTAGATTAGATACCATTATTGCGTCGGTTTATAATTTATCACGACAACGCGCCAAGGAATTGGTTCAAGGTCATAAAGTTAAATTAAATTGGCAAGAATTTGATAAGCCAGATTTCGATTTAGCACTACTCGATATTGTGTCCGTTCGTGGTTTTGGCCGTATTCAACTCAAATCAATTGATGGACAAACGCGTAAAGAAAAATACCGAGTGACGTTGGGTATTTTACGGAAATAGTAGCAATTATTGGAAAGATGGAGGAATTTCAAAATGGTTTTAACACCTTTAGATATTCATAACAAAGAGTTTAATAATAAAATGCGTGGTTATAATCCTGATCAAGTCAATGACTTTTTAGATCAAGTGATTAAGGACTACGAAACAGTTTTGAAAGAAAACGATGCCTTAAAAGCTGATTTGAAATCAAGTGACGAAAAAGTGACTTATTTCAACGAATTAAAAGATGCTTTGAACCAATCAATTATTGTTGCGCAAGAAGCAGCGGATAAAGTTAAAGAAAACGCGAAACGCGAATCTGAAATTATCCAAACTGAATCTGAAAAGAACGCTAAATCAATGTTGGATGATGCGACCGAAAAATCAAATCACATCATTGAAGATGCGACTGAACGTGCCAAGCGGATTGCAATCGAAACCGATGATTTGAAGAAACAAACTCGGATCTTCAAACAAAGATTACAAGTGATGCTTGAATCACAATTGGAAGTTGTTAAGAGCCCTGAATGGACTGATTTGTTAGCTAAAGATGAATTGGCTGATCATCAAACTTTGTCTGAAGAAATTGATATTACTGAACTTGACAACAAGGGTGATAATCAAGTAAACTCTACAACAGAAGCAGTTAAGCCTTGGGGCGAAATAGCTGAAGATCAAGTTGAAACGACGCAAACGATTGTTTTCCCTGATGATGATAGTATGTCAGACTCTGAAGAAACTGAAGATGCTGAAGTAACGACTGATCAAGCTTACGACCCAATCGAATCATCAACTGATCAAGTTGATAACGACGAAAACAAGAACTAACAGATTAAATATCATGATAGCGAGCCAACGACTGGTGGAAGGTTGGTAATGCTCTATTTAATTATGGATCACCTTGTTGTTTTTTAGATGAAATGAGTAGTCTAGAACGAATGATGCCCGTTAAAGCATTTTTGAGGAGTGTTTTTAACGCTCAAAATTAGGTGGTACCACGAAGATTTCGTCCTATAGACGGAATCTTTTTTGTTTGGCAAAAAATAAGAGGAGTGATTTGATGCGTATTAAAGAAACATTAAACCTAGGCAAAACAGCTTTTCCAATGCGTGCCGGTTTACCTAACCGTGAAATCGATTGGCAAAAGGGTTGGGCGGATAATAATCTATACCAACAACGACAAAAATTAAATGAAGGCAAACCAACCTTTGTCTTGCATGATGGCCCCCCATTTGCGAACGGCAATATCCATATGGGTCACGCTTTAAATAAAACCAGTAAAGATATTATCGTGCGTTATAAATCAATGAACGGCTTCCGGTCACCATTTGTGCCCGGTTGGGATACGCATGGTCTACCCATCGAACAAGCTTTGGCTAAAAAGGGTATCAAGCGTAAGGAAATGAGCTTAGTTGACTATCGTAAATTGTGTTACGATTACGCGATGGAACAAGTTAACAAACAACGGCTTGATTTCAAACGTTTAGGCATTTCAGCTGATTGGGACAACCCATACATCACGTTGACGGCTGATTTTGAAGCTGAAGAAGTCCGTGTCTTCGGTGAAATGGCTAAAAAAGGTTATATCTATAAAGGTAAAAAACCGGTTTATTGGTCACCATCATCTGAATCAACTTTGGCAGAAGCTGAAATTGAATACAAAGATATCAAATCACCATCGATGTACGTCGCTTTTGACGTGGTTGACGGTAAAGATTTATTAGACACCGACACGAAATTTATTATCTGGACGACCACGCCTTGGACGATTCCAGCCAACTTAGGGATTGCGGTTAATCCAGCTTTTGATTACGTTCAAGTCCTAGCTGACGGTCAAAAATACGTCGTTGCTGCTGAACGTTTGAACCAAATGACTGAATTATTAGACTGGCAATCAGTTGAAACCTTGAAGACTTTCAAGGGGGCTGATATGGAACGCATGACGGCGCGCCATCCATTGTATGATCGTGAATCGTTAGTCATCCTCGGCAACCACGTTACTTTAGAAACCGGGACTGGTTTAGTGCATACCGCACCTGGTCACGGTGAAGATGATTATAATGCCGGAATGAAATACAAGTTGCCTGTTTTATCAGTTGTTGATAGCAAAGGGATCATGACCGAAGATGCGCCTGGTTTCGAAGGTGTTTATTACGATAAAGCTAATCCAATGGTGACTGAAGCGCTTGAAAAGAACGGTTCATTATTGAAATTAGACTTCTTTACGCATAGTTACCCTCATGATTGGCGGACTAAAAAGCCCGTTATCTTCCGGGCAACTGCGCAATGGTTTGCATCGATTGATGCCTTCCGTGATCAATTATTAAATGAAATCAATAAAGTCGCTTTCATGCCGGACTGGGGTAAAACACGTCTTTATAACATGATTCGTGATCGTGGCGATTGGGTGATTTCTCGTCAACGTGCTTGGGGTGTGCCATTACCAATCTTCTACGCTGAAGATGGGACGGCGATTATTACGCCTGAAACCAATGAACGTGTCGCACAATTGTTTGCTGAACACGGTTCAAATGTTTGGTTTGAATGGGATGCTAAAGACCTATTACCAGCTGGCTTTACCCATCCAGGTAGTCCCAATGGTGAATTCACTAAAGAAAAAGACATCATGGATGTTTGGTTCGATTCTGGTTCATCACATCAAGCTGTATTAGCTGCTCGCGACGAGTTAACTTATCCAGCTGATTTGGTCCTAGAAGGCTCTGATCAATATCGTGGGTGGTTTAACTCAAGTTTAATCACGAGTGTTGCCTTTAGCGGTCACGCACCATATAAAGCAGTCATTTCACAAGGCTTTGTTTTAGACGGTAACGGTCGTAAGATGAGTAAATCATTGGGTAATACAATTTTACCTGAGAAGATCATCAAACAAATGGGCGCCGATATTGTCCGCCTCTGGGTCGCGTCAGTTGATGCTAGCTCCGACGTGAAGGTCACGATGGAAAACTTCCAACAAGTCAGTGAAGCTTACCGTAAGATTCGTAATACGATGCGTTTCATGATTGCCAACACGAGTGATTTCAATCCAGAAGCCAATACAGTGGCTTATGATGCCTTGGGTTCAGTTGATCAATACCTATTAGTGCGTCTGAACAAAATTATTGCTGATTGTAAGGCCGCTTATGACGTTTACGATTTTGCAACGGTTTTTAAGACGATTAACATGTTCTTAACGAACGAATTATCAGCATTCTATTTAGACTTTGCCAAGGATGTCGTTTATATCGACGGTGAAGATGATCCTAAACGTCGTAATATGCAAACGGTCTTCTATGCGGTCTTGGTCGCTTTAACGAAGTTATTGACACCAATCTTGCCACATACGGCTGAAGAAATCTGGAGCTACTTGAGTGAAGCTGAAGACTATGTTCAATTAGCTGAAATGCCAACGGTTGAACATTTTGCTGGCGAAGACGATTTATTGAAGACTTGGGCGGGCTTTATGACTATCAGAACGGACGTCTTAAAAGCCCTTGAAACGGCTCGGACGGATAAAGTGATTGGCAAATCATTGGAAGCCGCTGTGACGTTGTATCCCAATGCTGCTAATCAAGCATTGTTAGTCAATTTAGATGCGGATCTCAAACAATTATTGATTGTGTCACAATTAACGATTGTTGAAGAAACGGCACCTGAAACCGCTAGTCAATTTGATGGTTTAGCAGTCGTTGTTGCCCATGCAGAAGGTGACGTTTGTGATCGTTGTCGGATGATTAAGACCGATGTTGGTTCAAACGAGAAGTTACCAATGATGTGCGCGCGTTGTGCTGCGATTGTCGAAGCCAACTATCCAGAAGCACTCTCTGAAGGGTTAGAAAAATAAGCAAATAATTTTAAAAAGTATGTTCGCTCTAGAGAAGAGTGGCATACTTTTTTATTAGGCAAAGCTAACGATTACATGATGGCTAAATTAGGATTTGCTCATACTGATGTTCAAGATTGGCCTAGTTTGATAAGCTTGAATGAGTGCAAGAAAGGGTGGGTAAATGGTACAACCACAGGTGACAAAATATTATATGGGGATGGCGTTGATGACCGCGTTGAGTCGTCAACGAAAATCAAAATTAACGGTAACCGCATTTTTAAAAGAGGCTGAAATCTGTCGAACGACATTTTATAATCACTTTCCAGATGGGATATGTGGCTTATATCGGTGGCTGTTAGAGGATCGCGTTTTAAAAGAGGCGCGCGAAACCTTTGAAGTGGGACAGTGGCAAGCCGGCTGTCAGGTGATTATTGATTTTATTGCAAGCAATGCAACCGTCTGTTTAAATTTATACCGGTTCTCCGACGAAACGGAACGTCGGCGGTTCTTTAAACGATTTGCCATGGATATTTTGGACAGCTTCCTGTTGCAACACCGAGAACAATTAACCCAAACGGAACGCGATTGTTTTATTGATTTCTATAGCGACGCCCTGATTGGCCAGTTAGAACATTGGTTTGAATCAGGTTTGAAATTACCGAAGGAACAATTGAATGAACGTGTGACGTTTAATTTAGTGCACCTCCAACAGTTGTTAGCCGTTAATCAGTGAACAGTTTAGCCATTTTGTTCAGATTATAAACAGATTGATGAATTTGTCACTGGTTTATATCGGTAGGCTAGCTATACTAAGGGTGTACCATAAATTAGCAACAACCACACAAAAAGCCAGCGGTTTACGCCGCTGGCTTTTTTGTGTGGTTGAGATGTAATCGCTTAATGTTAGCGCCTGCCATCGGTTAAATGTAAGCGTATAATTTCTGTATAGAATAATATATTTCTTATAAGGAAATAACGTTAATCTGAAATTATTTTAGGGGGATCGATACGGATTAAGCAGCATTCATATTATTAAATGATAAAAGAGGCTATTATTATGGGATTAATTAATTATATTTTATCTTTAGGGGCGAGCGTTATGATGCCCATTATTTTCCTAATCGTTGGTATTATATTAGGAATGGGACTTGGCAAATCATTAAAATCGGGTCTATCAGTGGGGGTCGGATTTGTTGGATTGAGTACTTTAACTCAGTTGTTAGCGGATAATTTAGGACCAGCCGTTAATAACATGGTTAAAATTTATGGGTTACATCTGCATACTTTGGACATTGGTTGGCCAGCTGCGTCAGCCGTCGCATTTGGGACTCAAGTAGGGGCCATCATTATTCCATTAGGATTAATTGTAAACGTTATTATGCTCTTAACTAAAACAACGAAGACGCTCAATATTGATCTATGGAACTATTGGCATTTTGCTTTCATCGGTTCAATCGTATCGATTGCAACTAAAAGTTTTTGGTGGGGCGCTTTTGCAGCGATTATTGTATTTATCATTACAATCATTGGTGCCGATTTATCGCAAAAGAAGGTCGAAGCTTTCTATGGTGAAAAATTATCAGGGATTTCATTACCACAAGCTTTCTGTGTGAGCTTCATTCCATTTGCAATCTTATCAAATTGGATTATCGAACGGATTCCTGGATTAAATAAAATTGATTTTGATGCTGAAAAATTACAGAAACGGTTTGGCATTTTAGGGGATCCCATTTTCTTAGGGGTCATTATCGGCATTATTTTAGGGGCGCTCGCTAAATATAATTTGGCTAAAACGTTACAACTAGGGGTGATTTTAAGTGCCGTGATGGTCTTGATTCCTAGAATCACAGCGTTATTTATTGAAGGTTTAGCGCCAATTTCAAAACGTTCTCAAGAATTAATCAGCAAGAAATTTAAGGGTCGTTCTTTCAATATTGGGATGACGCCAGCCCTTGTCATCGGACACCCGACAACATTAGTGGTTTCACTAATATTGGTGCCAACGATTCTATTTTTATCAGTGATTATTCCTGGCAATGAATTTCTCCCATTGGCCAGCTTATCAGGATTGATTTACATCTTTCCATTAGTTTTGCCATATACACATGGCAACGTCTTTAGAACCTTTATTACCGGTTTATTAGCCTTAGTCTTGGGTGTTCTATCTGCAACCAGTATCGCCGGGATTTTTACACATGCCGTTCGGATGGTACAAGCTAATTTAATTCCTGCTGGGACGAGTTCCGTTGCCAGCATCGATTTTGCAGCCAGCCCATTGACTTGGTTAGCGTACGAATTGACGACTAAATTGGCCATTATCGGGCCCATTATTTTAGTCCTCTTCACGCTAGGGTTAATGTTATATAATCGTAAAAAGATTATTGCTGAAGGTTAATTAGCGTCATTCAAAAATAACCACTTGTTAATCCTAAAAAAAGGGATTAACAAGTGGTTATTTTAATCAACATTGATAAAGTAATCAGGAAAGACCGTTATTAATCGTTGTTGTTCTTCTAGCATTAAATGCAGATGATCGACGACTAATTTAGTGGCTAAGCGTGAATCCTGTGTTTCAATGGCTTTTAGGATTGCAGAATGTTGATCGATAAGGGTCTGCCATTTTAAATCACTAATCTTTAAACGGAGCCAGCGGAAACGAGTTAATTGGGTATTCAATATTTGTAGCCAATCCCAAACTTGTGTTTTATTGATGGCTTCGTAGAAAGCACGGTGAAATTCATCATCCATCGCAAAAAAGTGAACGGCATCATTTTCTTGTAGATAATGTTGTTGCAATTGAATAATCTCAGTTAAACGTGTTACGACTGCCTCTGAATGGTGTTGTGTTGCTTCTTTGACGACCTCTTTTTCGATATTCTCACGAACAAACCGGGCATTTTTAGCGCTCACTAAATCAATTCGCGAAACATAGGTCCCACTTTGCGGAATTACTTCAATGAGCTTATCCTTTTTTAGATGAATTAAGGCTTCCCGGACGGGGGTTCTGCCCAGTTGAATGTCTGCAGTAATCATATTTTCAGATATTTTTTGGCCGGGGATATAGTCGGCCAATAATATTTTTTGAAGAATTAAATCATAAGCAGTTGTCTGCATGTTAGTGGTTGGAATATTTTGCATGGTTGTAATCCTCACTCTCAATACAATTGTACCCGTTTTCAAAAAAATGAGCAATTAGATAAAATATTTGTTGACAAAAAGATCGAGTAAGATATAACGAAAGCGTAAACAAACATACTAGTATATCAGTTTATTAAATTAAAACGGGGGAACATTATATTATGAAGAGTAATAAAGTCATTGATAAATTGAATCAATTTGCCTTATTAGTAAATAATAATAAGTATATCTCTGCTGTAAAAGATTCGTTTTACTCACTTATTCCAATTATTATAACAGGTGCGTTTGCTACATTATTTTCAAGTATGGTTTTTGATAATCAGAATGGTTTAGCAAAAATTAATGGATTAGGGTGGCTAACAGAGTTAAAACCGATATCAGATGCAATTAATTATGCAACATTAAGTTTTTTCACAATATATGCTGTATTTTTAATAGGGATTGAAATGGGAAAGAGAAATAAAATAACTGGTAATTTTCCAGGTATCATTGCATTAATGAGTTATGTCGCTGTTAATCCGTCTATTTTTAATTTTGTAGACGGGAAGAAAACTATCTTAGTTGAGAATGTATTTGCTAAACTGCT
>NZ_BAMJ01000001.1 GCF_000615805.1 Latilactobacillus fuchuensis DSM 14340 = JCM 11249
TTTTTTTATATCATTGTGCCGAATTGATAATTCGCCACATCAAAAATCCCCTGAAATTGTATTTCTCCAATTTCAGGGGTTAACTTCAAAAATTAAAGGCGCTCAATAATTTTTTAGCGTCATCTTAGTTTAATGCTATAATTAAAGCACTAAATACGAACTGGAGTCCTTTGCATGCGCAAATCAATCTTCTTAATGCTTCCTTTATTAGCATTATTAATAACCGGTTGCAGTCAACCACAAACCAAACAAACCAAGGTTAATTCGGTCAAACCGACGACCGAAAGTCTTTTAAAATCCGCTTCCAAAACCTGGACGTTTAGTCAGAGTATCAGCTCGCAACAGACTAGCCACGGAGTTTCCGATACACTGACGGCTTCTGAAGTCTCCAAAATCGATAATCAATCAAGTTGGACAGCCTATAAAGGAACCCTCATTAGTACTTCCGTTAAATATAAGCAAATTTCACTTAAAAAATGGCAAACCGATATGCGCCAACATTTTACCAAAAGTGCCCAAGCCCAAATTCATTTAATGACGGTCCCCCAAATCAACGCGGTCCTCAAAAAATTAGGTGCCACGGTTAAAGTGACTAAACTTTCCGATTTAGTTTTCTTCGAAACCAAAGTCAGCGGTATGACCCTACCTCAAGGGTTTATTGCGAGCGGACATCACTTATACGCTATTAATATTTATTACAGGGATACTGATAAAACAACGACCATTGATCGCGGTCAATCTTTTACGGACACCGCTACCAAGAAAACAACCAGTGCCATCGCCTTAGATCGGTTAAATGGGACGTGGATTGCGCCCGAAACGACGACGAGTGCCAATGACACGGGTAAGATCATGATTAAAGACGGTTATTTGTATCAACACCGTTACGATAGTTTCGAAAGATCTGCAATTCAATCGTTAGGCGACTATGCCCTCGTTTCACTGAATCAAAACACAATTTACGCGGCCCAAAAGGTCAACGCCGCCCAAGCTGGCTATCAACTCACTTCTAAATCCGTCGCAAGTGGTGACAGCATTGGTTATCTCTATCTATTCACCAGTGCCAACCAACTCATTCGAATCGGTCAAGGTGTCACGACCACTTATCAAAGAACGAATGCACTCGTTGCCGCAAGTGATTTACCACAAACAGATGTTACAATTTTTGAACAAATGGCGACCCTAAAACCCGGCGAAGTCGCTTCAACGATTACCGTTAAGGCCGGCCCTCCGATTGTCGGCATGACCGATAGTATTAAATATTTAACGGATGCGACCGCTGGCCAAATCAATAGTAATGACCCGGTCAGTATTAATAATGGAACGGTTACGCTTGATTAATCCAGCTAAAAAAAGACGCAACATCAGTAAATATACTGGTGTTGCGCCTTTTTACATGGGGCTGTGACATAAGTCGTCGTATTCTGATATTAAACGAACATTATTTTTTGACGCGCGCCAGAACTCATCAATTTCTGTCACAGCTTGTTTTTACATGGTTTGATCACGTATTTGCATCATCTGCACAAAATCATCCGTAAAGATGCCGGCGACTTGCTGTTTAAATAACTTGATTGCTGGCCCTCTTCGATTGACCGTCCAAATGCGTTGTGTGCCAGTCATATCGGACTGATAGTGTTTTAAATGTAACCCAGCTAAGTGGTGATCAATCAAAAATTGGTTTGGATTAGGCACATTCATTTTGGTTAGCCAGCAATAAATTTCATTAGGGGCCAATTGCTGACAGCGTTCTAAGGTTGGTAAATGAAATGATGAGAAAATAACCGGTTTGTTGAGTGTCATTTCTTTCAGCATCGCAAATACAATCCGTTCAATATCCGGATACTGAATTTGATCCGTTTTAAATTCTAGATTAAGCTGCACTGAACTATTGCCAACCAGCGTTAAGAATTCAGCTAACGTCGGAATTGATTCACCGTTCTTCAAGTGGACTTGCCGTAATTCAGACAATGAATAGTCTTGAATGAAACCTTTATCATCCGTTGTCCGGTTAATCTTCTCATCGTGCATGATCATTGGTACTTGGTCGCGCGTTAAATGGACATCGAATTCAAGGCCCTCAATTCCGTGTGCCAAAGCGTAACGAAAACCCGCCAAACTATTCTCCGGAAATTGTTTGGGATAACCGCGATGACCAAAGATTAATGTTTTAGATTGCATACGACTCTCTCCTTTACTGCCACAATAATACTACGCTTAATATTAGCAAGATTCGCTAATTAGTCAACTTAGTCAACTCAAAAAAAGGCAAGTGATCCTTAATCCGGAATCACCTGCCTCCATTTATAGTAATTTCCTTCTTGAAACCGGATAATAAACCAACTTCGCACGGCCAATAATTGTTGTTTCATCAATTGGACCAAACGTGCGACTATCCTTACTGATGCGTCGATTATCACCGAGTACAAAATAATGGCCTTTAGGGACCGTTTGATGCCCGGTTAAAATCGACAAATCAAAATCAGAGGTCAAAACAGTCTCTTGATCTTTTTTAGTCGTCAAGAAAGGTTCGGCAACCGGATGATCATTAATCGACAATTGATCATCCTTGTAACTAACCCGTTCTCCCGGTAACCCAATCACCCGCTTGATATACGTCGTCCCATCCAATTTAAAGACGATCACTTCAAAACGTTTAATCTGGCCAAATTTCTGCAATACGAGATAATTCCCTGGTTCTAATGTTGGTCGCATCGACGTCCCAACAACCGTTGCTGGCACTAATACCCAGGTGCGAATCCCGAGCGCTACCAAACCGGTGATGACGATGATTAATAACCAACTGCTCAATCTACTGAATCGCCGTTTCATGATGGCTCTCCTTAGGCTTGTTCACTTTCTTGATACAACACGTAGGCTTCATCAAAAATCGTCATACTGGGCAAATAACTCCCGTTGAGCTCTAAATATCGCGATAGCGGTTCATACTCGCCGATTTGTTTGGGAAATGATTGATCAAAAAAAGCATTGTTCGCAAACTGAGCAATTGGTTCGTAGTTATTGGGATCACGCTGGGTCATTAAATAGCGATAAAAACTCTGCTTCATGCCGCCACCTTATTTCTTATTTTTTAATGGTATATAAACCGATAAATCAATTTTATCCTGTTTTAAATTAATGTGTTTAGCCGTCACTTGAATCCCGTTATCGAGTTTAAATTCGTTTAAGCGTAAGGTAATCGTATTCTTCTTAGCGTTTAAAACCACCCACTTAGGGAATTTATATTGACGTTGGATGTAATTAAAGACAAAGGACATCGGCACTTTCAATTGACCAACTGCTAGCTGTTTCGCCTTTAATTGAACATCGCCGTTTTCCAAGACATAGGGTTGGAAGAATAAATTAAATTCGACCGGAAACCCTAAGAATTTAAACTGGCCGGATAAAATCGCCTGTTGGCCCAATGTAAATTGATACTTTATTTTAGAATCTTGTAGGTAATTTTGCAAATAATACGCGACTAAACTATTGATTTGTTTCTTCTGCATTTGAATTTCAAACGTACTATCCGCTTTAATCACTTTTTCAGTCTTAACTGCAGGGGTTTGCGGCGCCGAAACGTTATAGCCAACAAAGCCCACAGTGCCAATAATTAGCGCCAGTAACACGATGAAACTGTATTTCCAATAATTAATCGTTTTCTTGGGCTGTTGGCCCTTTTTTTGTTGTTTCATAGATTGTCTAGTTGTCATCAGTTACTTCCTTTGAGCCATTGCTTTTGATGGGCCTTCATTACCGACCAAAATGATTTAGTCAATAATTGATAGCCTTTTTGATTCGGATGGAAATGATCAGTATCACTAATATACGGATTCAAATGTTCATTAGCCGCCAACGTTTTTTGCATCTGCGTGCTATCCATTTTGGCCAATGACTTCGTTTGTTTCACGTAATGACCGTCACCGTGAGTTAAATCTTGATCACTGTTAATGTAATAAATCCCTTTGAATTCCTTAGCGGCCGTCTTAGCGGTCTGATTCCAGAGCGTCACGGCTTTTGACATCCCGGTGATTTCTGGAAAATAAACGTAAAATGGGTTGTAGACGCCCATGATAAAAATCGGCGCATCCGGATTCTGTTGGCGAATTTGCGTTAATAAAGTCGTTAAATGAGTTTGATATTGCTTCTGACCCGCCGTGACTTTGGCCTGGTCTAACTCAAAGAAATCATCTTGTAAAACGGCCATTAAATCGTTGCCACCGACCGTCAGTGTGATTAAATCAGCTTGTTTGAGTTTCTTTTGAATCGTGGTTTTCTCACGAATCCGTTTTTCAATCTGATAACTCTTTTCACCCGTCACACCATAATTGACGGTGGCCACTGGATGACCAGTCGCCTGTTTAATCTTTTGGGCCACGAGTGGGACGTAGCCGCCCTTGTTGGTTTCGTCACCAACTCCGTGCGTCAATGAATCACCAATCGCGACCAGTTGGAGGGTCTGCTTAGGCTGACTGGCTTGAACCGATTCGGTCTGAGCCGTTTTTTCAGTTGCGTTCGTGACTTGTTTGGGTTTAGGGGTCAACAATTGCCAAATTACAAAAACAATGACAATCGCGCCGACTAAAATTCCCAAGTCAATCAATAATTGTCGCGTTTTTTTCAATTCTGCCACCTCAAAATAAACTAGATAATAATGAAGGCTGGGACACGTAAAATGTCAACCAGCCTTATGTGTTACATTTACAATTTAAACCTTAGTCTTCTGTATAATACATGACGGCAAACGCACCGGCACCCGCATGCGTTGCAATCACGGGGTCGGTTGTCCGAACTAGAATTTCAATATTGGGAAACCCAGCTTGTAACTGCGTTTGAATTTTCTGACTTAATTCCAAACCGTCCGCATGTGAAATGCCAATTGCTTTAACATTTTTTAATTCACGTAAATTAGTTTCCATCTCATCAATGAACTTCGTAATGGTCTTCATACCGCGACCCTTACGCAATACCTTCAGTTCACTATCAGCGACTTCTAAGATTACTTTGATATTCAATAGGCTTGAAATCACACCAGCAGCGTGACTTAAACGGCCACCCTTAACCAGGTTCGTCAAATCAGTGACGCCCATATACAACTTAGTGTGATCATGCACGGTTTGAATCGCCGTTAAAGCGTCCGCCATTGAACCACCGGTTTCGATAACTTCGGCCGCTTTCAACACTTGGAAGGCCATCGCACGATCTGTAAAATCACTATCGATTACGGTGACGTCTGCCTTAGCCATTTCGCCGGCTTGACGAGCAGTATCAACCGTGCCACTAATGGCACGCAACATATGAATTGATAAAATTTGACTGCCATCAGCGGCCAAATTTTCGTAAGTTTCAATGAAATTACCAATTGCTGGTTGGCTCGTCTTAGGTAAAGCACTAGCGCCAGCCATTTCAGTCATAAACTGATCACGGGTAATCGTTTCGCCATCAATATAGACCGTATTATCAATCATAATGGTCAATGGAATCACTGTAATGTGATGTTCTTTAATTTCTTCAGCTGTTAATTGGATTGATGAATCCGTTACAATTTTAATATTAGCCACTGTTACTTCAGCCACACTTTCTATTCATTCTTAGGATAATCGTTGTCAGCTATCCCTTGATTGCGTATTCATCGAATGATAAATACCTATCGTTAGTATATCAGAACATGTCAATTTTTTCAGCAAAATTTAATAAGAATTCAGCCATTGACTAGCGGTTAATCAAGCCTTTGATAAATTTCAAACGTGTGCGGATAGCGATTACGGTCATCGACAACCCCGGCTTTGACATCAATTCGCTTAAATTGTGTGTAATCCAGTTCTGGCATATAGACGTCCCCTTTAAAAGCGGCCGCAATCTTCGTGACGTATAAATAGTCAACATGCGCCTTAAAGAGGTTAAAAATCTCAGCACCACCGATAATGAATAGCTTTTTAGTCGGATTTTGTTGCGCGTAAGTCAATAATTCGGCTGATTGCGTCATCACGAGGACCCCTGGTTCAGCCGTTAAACCGACTTGACGCGTGATGATAATGTTTTGCCGACCGGGTAATGGCCGTTTGGGTAAGCTATCGTAGGTTTTACGGCCCATCACAACGACTTCATTGATCGTTTCACGTTTAAAATTAGCTAAATCATTGGGGAGACGCCACGGTAAATGCCCGTCTTGTCCAATCAACCCATTTTGATCTTCGGCCCATAAAAATGCAATCATCGCTTTTCCTCCTAGACAGCAACCGGCGCTTTAATCGCAGGTTCTGATTCATAGTTTTGAATTTTGATATCGGCAACGTCAAAGTCAAAGATACTTTGTTTATCCGGATTCAACCACAATTGAGGGGCCGCGTGAATTGGCCGTTCTAATTGGGTCTTAACCTGTTCGAGATGATTGCTGTAAATATGCGCATCCCCTAAGGTATGAATGAATTCGCCGACTTCTAAACCCGTTTCGTGCGCGATTAAATGCGTCAACAACGCGTAACTAGCGATGTTAAACGGTACCCCCAAGAAAACATCCCCACTACGTTGGTACAACTGGCACGATAATTTACCGTCGTTAACGTAAAATTGGAACATCGTGTGACACGGTGGCAAAGCCATTGAGGGCACGTCTTCTGGATTCCACGCCGACACAATTAACCGTCGTGAATCAGGATTGGTTTTGATCATTTCAATCACATTTTTAATTTGATCAATCGTTTCACCACTGCGCGTTTGCCAAGCGCGCCATTGTTTCCCATAAATATCGCCTAATTCACCGTATTGATCTGCGAACGCTTGATCGGCTAAAATTCGGTCGTCGAACTGTTTCATCTGCTCGCGGTAAACCGTATTAAAGGCTGCATCGGATTGGGCCCGATGACTAAAATCGGTCATATCAGGCCCGGTGTAATCAGCACTTTGTACATAGCGTTCAAACGCCCATTCATCCCAGATATGATTATTGTGTTCTAACAAATAGCGAATGTTCGAATCGCCCTTCAAGAACCACAGTAATTCACTTTTAATTAAGCCAAACGGTACTTTTTTAGTCGTCAATAATGGAAAACCAGCTTGTAGGTCAAAGCGCATTTGATAGCCAAACAAACTATAGGTGCCCGTATTAGTCCGATCTTCTTTATAATGACCCGTTTCCAAAATAGTCCGTGCTAAATCCAGATAAGTTTGTTCTGACATAATAGTCTCCTTATTCGCTACTTAGGCGTATTGACTTAAATAATCCCAGCGCGCCATTTTAACATCTAATTGTTGATTCAATTGATCCATATCATACTGCCATTGTGCTAGTTTATCATAATCAGCGCCATTTTCGTTCATTTGCGTTTTGATGGCTTCAATCTGTTCATCTAGGCCTTCTAGTTCAGCTTCAATTTGGTCGTATTCTTTTTGTTCCGCGTACGTTAATTTCTGTTTGGTTTTAACGGGTTCCGCCTGTGCTTCTGCCACGACCGGTTTAACATTCGCCGATTTGCTAGTCGTGGGGGCACCTTGTTTCGCCAAATAATCACTAAACAAACCAACTTCACTCGTAATCTGACCCGCACCTTCGAAGACCAATAACTTATCAGCCACTTGATCCAAGAAATAGCGATCATGCGAGACCGTAATCACGGTGCCGTTGAAGTTATCCAAATAATTTTCCAGAATCGTTAACGTGCCGATATCTAAATCATTGGTTGGTTCATCGAGTAATAAAACGTTCGGTTGTTGCATCAAGATTTTCAATAAATACAAACGGCGTTTTTCGCCACCGGATAATTTACCGATTAAAGTCCCGTGCATTGAACGGTTGAACAAGAACTGTTCCAATAATTGGGTGACACTGATGCGTTCGCCATTCCGACCAACAACTTCTTCACCGGCTTCTTGTAAGTAGGCAATCACCCGTTTATTTGGATCAAAATCTTCATTCTGTTGCGTATAATAGCCTAAATTGACCGTTTCACCGACGATTAATTCGCCACTGTCTAACGGAATCCGTTGCGCTAAGATGTTTAGTAAAGATGATTTACCCGCGCCGTTGACCCCAGTAATCCCAATCCGGTCGTTAGCTTGGATTAAGATACTAAAATCGGTTAAAATCCGATGCGTGTCTAAGGTTAAATTCGCCTGTTTCAATTCTAAAACTTTCTTGCCGAGTCGCGATTGACCCATCTGGATATCGACTTCTGAATCATCCGGTCCGGCCGTTAAATTCGATTTCAAATCGTTGAAGCGATTAATGCGGGCTTGTTGTTTTGTGGTTCGTGCTTTGGCACCGGCACGCATCCACGTTAATTCTTGTTTATAGAGTTGTTGTTGTTTGTGGGCGGCTTGTTGTTCCCGTTCTAAGCGGTCCGCTTTCTGTATTAAGAATTGTTCATAGTTGCCATCGTACGTATAGAGTTGGCCGGCATCCAATTCAAAAATCTGATTAGCGACCCGATCCAAGAAGTAACGATCATGCGTGACAATCAATAATGCGCCTTGGTATTGCGCCAAGCGTTTTTCCAACCATTCAATGGAATCAAAATCCAAATGGTTGGTGGGTTCGTCCAAAATCAACAAATCGGGACTTTCAATTAAAGCCTGCGCCAAACTAACCCGCTTTTTCTGGCCCCCGGATAACGTATTAATCGGTTGGTCTAAATCGGTTAAATGCAATTGCGTTAAAATCGTCTTAATATCGGTATCGACCGACCAAGCATCTTGTTGCGTCATCTGAGCATCCGCTTGTTCATATTGCGTTTGTAATTTCGGATTAGTCGGATCACTGGTATACGCATTTAAAACCCGTTCATAATTCTGAATGGTTTTAAAAACCGGGTTATTGCCCGCAAAAATGGCCGCCATAATGCTTAATTCAGAATCAAAATTCGGCTTTTGTGCCAAATAACTAATTGAATACTGATTAGGCGTTTCAATTTGCCCGCTGTCGTATGAATCAGTTCCGGTTAACGCATTTAAGAGCGTCGTCTTCCCAGTCCCGTTAATCCCGACGAGACCAATTCGATCCCCTTCGCGAATTAAAAATGAAATCTTTTCAAATAACGTTTTTTCACCGTATGTCTTGGTTAAATCTGTCGCTGTTAATGTTTGCAATTAGCTCACCTTTTTTACTTTCGTTATCTTCAATCATAGCGAATTTTGGTCTAACTAACAATCAAAAAGTGAGCAATCCCTAATCGGATCGCTCACTTTTTTTGAATAGGCCTTAAATTTCTGGATAAATATCGGCAATCGTATGTTCTGCATCAATCACAATGTAGAGGTGACTGTTCTTTTGAGAAATTTGACTACTTTGATAAATATTATCCAAACCGCTATTGTCTTTATTTTTAAATGGGAAATAGATTTGTTGCGGGGCCTTATCTTGATCGTCTTGGAAGACTAAATCCAATTTTTCGATATCTTGATACTTAGTCGCTCGACCAAACATGCCCATCTCTAATGAACCGGTGTTGATGTCTTCACTCTTAACGTGATCGGCTTCAGGTAAAATTTCCGCTTTAAAGCTCTTGCAAGGATGAATCTCTTGCATCGGACCACCTTCAATGCGGCCGTAACTAGTGGTGACGCGACTAATCCAAATATCGTTCAATTCTTTATGGTTGACGGTCCAAACGTCACCATTACGAAAATAAAATTTCAATTCTTTAAAAACATGTTGTGTCATTGCGATTCATCCTTTCTGAATGTGCTTACAAACGTATTTTACCATACTTTAGTCGCTAAGAGCGCTATTTTGTTTAACCCACTGGACTAACCTATCCTGCTCGTTAGGCAACTGCCCATTAACCACTAATTTTTCAAGCTGCGTCAAGGTTTGCCCGAGTTTTGGCCCTGGTTGAATCCCTAATGATTGGATTAAAATTTGACCGTTAATTTGGAGTTCACGCTTCGTTTTAATGGGCAATGCCGCGTAGTGTGCCAGCCAATCCTGATCCATAATTGCACTCGGCGCTAACAACTGACCAACCTGTAAACAAATGGTCAATACAGCCTCGCCTGCTTCGTATAAATTCCAAGCTTGCGCACGCTGTTCGATTAATTGCGGTAATAACACCAGACCAGCCGTCACGTCAGCAATCACGTCGTTGGCACATTTCCACTGTTTAAGGAACTGATTAGCGGTCGCAGGTGTTAGTTGCAGTGTCGCCGTTAACAAGAGCCACGCCGCACTTTCTGATGTGACACGTTGTGTGGGTAAATCAATCAATCGTTGTAATGCAGCCGTTTGATCCACTAAGCCCGGACAATACTGATTTAAACCCGTTGCGAGTAACGTCTTTAAACCATTATGTCGTCGTTGGCCCTGCATCAATTTAATCAATTCAACATGGATCCGTTCAACTGCAATTTTCGCTAACAGTGCCGCGTGTTTTTGAATCGCAGCTTGGGTTGTCGGCGTCACATCAAAACCGAGTTGACTTTCAAAACGCACCGCCCGCATCATGCGGAGCGCATCTTCATGAAACCGTTCGTCGGCCACGCCAACTGCCCGAATTTTTTGCGCCTTTAAGTCCGCTAACCCGTCAAATAAATCAATAATTTCACCATCTGCACGCATCGCTAGCGCATTAATTGTAAAATCGCGTCGTTTTAAATCTTCAGCTAATGATCGGACGAAAGTAACTGAATCGGGGCGCCGAAAATCTTGATAACCCGTTTCCGTTCGAAAAGTGGTCACTTCATAACCCGTCCCGTGATCCAAAATCATCACTGTTCCGTGTTGAATACCGGTATCAACCGTCCGGTCAAATATGGCTTTGACCTCGGCTGGATAAGCGGACGTCGCAATATCGACATCGTGAATGGGCAACCCTAATAAGTAATCGCGGACACTCCCGCCGACAAAATAAGCTTCAAAACCCGCCGCTTCAATTTGGTGTAAAATTGGTAACGCCATTTCAAATTCTGGCGCAAAAGTTGTGACTTTCATACATTAACCTCTTATCTACTACTTGATTATTCTTATTTATCATACCATACCTTATTTATCGATGACTGCCCTTCTAACAGTTGGTTTTTTGCAAATTCGTGCTATATTTGAGGTAACGATTGTTTGGAGGAGGGATTATTTTGACAAAAAAAATAACAACGGCTACGACGATTCGCGATTTAGTCGTCATTGCCTTGGGGTGTGCCATCTATGCGTTTGGGTTAGTGACCATCAACATTCAAAATCATTTAGCTGAAGGCGGCTTAACCGGGGTCACCCTGATTTTGCGCTATTGGTTTCATTTCGATCCCGCCTATACGACGATTGTTTTAAACATCCCCTTAATTATTCTCGGGTACCGTTTCTTGGGCAAGCGCGCCCTCGCCTATACGATTTATGGGACAGCGATGATGTCCGTCTTCCTATGGATTTGGCAACGGGTGCCAATCATGATTGATTTAAACCACGACATTTTAATTGCGTCAATTCTACCGGTTTATGCGGCGGCTTTGGCAGCGGCATTATCTACCGTTACGGCGGCACTACTGGGGGCAGCGACGTGATTGCCCGGATTATTGAAAAAGAAAAAGGGTTGCCGATGGGCCGCTCACTACTGATGTTTGATATTGTTGTTTTGATTGCTTCATTGAGTTATCTAGATGTTGAACATATGATGTATACGCTACTGGCGTCTTACGTGTTCTCCCGCGTCGTTAATTTCACGCTTGAGGCACTTATGCCGCTAAAGGGGTTCTGATCATCAGTCAACAATTCCAACCGATTGCCGACGATGTGATCGCCGATATGGAACGTGGCGTTACTTTCCTCCATTCAGAGGGCGCTTATGCCCATCAACAACAACCAATGCTCTACTGTGTCGTCAGTCCAACTGAAATTACACAGCTAAAACGAATTATTGAAGCCCACGATCCACAAGCCTTCGTCTCCATCTTAGACGTCCATGAAGCACTTGGCGAAGGTTTTACGTATGAATCTGCCACACCCACAAAACCAACTGTTAAAACTGAATAGATAGCAAAAGACCCGCAACTCGTAAAAGTTGCGGGGTTTTTTTGATTACGAAGACGCGTTTTTGGTTGTAACAACTTCCGCTTAATCTAAAACGCACTTCTAGGCCAACCTCTCCGTCTAACTACAAAATAGTCCAGATGGTTTAAGTTCCAACCATCTGGACTATTTTTAGGTTATGCTCGAGGTCTAATCGCTTGAATCAGCGCTCTTATAGTCTTCATACATTTCTTGCATGTCTAAATCATTCGGTTTTAATTTTAGGTATTGTTCTAGTGCCGATAATAATTCTGGCACTTGCGCCATTTCTTGGAAGAAACGAATTAAATCGTGCAGGAATTCTGGGTCGGCTTTTAATTCGGGATAGGCTAATAAATAATTCTCCCGCGCCGCCGTCATTTGTTCTTCGGCAAATTGAGATTGCGCCAATGACCAATATAATTCCGCCGTTGGTTTATGATTTTCGATAGCCTCTTGAACCAAGCTGATATTTTCAGCATGGCGATTTTGCCGGCGATAAACCGCACTCAACGCATTGATTTCACCCATATTATCGGGATTAATCGCTAGCGCCTTCGTCAACATTTGTTCAGCCACCACATCGTCTCCCAATTGGAGCGCTAATTCACTGCCTTTTTGGTAAAGGACTTCGCTATATTGATCGTAGCCAATCCCGGTTTGGACGGTTACTAGAGCCGCTTCCAGTTGATTGATTGCCGCTTGAGCAGTTGCTAGATACGCATACAGTGATGTGTATTGTGGATCTGATTTTTGCAAGGCCGTCAATAACTTAATTGACCGTTCGTAATCTTTAATCTGGAGATACAAAAAGCCCATTTGGAATTGATCGTCCGCCGTTAAAAATTCTTGACGCAGACTCTCGTAGATTTCAAGTGCTTCTTCAAACGCGCCACTGCTGGCATAACTCGTTGCCAACCGTTTTTGAATATCGACTTGGCCAAGTTCCGTCACGTCTTGGTCAATCAACGCTTCGTAATAATTAGCCGCTTTCCGGTATTCCCCTAATTCGAAATATAATTCAGCCAGGGCAAATTGCATCACAGGTTCTTCAGGAAAGGCACGAATCGCCGTTAATAATTTTTGTTCACTGACTTCTGGCAGTCCCATGGTTTGATAAACGTCAGCGGCTGTCAATAAACTTTCCGCATAAGCGTTTGACTCCGGCGTAATATCACTTAAATAAGCCAACGCTTCGTCGTGCTGTCCATTACTGACCGCAATATCCGCCAATGTCGTCCGAATTTGGTCTTCATCGGGAAACTGTTTGAGTAATTGTTGATAAATTGCTTCAGATTGTTCTAAGAAACCCATTGCGTACAGTTCTTCAGCCAAACTATACAACGTATCTGGATCATCAGCCGTTAGCGCTTGTTTAAAAAATTTATCCGCAGCTTCTAAATTATTATCTTCTAATGCTGTTAACATCTCTTCTGAATTCGTCATTTCAACCACCCTTTTTCAATTGTCCTATTCTATCACAATTCGACTCACTTAACCGTTAATTGACACTAAAAAAGGACTGGGAGATCCCAGTCCTAAGTTTGAATTCTTATTTAACAGAATCCTTTAATGCTTTACCTGGCTTGAATGCAGGTACTTTGCTTGCAGGAATCTTAATTTCTGTACCAGTTTGTGGATTGCGACCCTTACGAGCTGCGCGTTCACGTACTTCGAATGTACCAAAACCGATAAGTTGTACCTTGTCGCCTTGTTTCAAAGTATCTTGGATTGAACCAAATACTGCATCAACTGCAGCAGTTGCATCTTTCTTGGTTAAACCAGTCTTTGTTGCAACGCCTTCGATCAATTGTGCTTTGTTTGCCATAGTTTTCACCTCCTGCTCATCACAGATAATCAGTATTGTCTACCGAAACCATTTTTGAGTGGTCAAAAATGACGAAACAATGATTTGATCACCATTTCATTTTTTAATTTATCATATAAACCTAGTGATAGCAAGGTTTTTTGCTTAAAAAAAGGCTTTCGTCACCATTTAGTTAATCATATTAGCTAAATTCGGTTAAAATTGACCTATTTTCGTTGTCTAGGGATCAAATGAATTGGTGTACCGGTAAAGTCAAAGGTTTTACGCAATTGATTTTTGAGGAAGCGTTGATATGAGAAATGAAGTAGATTAATATCGTTCACAAAAACGACAAACGTTGGTGCTTGACCGCCACTTGTGTCATGTAATAAATCCGTAATCGTTTCCCATTAATCGCTGGTGTTGGTGTGACGGTTGTCGCATCCATTAAGACATCATTTAATAGGGACGATTGAATCCGCCGGTTTTGATTTTCACTAACTTGTTCAATCATCGCTGGTAAGTTCTGTAGACGGACGCCCGTTTTAGCGGAAACAAAAATAATCGGTGCGTAGTCTAAGTATTGGAATTGGCTCCGAATATGGTCTTCGAATTCCTTCATTGTATGGTTATCTTTTTCCAAAGTATCCCATTTGTTGACGACAATGATAATCCCACGGCCGGCTTCATGCGCGTACCCTGCGACTTTTTTATCTTGTTCACGAATACCCTCTTCAGCATTCAAGACAACCAAGACAACGTCAGAACGGTCAATCGCCCGTAAAGCCCGTAAGACGGCATACTTTTCAGTATTTTCGTAGACCTTGCCCCGTTTACGAATCCCGGCCGTATCAATCATCGTAAATTCTTGATCGTTTTCAGCCATAAACTTGGTGTCAATCGCATCCCGCGTCGTGCCTTCAATACTCGACACAATGACCCGTTCTTCTTTGAGCATCGCGTTAACCAATGATGATTTACCAACGTTCGGACGACCAATCAAACTAAATTTGATACTGTCGTCTTCTTCTTCTTGATCTTCAGTTGGGAATTTAGCCACCGCAGCGTCTAATAAATCCCCAATCCCTTGACCATGACTCCCGGAAACGGCAATTGGATCGCCGAAGCCGAGGCTGTAAAAATCAAAGATATCTTGACGTTGTTCAGGATTATCAGCTTTGTTAACCCCTAATAGAATTGGTTTATCGGCCCGGTAAAGAATTTGAGCAACGCGATCATCCGCATCCGTCACGCCTTCACGTGCACTGACTAAAAAGATAATCACATCGGCTTCTTCAATGGCAATTTCTGCTTGTTGCTTAATTTGTTCAACGAATGGTGCATCACTAATTTCAATCCCACCGGTATCAATCAAACTAAATTCGTGGCCTAACCATTCACTATTCGTGTAAATGCGATCACGAGTAACCCCTGGTGTGTCTTCAACAATCGAAATCCGTTCGCCGGCAATTCGATTAAAGATGGTTGATTTCCCAACATTCGGGCGACCAACAATCGCGACAACTGGTTTTGTCATAATAATCATTCCTTTCAAACTTGATAATAATTCCGAGATCAAGCTATAACAATCAATTATAGCATATTTATGGCGCCGATTCCGCAATTCCTAAAAAAAGGCCACTATCCCATTTTATTCAAAATTAAATCCGATTTTAACCATCTAAAACTTACAGAAAAGTCACATTTAACCGGTAAAGTACTCATCAAGTTATTCATAATAACTAATACTTAACAAAGGGGCTCCTGCTTTTGAACAAGAAACACCTTTATGAAATCGACTTTATGCGTTTCTTTTTTATCATTGGCGTTTTAGCGATTCACACCATCGGCATCGTCAAAAAACAATTCGATCCAACTAGCCTAACTTACCAAATTTTTGGTGGTTTGCACGCCTCTTTTCATTTTACCCGAACCAGTTTTATGTTTGTTAGTGGTTTGGTACTCTTTTTTAGTCTCAGTCATCGACCCGTCAGCTTATTGAAGTTCTGGCGTAAACGATTCTGGCTGATTGGGATTCCCTATCTCGCTTGGAATCTGGTCTATCTCATGTTGCACGGTCAATCCCCGTTAACGCTGACCTTTTATCAGCAACTGGGCCCGCATTTATTACACGGTGATTTAGGCTATCTCTATTATGTACTCGTCACGATGCAACTCTATCTGATTATTCCGCCATTATTCAAATGGTTGCAACACAATCAACGTTACCACCGCGTCATTCTCTACAGTAGTTTCTGGTGTCAAATTCTCATTACCCTATTGATTAAATTCGTGATTCCCCACCTCGATACCAGCCACTGGCCTTACCTACTCTCCCATTACGGCGTTTTCGTCGGGACTTATCAATTCTATTTCATCGCCGGTGCTATCACCTGCTTGAACTACCAAGAATTGACTGAATGGCTCGATAGTCACGGTCCCAAGCTCATTCATCTTTTATGGATCGCCGTGCCAGCCATCTGGCTTTATTACTATTATGATCGTTTCATTCTCCATTTAGGTGATATTGCTTCTAAATCCGTTCATCAACCGTTATTTGTTTTATACGCCTGCCTTTTCATTCTGATCATCCTATATTTAGGTCGACGTTGGGCCGCTCACCGATTAGAACCACATTGGCGCTGGTTTTCAAAATGGGTCGCACTCGGCGCCCAGCTATCATTCGGCATTTATCTTGCCCAACCGATTGCGATTACTGGTTTCAAATGGTTCTTAGCCAATACTCACCTGAGCACCCTGGCGCTGATCTTAATCACACCAATTGCGCTCCTTGTCATCTACGGTTTATCCTTCGGGATTGCCTATCTCTGTTACCAAACGCCCTACTTAGCTTATTGTATCGGTCGTCCCAAAAAAATACTTAAAACGAGGTCCTCGTCATGTCTAAACTCAGCGCAACCCTGCAAAAACAACTCTTACAATCAACAGCCAAAACACGAGTAACTGATTTAGCCGCACAACACGTTTTCGATGCGGCAACCGTTAGTCGTGATTTACAACACTGTCTCACTTTTTTTAATAATCAAGGTTTACAAACTGGCGACTACCTCATGTTAGGCTTGCCCAATTCTTACCAATTCTACATTACTTATCTCGCCGCCTTAATCACGGGTTTAACGATTACCGCCGTTGACCCCCAAATTCCCAATAACGAAGCGCACCAACTCTTAGCCAAACAAACTTACGCTGCCGTTATTTTCGCCGACGACACTCATTTTAGTACCCCCGAACCCCACCTACGATTGAGTATCAATCCTGAATTAGCGACTAGTCATTACTGGCAACGTCAATCAATTAACCATCACCAACCCACTAATTGCGTGCCGACCGAAAATTCGTTAGCGATTTATATGTATACGTCAGGCACGACTGGGACCCCCAAAGCAGTTGGCTTAACCCACGCTCAACTATTGGCAGCTATTCAAAACATCATCGCGGGCCATCAATTGACCGCCGCGGATCGCACCTATCTCTGTTTACCGCTCTTTCACATTAACGCCCAAGTCATTTCCTTATTGGCCACGACGGTTTCCGGCGGACAACTAGTGATTGCCCCTAAATTCAGTGCCAGCCAATTCTGGGCCACGGTTCAAACCGCGCAAATCACGTGGGTCTCATTAGCCCCAACCATCATCAACATCTTACTCAAAAAAGCCCCCCAGTACGCAATCAATCATCACTTGCGCTTCATTCGATCAGCTTCAGCCCCACTCGCCATTACGACGGCACGTCAATTTGAAAAGACCTTTCAAGTACCGTTAATCGAATCCTACGGCATGACCGAAGCTGCCAGCCAAATTTGCGCCAATCCACTCCAACACCGTAAGTTAGGCTCCGTTGGCGTACCCCTTGGTCTTGATTTAAAAATTGTCGCAGCCGATCATTCAACCTTACCCGCCAACCAAATGGGTGAAATCGCCATTCGTGGGGCTAACGTGATTACGGCCTATCAAAACAGTTTAGGAAACACCGACTTCGATCAAGGTTGGCTGATAACCGGCGACCTCGGTTATCAGGATTCCGAAGGTTACGTCTTCATCAACGGTCGGCAAAAAGACGTGATCAATCGCGGGGGTGAAAAATTAAGCCCCACAGAAGTCGAGAATATTTTATTAGCATTACCCTTCGTTGAACAAGTTTGTGTGACTGGCCAACCGGATCCGATTCTCGGCGAACGCGTCAGTGCTTACATTATCCTCACCAATCACTCAACCGATGCACAACAACTCGAAGCGTATCACCAAGCCATTATCGAACATTGCCAACACAACCTCTCCCGGTTTAAACAGCCCGAAATCATTCATTTCGTCCAAGCCTTGCCCAGTGGTCCGACCGGCAAAGTTAAACGGCATCAATTAACTGATTTTAATTTACAGGAGGTGGCCCATTATGGCTAAAACACATTGGTTTAAAAAACTGGCCGTCGCACTTTTCTGTAGCATCTGGTTAATCGGCGCCGCCTTTGGCTACCACTATCTCTACGGTAATCAAACAGCCGAAGCCAAAACCGTGATTACGATTGGCTATCAAAAAGGCGATATTTTCCAGATTGCCAAACTCGATGGTGGTCTTGAAAAAGCGTTGGAAAAGGAAAACTACACCGTTAAATGGCATGAATTCGTCGACGGTAGCGCCTTACAAGAAGCGCTTAAAACCGGTTCAATTGACTTCGGTCGGACTGGTAACACGCCACCGGTGATTGCGCAAAGCAGTGGCGCGCAAATCGTCTATGCCGCTGCCGGTTATTCTAAATACCAAGGTAGTGCAATCCTGATTCCTAAAAATAGTACCGTTAAATCAGTCAAAGCCTTGAAAGGCCAAAAGATTGCAGTTGCGAAAGGCACTAGCGCTCATTACTTCTTAATCAGAGCCCTCAAAAAAGCTGGCCTGACTTTGAACGATGTTGATGTTCAATATCTAGACGCTGGTGCCGCTCGAATTGCCTTTGAAAAGGGCGCCGTTGCTGCTTGGGTCACATGGGACCCCTATACCGCTTCGGCACAAACTGATATCGGCGCGCAAATCCTAACGACCGCCGAAGGTTATACGACCGATCGTGATTTCATTTTATCCACTAAATCCTTTACGACCGCTAATCCTGACGTGACTAAACTCGTCGTCAGTCAGACCAATAAGGCCCTCAAACGCGCCAATCAAAATAAAAGCCAATTGATTAAAAACCTCGCCAAGGCGTTGAAGATGGATCAAGCGACGATCACCTTGATGGTCAACCGCCGGACTTACGGGCTAGAATCAATCTCCACCGAAATTTTGAAAGAACAACAATCCATCGCCGATACTTTCTACGATTTAAAATTAATCAAAAAGAAAGTCGACGTTCAATCCGCTAAAATCGAAAATTAATAGTCAGTAGGTGTGTCATGCAAAAGTTCAAAACTAAGCTCCTCAATTTCTGTTTGCCGGCATTACTGCCCGTCAGTTTACTACTGATTTGGCAAATCGCGAGTCAGTTCAATTTAATTTCCACTAAATTTTTCCCGGCCCCTTCAACCATTATCAAAACAGTTTACACCTTAGTGCAGGGCAAAGAACTCTTCAAAAACGTCACCATCAGTCTTTACCGCGCCACTTTGGGCCTCGGAATCGGTGCCAGCTTAGGCATACTACTCGGGCTACTGACCGGCCTCTCCCACCGTGCCAACCAATTACTCGATTCGACCATCCAAATGATCCGCAACATCCCGCATCTCGCATTACTCCCGCTCGTCATCGCCTGGTTCGGGGTGGGCGAAACCAGTAAGATTTTTCTAGTGGCCGTTGGCGTCTTCTTTCCCTTGTATGCCAACACGGTACACGGGATTCAAAGCGTTGATCCAGAATTGATTGAAATGGGCCACGTTTACCAGTTGAGTCGTTGGCAACTCTTCACCGATATTATCTTCCCGAGTGCGCTGCCGGCCATCCTAGTCGGGCTACGTTACGCGCTCGGCATTATGTGGACGACACTAATCGTCGCCGAAACGATTGCATCCGATTCCGGTATCGGCTATATGGCAATGAACGCCCGTGAATTCATGCAGATGGATGTGATTCTCGTCAGTATTTTGATTTATGCGTTACTCGGTAAAATATCAGATTTAATTGCTAAGTTTTTCGAAAATGAAGCCAATCACTGGCAAATTAATGAATAAAGGTGGTTTTAAAATGCAAACAGTTCTGGAATTAAAAGCAGTTACCAAAAAATTCAACGGCCAAACCATTCTAAATCCGATTGATTTGACCATTCAGCAAAACGACTTTATCGCCGTTATCGGGAAAAGTGGTGCTGGTAAAAGTACATTACTGCGGATGATCGCCGGTTTAAGTGCCCCTAGTTCAGGCAGCATCTGGCAAAACCAGCAGCGCGTCACAACCACCAACGCCATGACCCGAATCATGTTCCAAAATCCTCGGTTGCTCCCTTGGAAAACCGTCGCACAAAATCTCAGTATTGGCCAAGCTAAAATCACCTCTGAACAATTAGCAACCACCTTAGCCCAAGTTGATCTGACGGCCAATCAACATCAATACCCGCTAACCCTCTCTGGTGGCCAGCAACAACGTGTTGCCTTAGCACGTATCTTATTACACCATCCCGAGCTACTATTGCTTGACGAACCGTTTGGCGCCTTAGACGCTTTCACCCGACAATCAATGCAACAACTCATTGAAAACCTGTGGAAAGCCCAACAATTAACCGCCCTATTGGTGACCCATGATATTGAAGAAGCCGTTGCGCTCGCTTCTAAAATCGTGATTGTCGGCCAACAACAATTGCTCCAAGAAATTCCGATTAATCTACCGCGTCCACGAGATCGGCATAGTCCAGCATTTAAAGCGATCGTTCAACAAATCATTAGCCAACTCGAAACCAGCCAAGTTCAACCGGCTGGATAACCAAAAAAAGGTGTTTATCCTGAAAACTCAGGATAAACACCTTTTTTGAATTGCTAGATAATTGATAACGTGCAGTTACTCACAGTTTCCTGTGCTCAGCTACGTCTGGCAAACAAAGTCCATAGTGCGGCCTTTATTCACCAGACTAGGCTAATGCTCCGAAACTACCCGTGAGTGACGGCACTTCGATCATAACGTGCTTCTCAAGTAGCCTTTTCCGGTTAACTACAAAATCAGCGTTATGATTCAGAGTACAAATCATAACGCTGATTTTTAGGTTAATCCTCAAAGCCTGACCAACTTGAGTCAGCACTCAGATTATAACGTGCTTCTCAGCCAACTTCTTCCGTCTAGCTACGAATCGCAAGTTATGACTAACCCCAGTCATAACTCACAATTCTAGGCTATACTCAGAAGTTAACCGGCTGAGTCTAGCACTTCTCTTCTAACGTGCTTTTGAGTTGCAACAACCTCCGCTTAACCTAAAATTCCCCAGTTATCTTAAAATCAAGATAACTGGGGAATTTTCTGTTAATGCTCAGTTGCTGACCGCAACTCAACGCACTTACTTATTTATCTAATGATTTACCAATCAAATCGCCGATACTAAAACCAGATTCTTCTTCTGGCATTTGATAATCAGATGGTGCAACATCTTTTGGTTCAGAATCTTTCGCACCCGCTGGTTTTTCTTGTAACGCTTTGATTGATAAACCTAAACGTTGTTGATCTGGATCAACATTCAAGACTTTAACTTGAACTGTTTGACCTTCTTCTAAAACATCGTTTGGTGTCGCAATGTGTTGATGTGAGATTTGTGAAATATGCACAAGACCTTCAACACCTGGGAATACTTCAACAAAAGCACCGAAAGTTGTCAAACGTTTGACAACGCCTTCTAAAACACTTCCAACAGGTGCTTTTTCAGCAATTTCATCCCAAGGACCAGGTTGTGTATCTTTAATCGATAATGAAATCCGGCCTTTTTCTTGATCTAATGCTAAGACCTTCACCTTAACCGTTTCACCAACCGTCAAAACATCTGCTGGTTGTTTAATATGGTCATATGAAATTTCAGAAACGTGGACTAAACCGTCAACGCCGCCTAAATCAATAAAGGCACCAAAGTTGGTTAAACGCGCAACTTCACCTTCGATAATATCACCAGGTAATAGTTTTTCAAAAACGGCTTGCAATTGTGCTTTACGTTCTTGTTCAACTAACGCTTTACGTGATAAGATTAAACGATTTTCACTTGGTTCAATTTCAATAATTTGTAAGGTCATTTCTTGGCCTTTATAACCATCCAAGTTACGGACAAAACGGTCTGAGATCATTGAAGCGGGTACAAAACCACGAACGCCTTCAACATCAACGACTAAACCACCCTTAACAACGCTTGAGACAGTCGCTGTTACGGTTTCTTGATTCGTAAATTTAGCTTCAATTTCAGCCCAAATTTTACGTGCTTCTAAACGACGTTTTGATAATAAATAACTACCATTTTCTTTATCATTACCAATTGTTGAAATAACGACTAAGGCCATTTCATCCCCAACCTTAACGATATCTGATAATTGGTCAATGGGTTGACTTGAGAGTTCTTTTTGAGGAACGACCCCTTCAACACCAGTGCCCTGAATTCCAACAATGACTTGGCGATCTTCAATTGCTAAAACTTCACCCTGAACAACGTCCCCAATTTTGACTTCGTGGACACTGTTCAAAGCAGCTGCCATAGCTTCGCTGCTCTGAGTTTCATTCAAGTTAGCATCACTCATACCTAAAATCCTCCTTAACGACTGACTGTCTATACACTTCTATTTTAGTTGAATTCCCGCTGAATTACCAGTTTTTTCCCTTGGTAATTCACTAATTTGGCATCTTTTGTTTCGTAATCGCTAATATTTCAGCGACAACTTGCTCAATTGTTAATTTAGTCGTGTCAATTTCAACCGCATCGGCCGCTTTCCGCAATGGTGAAACGGCCCGCGTACTATCTTTTTGATCTCTTAATTCAATTTCAGCTTGCAACGTTGCTAATGGCGTATCGATGCCCTTAGTGATGTTTTCAGCGTATCGGCGTTGTGCACGTTCTTTGGCACTGGCGACCATAAAAATCTTGACCGCAGCATCGGGCAACACCGTAGTTCCGATATCCCGACCGTCCATCACAACTTGTCCTTGATCGGCAATCTGCCGTTGACGTTTAACCATTTCTGTTCGCACCGCTGCTAAGGCTGCCACTTGTGAGACGTTATTAGTAATTTCGGGTGTCCGAATCGTCAATGTGACGTCCTCACCATTTAGGAAAACTTTTTGACCCGCTTGATCGGGTTGGAATTCAATTTGAGCGTCCACTAATTTAGCCATCAAACCCGCTTCATCCCCGTAATCTAGCCCCAAACGATTCGCAAGCACGGTTGTCGCCCGATACATCGCACCGGTATCTACGTATACGAAACCTAATTGCGTCGCAACAATCTTCGCAACGGTACTCTTACCAGATGATGCTGGTCCATCAATTGCAATTTGCATTCAAAAATCCTCCTAAAAATCATTAAAAAAGGCTGGAGAAAATCCTCCAGGCCTTCAATTGTTATTATTTAATATTGAGTTGCGTCCCTGGTGCAACACTTGAACTAGAGGTTAATCCTGGATTTAACGCTAATAATTGATCTAACGTCATCCCGTTATTAACCGCTGCACGGTACAGGCCTTCGCCCGATTTAAGCGTGTAAGTCCCAGTTGCTGATTCAGAGCTACTGCTACTCGTTTCAGCAGCACTACTACTATCAGCAGCTGCTTGACTAGCACTTGCAGCTTGTTGACTCTCAGCGGCTGCCTGACTACTACTTGCAGCGGCGGCTTGTTCATCACTGGCCGCTTTAGCGCTACTTTCACTGGCTGCCTTAGCTTTGTCTTCACTGGCAACTTTCGCTTTACTCTCGCTAATTGATTGCGACTTCTTAGCCGCTTTCTTAGCACTACTACTGTCAGTATTATCGACAACAATCTTGGAAGATTCTTCAACCGGTTTGTTGGCCCGACTAGAATGGACGGTGTAGGCAATAATTGGAAAAGCAATCATTAACACTAATAAAACACCTAAAATAATGGCAAAATAAGTATTACCCTTTTCTTTACTCTTGGAAGCAACACGGGATAAATTACCTTTGGCATCACGATCATCATCAAATTGTGTTTCCCAGGGTTTATCTTCCGTCTGATTATCTGTTTTTTTCTTGTCATCTTTGAGCATTGACGGCCCTCCCTCTCGGTATTCTTTGATATTGTACCATAGACTTTTCAAAAAAACTTTAAAAAACGCTAAAACAATTGGGTCAAAATCCTATCCCATGGCGTTAAACTGTTTATTTTAGGGGCTTTATCATTAATTGCGTATGCTAAATTAATTTTTTCTAAAAATTCTAAATTCGTTTGATTTCCACAACAAGTGTCATTATGGTTAACTTGGTGAATCGTTTCATCGAAATAATTAATGATAAATTGGCGGCGACAATCTTTAAAAGCCAAATAATCAAGCATTGTCTGCAAGGCGAACTGTTTTTCTTTTTGACGATTCGTCAATAATTGTTCGACCGCATTAGCCGATAAACCGAGTTGTTGGTAGCGGCGTAATAATTCAAATTCGTTGCCCTCACTTTTTTTAAACAAATCCGGTTGCTTAAAAAATTGCTGAATCAAACTGTTGGCTGGAATCCCAAAATCAACCAATGCCTGTTGTAAATACAGATCTTGCGGCGTGGTCAGCACCATCGCGTAAGCTGGTTGTCCATCACGGCCCGCACGCCCAATTTCTTGCAGATAACTTTCAATATTCTGTGGCACATGGTAATGAATGACATAGCGAATATCGGCCTTGTTGATTCCCATCCCAAACGCATTGGTCGCACAAATCACATCAATCGTTCCGTCCATATATTGTTGCTGAATCACGTAGCGTTCCTGTGTCGATAGTGCAGCGTGATAGTAAGCCACCCGTTGATTCGTCTGTTGTTGCAATAAATTCGCAATCTCAACGGTCTTTTGACGACTCGAGAAATATATAATTCCGGGACCTTGACTATTTTTAACCAATTGAACTAAATAGGCATCCTTAGATTGTTCGTCTGGTTGCGGACTAACCCCCAGATAAATATTAGGCCGGTCGACCGACGTTAGGACTTGCTCAACGGCGTTTAAGCCTAATTTGTCAATGATATCTAATCGAACCTGGGCATTTGCGGTAGCCGTCAACGCCAACGTTGCAGTCGGCTTTAGCTGCTTTTTAATGCCAGCTAGCGCTAAATAATCCGGCCGAAAATCAATCCCCCATTGTGAGATACAGTGCGCTTCATCGACCACGAACAGATCAATCTGACATTGTTGTAAAGCGACTAGTGTTTCCGGATTGCTTAACGTTTCTGGCGCCATAAAGATAAACCGAAAATCTGGCAAATGGCGTAGCAACTGTTGGCGTTGCCCATACTCCAAATTGGAATTAATCGCGACTGCGCGCTTTTCACCTTGATAATTCAGTTGTACCACTTGATCTTGCATTAACGCAATCAATGGCGACACAATCACGGTTGTATGGCCCAAACAATAGGCCGGTAACTGGTAACACAACGACTTACCCGTGCCGGTCGGTAAAACGGCCAGTGTATCCCGACCAGCCAAGACAGCCTGAATAACGGCCGCTTGTCCCGGTTTAAAGGTGTCGTAGCCAAAGCGCTGTTTTTAAAACCTGTTGAATGTCCCACATTATTGGCCCGCCACCTTTAATTTAATTTGATATAACCGGTATTCAAAAAAATCAATCGCCGGAACCGTCGCTTGAACGGTTTGAAAACTGACCGCCGCATCCTGCGCGAATAACGTGGCTAACTCGCTCTGATGCGTTAAATAATCAACAAACGGAAACTGCGGCACTAATATGGCGATTTCGAGTAGATGTTCCAGAATCGTACCACGTTTAATGTGCCGTTGCTGGCTGATTTGATCAACCGTCTGCCCCGATTGGATAGCTTGCCAGGTTTGAGCGGTACTCTGACTTAACCGGCTTGGCTTATCCAACACTAATCCCCCTAAAATCGGAAATTGAGCTGGTGATTGGCGCAACCGTGTTAAGAGCTGCGCAAACCCGTCAAGCGTTTGTAATTCAATAGCCAACGGCGATTGTCCCAACAGTTGCACGAGCTGTTGCTGGCTACTACCGGTGACTTGATGGCCGACTAAGCGATTGGCCAATAGATTAGCCTGTTCGGTGGTGAGTTCCTGTAACAGCAGCCTGAGCTCAGTTTGAACCTGTTGCGGGAAATCAGTTTGTTGTTTATGTTGTTTAAACCAATAGACGACTTGGTTGCGTTCGTGTAAACTGATGGTCACAGGGAAATAGCGCTGGTTATGGTGGGCGTATTCTGATGTGATTTGGAGTGCCAGTAATAAGCGACTTTGAAACGCCGTCAATTTGCCCATCTGTGGCCCATCATAATGCGTCGGCCAAAATAAGGTTGGTCGGATTGCTTGTTTTTGTTGATCACCGGCTGGCGTCAACCAAGCAAAGCGATCATCACAGACTAACCAACCCGCTTCGACCATTTTATTTAATATCGCTTGAAATTGCGTCAATGATAGATTAGGATAAATTTGAAGCCATTTTAAAATATCGTAATCTAACGCCGCGTATAAATTAGACGTCGTACGCTTACCGACCAAGGTGTAATAGACCACTTGGTAGCGGCGCTTATCGGTACTCAATAAACATAAAAGATAATCAATTAACATCTTAAATTCCTTATCCTAGAAAGTGTGAATTCATTGTTATATAGTCGTGTTATTGCTGAACGTTGTATTGCCTGTGGCCTCTGCCAATTGAAGGCGCCAACCCTCTTCGATTATGATGCCGATGGTGTTGCTTTCTTTAAACCTGATCAAAATCAAGGTCAGGTCTCCATCGACAATCCACGTGATCAAATTGCGTTCAAATCAGCTTATACAGCTTGTCCAACGGGCGCAATTGTTCGTCAATCAACCCCATTTTCATCCTAGCATATCCCCACGTAAAAAGACACTAACCAGTCGCGGTTAGTGTCTTTTTATTCAGCCTCAGATGGCTGTTTTCATATGTTGTTTTAACCATGGTAAGATTCGTAAATATAAAATACCAAAGACGACCGTGACCAAACCGCCTTTAATCAAGTTGAACGGTACTAACCCGATCAAGACGTACTGGAGGGTTGACATGCCTAAGTTGAGCCCCATTAATCGAATATAGAGCGGTAAAATAAAGAGCCAATTGGCCAAGACCATCACAATCGTCATACTGATTGAACTGACGACCCCAGCAAAAATTTGACCTTTCACAACGCTCTTTTGCCGTTTGAATAAATAATAAAACGGTAAAAGATAAAAAATAGACGCTAACACTCCGGCAAAATCGCCCACCAAACTTGGCAGACTAGCACCCGTCATGATGAAATGGAGCACCGAGCGAATCACCGCTACCCCGATACCACCAAGTGGCCCGTAAATAAAGGTTCCGAGTAAAACAATCACATCACTAAAATCGACCTTCAAAAAAGGAAAAGCCAAAATGATGGGAAACTCGAAAAACATCACAATAAATGAAATTGCGCCTAACATGGCGACGCCAACCATTGTCCGTACTTTTGATGCATGCATCGTAACACCCTCCAAATGAGGTTGTCTTCATTTGCGAACTCAAAGTGTTTGATTGCATTAAAAAAGGTCTATTAACCAGGGTGATTAATAGACCTTAAATGAATACATTCATACCCAAATAAGCTCTATCTTCTTCCATCTAGACTTTCACTATCGGTACCGGAGTCACACCGGTTCAGCCACTGCAAACGCAGCAGGTCGCGGACTATTACCGCCGGTCGGGAATTACACCCTGCCCTGAAGACGAACCATTAATATTTACTTCACGAAAAGCATACCAAAAAATAATCCTAAAAGCAACGATTTACTTTCGGTTTTTATGCCGTGGTTTTTCACTGAGTTCTGCCATCTTTTTGAATTCTGCGACTTCGATTGGTTTCAACGCCCGGTATTCACCCGACACTAAACCATCAAGGGTTAAGAAACTATAGGTTTCCCGTTTCAATTTAGAAACAGGTAGCCCGACAGCCGCTAACATATTTTTAACTTGATGATTCATCCTTCGTGAATCGTAATGCTGATGATGGCCGTATTCTTCCGCCGATCAGTTGAAATAATTTTCGTTTTAGCTGGCGCTGTTTTACGTTTTTCTAACACAATCCCTTTACGTAATTGACGTAACATATCAGGCGTTGGAATGCCTGAGACCTTAGCCACATAGGTCTTATCAACCTTATATTTAGGATGCATTAACATATTGGCAAAGTCCCCATCATTGGTTAATAACAACAACCCTGATGTATCGTAATCAAGCCGACCAACTGGATAAAGCCGTTCTGGAATATCTTCAAGATATTCTGTCACGACGGGCCGTTTCTTATCATCAGTCACTGCAGAAATGACTTGGCGTGGTTTGTATAACATGTAATAAACTTTACGTTCCCGTGTTAACGGGACACCATCCACTTCGATATGTTCTGAACCTTCAACCTTGATACCCATTTCGGTCACGACTTTACCATTAATGGTGACGTGTCCCGTTTGAATCAGTGTTTCAGCCTTTCGCCGAGAAGCAACCCCAGCGTTAGCGATGACTTTTTGTAGTCGTTCCATTTATTGTTCTCCTTTATCGTCCGTTTGTGGACTAACTTCATTTAATGTTTGTTCAAATTGACGGAAATATAAATCAGCCGTATCCGCTACTGGTTGGTTTTCATCCACCGTTAATTCTAATTGTTCCAACTCTGGTAATTCTTTAAGCGTTGTTAAACCAAAATAATCTAAAAAATAATCGCTCGTTCCGTATAAAATCGGTCGACCAGGGGCATCTTTGCGCCCTTTTTCAAGCACCAATTGCCGCGCTAATAACGTCTGAATGGCCCCGCTGCTTTGCACGCCACGAACTTCATCGATCTCAATTCGCGTTAGCGGTTGTCGGTAGACGACAATCGCCAATACTTCTAAAGCGGCTTGGCTAATACTCGTCGAAACCGGACCCGCAAAGTAACGTTTAATCAATGGTGCCATTTCTTTTTTGGTGACTAACTTATAACAATCAGCGGCTTGAATCAGGCAAATACCTGAATGGTCATCAGTTTGATAGCGCTGACCTAGTTTTTCCAATAACTGGCGAACCGCGGCCTCATCCAATAACACTAATTGTGCAATTTGGGTTAGGGTCACCCCTTCATCACCGGCAACGTATAATAAACTTTCAATTTCAGCGAGATGCTTCACTAGTCGATTCCTCTTTCAACATCACAAAAATCTGGGTCTGATAAGTTAGCTGATCACAGACAATGCGACGATCTTTCATTAATTCTAATATCGCTAAGAAGGTGGTGACAATTTCATCACAATCATTGGGATTCACAACCAACGATTCAAACGTCACCGCATTGGCTTGGCGACTTAACTGGTTTGTAATCCAATTCATTTTTTCAGTAATCGAAATTTCGTCATTCTGGACGGTTTTAAAAACCGGTTGACTAGCTTTGGCCTCCGCTAACATCTTGGAAACCGCCGCTGCTAAATCACGGGGTTTAATCACACCGCGCGCAAGTGGCACCACTTTTTCAGCGGGATTGGTACTAGCCGGTTTCGCAAAAAGTTGTTGGCGTTCCATTTCACGTTCTTGCAAAACACCGGCAATCTTTTGAAAAGCCTGGTAAGCCAATAACTGATCGACCAGTTCTTGACGCGGATCAACATAGTCGATGGCCTCTTCTTCTTCCAACACCGGTGGCTTTGGCAACAATAATTTGCTTTTAATCTTCATTAACGTTGCCGCCATCACTAAATAATCACCCGCAATATCGAGGGCTAGTTCTTGCATTTGATGCAAGTAATCCAGGTATTGCGCGGTGATTTCAGCAATGGGGATATCATAAATATCAATCTTTGTTTGTTTAATTAAATGTAATAATAAATCCAAGGGTCCTTCAAAATCAGAAAGGACCAACGTCAACTGTTCAGTCATCTCGCAACTAATCCATTTCTTTAGTCTGGTGCTGTTCCCACTTAGCAATTAAAGCCGCTGTGTCTAAAGAACCCATCACCCGACTCTTAGGATACATCGCCGCTAATTCGTCTAACACTTCATAAAACCGGTGGTCACTGCGCTCAGACGGATTCAGTGAAATGTGCCGCACTAATATATAATCAGTCCCCAATTCAATCCCAACAATTCCAGCAAAATCACCTGCTTCATTTTGCCAAAGGTATAAAATATGTTGGTCATCGTTATTGTAAAAAGCAAGTTCTGATTGAACATGCGACACTTCTTTTAGATCAGGGATAAACGATAAAAAGCCCATCGCAATCTTCTCATAATCATTTTTGTACTTAAATAACATGTTGACCTCCAATGATCAAGCAAAGTTCTAATAGCATAACTCTACCACAGATGCTAACCAACAACAAATACGCTCAGTCTCTGGGGTGGCTTCTTTGATAAACCTCTGTCAGATGTTTTTTACTGATATGCGTATAAATTTGAGTGGTTGAAATATCAGAATGCCCCAATAGCTCTTGGACAATCCGTAAATCAGCCCCATTTTCAAGTAAAACAGTCGCGAACGAATGTCGTAGTGTATGGGGGGTGACATCCTTTTCAATCCCGGCTAACTTAACGTACATCTTGAGATTCTTCCAGATGCCTTGGCGCGTTAACCCATTACCATGAAAGTTAACGAACAAGTAAGGGTTTGACTGCCCCTTGGTTAACTTCGGGCGACTGCGGTCTAAATATTGATTGACCCAATCAACCGCGACATCGCCAATCGGAATAATCCGTTCCTTGTTTCCTTTACCAATCGTTTGAATTAAGCCCAACGATAAATGTAAATCGGCTAATTTCAAATGAATCAACTCACTAACCCGTAGCCCGGTTGCGTATAACACTTCCAATATTGCCCGATCGCGTAAGCCTAATGGTTTTGCGGTATCCGGTGTCTGCAACAGTCGTTCGATCTCGCTAGAAGATAAAACGGCCGGCAAATGCCGACCTTGTTTCGGGGAATCAATTTGTAACATCGGATTAATCTCGATTTGTTTTTCACGCAATAAATACTGATAAAACTTACGTAACGTCGAAATACTCCGCGTGATACTGCTCTGCGCTTTATGCGCATCCGTTTGAACTTGTAAATAATTGATAATCACAAAATGATCCTGCGTAAATCCGGTTAACTGCTGTTGTTCTAAATAGGCCGTAAATTGGAATAAATCTTGGCGATAACTACTCCGGGTATTATCCGATAGGCCACGTTCAATCTTTAAATAGTGTAAATAGTCTTCAATTAACGTTTGCATATTTTTCTCCGGACTATAGCTGACTTAAGTCAATTTGGCGCGTCACGTCGACTTTATTAGCGGGCAGCCCGTTGGCCACGTTCACGGTTTGACAATGGTCACAAACGCCTTGTAAGGTTAACCGATGATCCAACACCGCAAATTGAAATTTAGCCAACACTTCGGCTTCAACGTCTGTCAATAAATCTTCATGAATTTCTTGAATTTGACCACATTGCAGGCACAATAAATGATGATGAAAATGGCTATTTTGATTGGGTTCACATAAATCATAATGGGTAATCCCATCTTCAATAAAACTAATTTTATTTAAAATGTGCAATTCCGTCAAAATTTCCAGCGTTCGATAAACCGTCGCTAAACCAATTTCTGGTGCCACTGACTTGGTCAACATAAACACTTGTTCAGCACTTAGATGGTCCTGATAATGATCTAAAATAATGGCAACGGTCGCTTCACGTTGTGAGGTTAATTTAAAGCCGGCCTGTTGTAATTGATGTCGTATTTTTTCTAATTGCGCTGTTTTATCCATAATCGACTTCCTTCACTCCATTACACTCAAAATGATTAGTCCGTTAAATCAGCTTGACCTTTATCCGTTAAGCGCGTTTGACCGTCTTTTTGTTCGATTAAACCGCTCTTCATCAAACGACCTAACGCCCGTTTGAAACTCCCCTTACTAATCCCAAAATAACCTTTGATATCGTCTGGGTCACTCTTATCGGTGTAAGGCATCGTGCCATCTGGTTGGCGTTTTAAAACGGCAATGATCATTTCGGCATCGTCACCGATTTCTTCATAGGCCCGTGGTTTCAAGCTGACGTTTAAGCTACCTTCTGGTCGGACACCAATCACCCGACCTTGAACCATTTGGCCCAAACGGGGTTCTGCTTCGCGTTCGGAAGGATGAATGAAACCAATATAGAAATCATCCGTTAATAGGAACGTGCCGACTAATTTTAAGCGGTAAACGGTCCCTTCAACATTTTCATTCTTCATTTCTGGTTTAGCCGCTTTTGAAATTGATCTAAATATGGCTTCATCGGCAATCTTACCCCAAGTCCGACCTTTTTCATCGACTTCAAGTGCGATCATCAAACGATCACCAGGTTTGGGCCATAATTTATTGATGGTTGGCAATTCATCTAACGAAACGACCATGTCCTTATCGGGTAAACCGATATTGACGAAGACACCTAGATCACGGCGCGTTTCAACGACTTCACCAAAGGCGTAATGGCCCACTCTTGATTTTGGAATAAACGTCGTCAAGATTAATTCACGACTTGAGTTCTCATAAGCAAAACCTTCAACCGTATCACCGATTTCAGGCACTGTTTCAAGCCCTTCTTTGTTAAGCTTTAACGTCACGCCATCTTTTTGAACGAAGAAAGCATCTTCGTTTTCATCTGTGACTAGGGCGGTAATAATTTGTCCGATTAAGTTATTCATAGTTTACCTCGTTTTTTTATTTAGTGGAACGGTATTAAATTAAAGACTGTTAAAATTGTATACGTCAAACCAGCGGCAATCACCGGACCGGCCGCAATGCCTTTTAAGAAGACAACGCCCATAATGGTCCCAAAAACTAACGCAACGGTCATTTCAGGACTCGCCGCCAATAAGCCAACCCCTTTGGCTGAAAGAACGGCAACTAAGACCCCACAGCCGACTGCGATAAACCCGGCCGGCGTTTTAAAGGCGTTCAACAAATCCTTAAAGCCGATTTGACCGGTCGCAATCGGAATTAAGATGGCGACCGAAATGACGGTCACGCCCAAATTAATCCCTTTCGCCTGAATAATCGGGAAAAGTTTGTTTGAAAATGGCAATAGTTTTAACGCTAAAACAACTGCCGACGCGATGATTAATGATTGGTTTTTACCTAATAAGGCGACGATTAAAATCGCCGCTAAAAATAGCCAGCTCTCCATAGTGACCTCCAATAAAGTCTCTCTACTATTGTAACGATAAACGCGGACCTTGTCAGCAAATTATCAAAACTATTTTCAGAAACTCACAAAAAAACGTCTGACAAAATAAGCATTTTGTCAGACGTTTCTTCAAATATCGGTTCTAATGAACCTGTTGATTAAAGCGCGTTTGTAGCACCGCGATAAACGATACCACGACGTGAATCAACTGTGATGACTTCGCCATCTTTGATAGCATCAGTTGCATCTTTAGCACCAACAACAACTGGGATACCCATAGCGATACCAACAACAGCAGCGTGTGATGTTAAACCACCGTTTTCAACAACGATAGCACTTGATTTTTCGATTGCTGGTAAGTAATCTTTATCAGTTGATTTAACAACTAAGATACCACCATCAACTGCTTTATCAGCAGCTTCTTTAGCGTTTGAGGCAACAACAGCCTTGCCAACGATTGTTTCATCGCCAACGCCTTGGCCTTGTGTTAATTTAGAACCAATTAATTGGATCTTCATAACGTTAGTTGTGCCACGTTCGCCAACTGGTACACCGGCAGTGATCAAGATTAGGTCGCCTTCTTTAGCAAAACCATATTCTTGAGCTGTTTGTGTTGCCAAGTTGAACATATCGTCAGTGTTAGCTGGTTTCTTAGCAACAACTGGGTAAACACCGTAGCTAACTGTTAAGCTACGACGAGTACGTTCGTCAAATGTAACGGCTAAGATGTCAGCTTGTGGCCGATATTTAGAAATCATACGTGCTGTTGAACCTGATTCAGTTGCAGCAACGATTGTCTTGATGCCTAAGTTATGAGCAGTATGAGCAACAGCTTGGCCGATTGATTCAGTCAAGTTTGTTTTGCTGTATGCTTTTAAAGCATAAGCATCACGGTCTGTTAATGCTTTTTCAGTACGTTCGTCGATACGAGCCATAGTTGCAACAGCTTCTACTGGGTAGTCACCGTTAGCACTTTCACCTGAAAGCATTGTTGCATCAGTACCGTCCATAACAGCGTTAGCAACGTCATTAACTTCGGCACGTGTAGGACGTGGGTTTTCTTGCATTGAGTCTAACATTTGTGTTGCAGTGATAACTGGTTTACCAATTGCATTACACTTCTTGATTAAGCTCTTTTGTACGAAAGGTACGTTTTCGAATGGAATTTCAACACCCATGTCACCACGAGCAATCATTAAACCATCAGAAACTTTCATGATATCGTCAATATTGTCGATACCTTCTTGTGATTCGATTTTAGGGAAGATTTGCACATGTTCCATGTGTTTTTCTTCTAATAATTGACGAATGTCTAAAACATCTTGAGGTTTACGAACAAAACTTGCAGCGATAAAGTTAATTTCGTTATCTAAACCAAAACGGATGTCACTAGCATCTTTTTCTGTGATACCAGGTAAGTTGATTGAAACACCAGGTGCGTTAACACCCTTACGTGAGCCGACCATACCATCATTTTGAACTTCAGTAACAAGTTCGTTAGCAACTTCGTCTTTTTCAATAATCTTAAGATCCACTAAACCATCATCGATTAAAACGTGGCCACCAACGTGTGTATCAGCGAATAAACCTGGGTAAGTAACAGCAATCTTTTCAGGCGTTCCTTCAAGTGTATCGTCCATTGAAATGCGCACTGTTTCGCCAGTGTGTAATTCAAATTTCTTACCAACTTGAACAGTTGTCCGAATTTCAGCACCCTTTGTATCTAACATGATACCAACTGTTTTACCAGTTAATTTTTCAGCTTCGTGAACCATTGTCATTCGGCTTAAATGTTCTTCATGATCACCATGTGAGAAGTTAAAGCGGAATACGTTAGCGCCTGCTTCGATTAATTTTGTGATGATTTCTACACTATTACTTGCGGGACCAAGTGTACTTACGATCTTGGTTTTTTTCATAAGTGGAGTCTCTCCTTTTATGTCTCTTTTTTTAAAAGACTTTGCAGTCATTTTAACAAATTTATTGTGAAACGTTACTAGTATGCTAAATCAGCGTTTAAATCGTACAACCCTAATTGAGCGTGATGCTTGTGATTGAACAAGTCTGTAATATCATGTGCAATAATTTCATTCTTTTCAATCCCTAACGCCAAACCGCCTTTGCCTTCAAGCAATAATTCAACTGCTTTTGAGCCCAAACGACTTGCTAAAACACGATCGCTAGCTGTTGGTGAACCACCACGGACAACGTGTCCTAAGACAGTTGAACGTAAGTGGAAATCGCCGTATTCAGATAATTTTTCTGAAAATTCATCAGCATGCATCACGCCTTCAGCTAATACGATGATGGCATGTTTTTGACCATGTTCACGTGAAGCACGTAATTTGTCAGCCACTGCTTTTACATCAAAATCATGTTCTGGAATAATAATATCTTGTGCGCCACCGGCAACGCCGGCCCACAATGCGATATCACCAGCACCACGACCCATCACTTCTACCACGAAAGTTCTTTCGTGACTGGCAGCTGTATCGCGGATTCTATCGATTGATTCAAGCACCGTGTTAACCGCTGTATCAAAACCGATTGTTTGGTCAGTAAATGGAATATCATTATCAATTGTTCCTGGTAGTCCAATTGTGTTATAACCATGTTCTGTCAAACGAAGTGCACCGTGATAAGAACCGTCACCGCCGATAACAACCAAGGCTTCAATCCCAAACTTGTTGAGTTGTTCGATCCCTTTTAGTTGTCCTTCGACTTGTGCAAATTCTGGATAACGAGCTGAATACAAGAAAGTACCGCCACGTTGAACCTTGTCACCAACTGTAATTGGATCCATCTTGAAGATATCACCGGCCACTAAACCAGCGAAACCGTAATTGATACCATAGACTTCAAGGCCTTCATGCATTGCTTTTCTTGCAACGGCACGGATTGCAGCGTTCATACCAGGTGCATCCCCACCACTTGTCAAAATACCTATGCGTTTCATCTTTTCACCCCAGGCAAATATTTTACTTGAAAAAACCATTTGGTCATTTCAAAGTCACTAATATAGTATCACTTTTCAGAAAAGAAGTCTTGTATTTTGCGAACTTTTTCCGAAAGATGTTTTCATTTTATGATTCTAAAAAGCCTTTTAAAATGGCGTTTCCCGTTCCTAACAGGCTTGTAAGCGCCGTCGTTAATGTCGACTGACCATTCACCCAATAATGTTCTTTCAACAAAATTGATTGTTTCGTCGCAGCATTATACAAGATAACAGGCACCTGACCGGGCTGCTGTTCCAACAACCGATATAGCTGGCGTTCCTGGTCAATCGTCAACGCGGTTTGGACCCGCAAATACAGCGTGGCTTTTGGCAAGCCCTTTTGAACGTCATCCGCTAATTGAATCTGATTCGCAACGATTTGCAACTCGCGCCGTTCTTCAATCTTCCCGGTCACCAGCAACACTTGTTCCGTTGCTAACCAACTTGCGACTTGTTGATAGAGATTCGCAAAGATCGTGATACTGATTTCCCCCGTCGCATCTTGCCCAGTGACAAACGCCATCTGATCGCCTTTTTTAGTCCGAATCACTTTAATGCGCCGAATGAAGAGGACCAAGCGCACATTTTGTCCGGCGTGGAGTTCGCTGATTGCCGGAATATGGTAATACCGCCGCGTCCGTTCGTATTTTTCGACTGGGTGACCCGATAGATAGGTGCCTAAATACTCTGCTTCTTTATCGAGTCGTTCAGTCAACGTTAAATTCGGTACATCTTTAGGTTTGGGCGCGAGAACTTCGAATAAATCCAAGCTATCGCCCGCCAATTGGATACTGTCTAATAAGTCTGGCAAATTCGTCAACAATTGATTCCGATTCGCGTTAAACCCGTCAAACGCGCCACTGTAAATCAGTGCCGTCAAATTATCCGACTTTAAAAATTTACGATCGATTCGTTGTAAAAATTGTAACAACGATTGATACGGACCGTTGGTTTGGCGTTCCGTCAGCATCGATACAACAAAATCGCGACGTAGCCCTTTGATACTATACAAACCGAATATAATGCCATCATCATCCAACTTAAAATACCGTTGACTCCGGTTGATATCCGGTGGCCGAACCGTAATCTGCCGTTTCTTCGCTTCGGTGAGATAGGTTTTAGTCTTAGTCGATTGGTTCAACACCGCATTCAACAAGGCCGCAAAAAAGGCTGCTGGATAATGGACTTTTAAATAGGCTAACCAATACGCAATCTTACTGTAAGCGACCGCGTGTGACCGGTTAAAGCCGTAATTAGCAAACCGTTCGATATAGTCGTAGACCTTCGTCGCAACGGCTTCGCTATGCCCCCGTTCAAGCGCGCCTTGAATGAATTTAGTCCGGTTAGCGTCAATCACCGCTTTTTTCTTTTTACTCATCGCCCGCCGGAGTAAATCGGCTTCCCCTAACGTAAATCCGCCCATCTCAGAAGCCGCTTGCATGACTTGTTCTTGATAGACAATAATGCCATAGGTTGGCGCTAGAATCGTCGCTAGTGAATCATCAGGATAGGTCACTGGTTCTTGACCATTTTTACGCGCAATAAACGTGTCGATGTTCTCCATTGGCCCTGGTCGGTACAACGCATCGGTCGCAACGATATCTTCAAACGAAGTCGGTTTCAACCGGCGTAACACATTTTTAATCCCGGCCGATTCAAATTGAAAAATCCCGTTAGTATCCCCCTGTTGAAAGAGCGCCAAGGTTGCTTGATCGTCCAACGGTATCTGATGTGGATCAAATGATTGGCCGGTTTGTTGACCGACTAATTTAACGATATTGGCTAAAATACCCAAGTTACGTAAGCCTAAGAAATCGATTTTCAACAGACCCAATTCTTCAACGTTGCCCATCGGAAATTGGGTAAGTTCAATCGCGTCCCCACCACTTTGAAGCGCTACAGTATCGGTCAACGGTGCCTGACTTAACACAATCCCAGCCGCATGCGTTGAATAATGCCGGGGTAGGCCTTCAATTCGCTGAGCGGTTTCAAATAACAACCGATTTTGCTGACTATCGGCGACCAAATTTTGTAAGACTTGCGACTGTTGATAGGCTTCTTGTAGACTGATTTTTAAGACATTCGGAATTGCCTTAGACCAACTACTCATTTCAAATTGACTGAGCCCAAAAACTCGGCCGACGTCGCGCAAGGCCATCTTCGCCGCCAAGGTCCCAAAAGTAATAATCTGGGCCATATGATTATAGCCGTATTTCTGATAAACGTAATCCAAGACTTCATCACGGCGATTATCCGGAATATCTAAATCAATATCCGGCATATTCGCGCGGTTCGGGTTTAAGAATCGTTCAAACAGCAGTTGGTACTGAATGGGATCGACATCGGTAATCGCTAATGCGTAAGCCACTAATGAACCCGCAGCCGATCCCCGACCTGGTCCGGTCATAATCTGTTGTTGATGTGCGTGTGCCATAACATCGGCAACAATCAAGAAATAATCGGCAAAACCCATCTCGAAAATGACCTTGAGTTCGTATTGTAACCGCGATTGATATTCAGCCGGCACTGACGCCCCTGCAAATCGCGCCTCTAAACCACTTTGACTTTGCGTTTCTAAATAATCATTCGCGGATTCTTGCTGCGGCGTTTCAAATCGAGGAAGTTGAGCCCGTTTGAAGGTTAATTCGACCTGACAAGCCGCCGCGATGGTTTGCGTATTTTGGACTGCTTCAGCTAATGCCAACGCTTCAAATTCAGCGGTAATCTGCGTTGCACTCTGCAGATAATAGCCCCCTGGTTGCTCCTGATCAGTCGTTTGTAAATTAATTTGGGTCCCCGCTTTAATGTGTTGCAATACTTGAACTGAAAAAGCGTCTGTTGGTTGCAAGTAACGAACATCACCTAGCGCCACTAACGGCACTTGACTGGCTTGGCTCAACGCGATTAAACCCGTCCGTTGTGGACTAGCGGCCTGTTTATCACTGATTCCTAAATAAAGACTGTCGGCATCAACCGCCGCCTTTAATTGGGCTAAATAGGCTTGTGCTTGTTGGTCAGCGTCTTGCAATAACAAACGGACAACTTCACTTTTTTGGGCTGGGGTGATGACAATTAAATGGCTCAATAATTTTTGAATGGCTTCAAAACTAACCATTTCAGTTTGACACATAATTTGCGATGAAATTTGTAAAAGATGTTGATAACCCACTTGATCTTTCGCTAACAAAATAAGCGGAAAACGTTCCTCGAGTTGTTGCAGTCCACCAACTTCAATCGTTAAACCGAGTATTGGTTGGATGTCGGCCGCTTGAGCTGCCTTATAAAAATCAACTAGGCCGTAAACCACGTTCGTATCGGTCAACGCTAAACTTTGATAGCCTTGCTCTTTGGCCGTTTGAACCAAATCAGCTACTTTAGTCGTACTTTCTAAAAGCGTATACGTACTTTTAACTTGCAACTGAACAAACGTCATCAAACGCGCCTTCTTTCTCCGGAGTCTTTTTTGAATAATTCTAGTATACCAAATTATTTCGAATGAATCTCTTTCCAAAACGTGTTACAATATCATAGAATTGGATCAAAGAAAGAAGGCCAACCATGAAATACGTTATGAACCTCATCTGGACACTCATTTTTGGATTCGTCCTTGGTTTTATCGGTTCTAAATTAGACAAAACAGACTTTAGTGTACAAACAACGCTGATTGTTTCCGTCTTGTTCGGATTAATCTTGAACCTATTACCACTTGTTTTACCTAAAAAAATCGCTTAATCATTGATTAAGTTATATCAATAAAGCGCCCAATCAACCGAAATACTGGCTGATTGGGCGCTTTATTTTTATTTATTTCGTAATGTAGATGTATAAATCACTGGCTGAAAAACCAGTATTAAAATTAACCCCGTTTGAATGAATCGTCTTCATTGTCGTTTGATTATCTTTTTGACTCTTCTTGGTGAATTGTTCAAATTCATGCATCACTTTAGTCGCGTCAGCCCCGGTTGCTTTAGCCAACAACGTAAAGCTAATCCCAAATTCTTTAAGGGCCGCTTTATTTTCCAACGCCTTAACCGGTGCAATCAAGGTCAACCCTAGAATCTGATCATCTTGAACGTTGGCCCGAATCGTTGTATTTTTAGTCTTAAGCAACTGTTGCACGCCATCGTCCACCTTAGTTGGCAACAATTGTTTAGCTTGCGTTTGCTGCGCTTTAATCATGGCAGCTTGAACGGCCTGTTGCGTCGTTTGCAACTCGGTCAACTGATCGGCCGTAGCTTGACCGTCTTTAAGCGCTTGTGTTTGTTTTTGGAGCGATTGCGCTTTAGCTTGGTCGTCCTTAGAAAGTGCCATGCCAACTAACGCTTGATTATAAGTGCCAACAACTGTTCGGTAATCGCCTAACGTTTTACCCGCCGCGACCGTTACTTTTTTGGTCGTTGTTTTTTGAGCCGTCTTCGCCTTGATCGTCACCGTTTGTTTTTGAGTGGTTGCAGGCACTTGAATGACATAGGTGCCACTTTTAACCGTTACTTTTTTAGCTTTGGCTTGATCAATTTGGTACGTTAACGTTGCCTTTTTAGCCGCGGTCCCTTTGACCACAGCGACCATTCCATTTTGTTGATAATTGGTTTTACTAGTCGTTAATTGGGCTTGACCACAACCCGCTAGTACACCCAGTAACCCTAAACTAGCGATTGCTAGCATTGTCTTTTTCATTTCTCGTCACCTTTTCATCTTATAGATTAGCTTGTTCAGCGTACCCTTTTTAACTGATTTTTTCAAGGATTAATGACGAGTTGTCATGTTTTTAGTATTAAAAAAGGTTGCCCACTGGACAACCTTTTAGAATTAAGCTTTCAATTTCATTTTCTTCTCGTAACGACTGAACATGAACCATGCAACAACCGTAAAGAAGACCGGTCCAGCGATTGACCACAATGTTTGTTTAATATTGCCATCAATTGCGGGTTGAATAATCGTAAAGACGTTCGCAAACCCAACCGTAAACATGACCATAATGACACAGAATTTATAGAAGGTCTTACCTTTATAAATTGTAAATGGTTTTTCGATTGAATCGTCCTTCTTGAAACCGAAGAAAGCAAAAGCGACAAACATGTATGGTAACGTCATTGAAACGTTAGTCATCGCTGTTAAAATTTCAAAGAATATAGCAGCGTTTTTACCACCAAAGGCAACGAAAGCAATAATGACAATCACGATTGCTGCTTGAGCTTTCATCGCGTTAACTGGCATATTGTGTTCGTTCTTCTTAGTGAATGACTTAGGCCATAATTCAGCAGGTGTCCCTTCAATCAATGTCTTCAATGGTGAGAAGATCAACGTGAAGAACGCACCAGAAAGCGCTAAGAACATTGACAAGCCCATGTAACGGCTTAACCAAATCCCAACTTGAATTGCAGCGTGTTGGCTTAGGTTTAAGGCTAATCCTAATTGGTAACCCATGTTATTCATAGCGATGTAAGCCACGTTACCTAATGTGACTTGCGCTGTTGAACCGGTTGCTTTCGCAAAACCGCTATTAGCAGCAAAAGTGAAGTCCCAGTTAGTAAAAGTCCCCATCATAAAGATCCCGATGGCGTAACCGATGGCAATGACAATTGCTGAAATTGCCAAACCTTTAGGGAAGTTGACTTTCGCATTTTCAGTTTCATCAACTAACCCACCAACAACTTCTAAACCACCATAAGCGAAGATTGCGAAGACGACGAAACTAAAGACTTGAATCATCGACGTATAACTTTCGTTTGGTGATTGGAAAAAGGCGTGAGCCGTGATTGGTTGTGCCATAACGCCTTTATTAAGTACTAGGATTAACATCCCGCCTAAGAATAAAATGACGTTAATTAACGTAATCGCAGTCCCACCGATACTTGTTACTTTTTTGATTTTGTCCAACCCTTTAGAAGTGACAAAGGTAATTACGATAATCCAAATAATTGCTAAAATACCTAACGTTTGAACCCCGTTAGTCAAACCAAAGATTGACCAGCTCTGCGTCTTATCAACCCCGAAAATCGCATTTGATAATGGAATCCAAATCCCGTTACCAACGTTGACCATCCAGATAATGTAAGAAGCAAACCACATGAAGGTGCCGATGAAGGCAAACTTCGCATTAACTGATTTCTCCATCCATGAGTAAATCCCACCTTTGGCTTCCCCAAAAGCGGCTCCCATTTCCCCTAACATAAATGCATAAGGATGAAGAAGGTTACTGCTGCTAAAACATACCAGAAAATTGATGCATATCCCATTAAGTAAAATGCACGCGGGATATTCGTAAAGCCAAAGACTGACGTGAAAATCATTAGAATAAGTGCGCCTAACGTCAACTTACTCGTCTTTTTCTTTTCTGCCATCCAAAACACCTCTTCCATTTCTAATCCACCTTAATTAAAACATTAACCAAGGTGATCGTACTCGATGCATTAATACTAATTACTCCCCTTCATTTTAATGGGTATTGGGCTAGGGGTAAACGGATACAGTGCTTTTCTAATCTAATTATTTTGTTTTATAATCATTTTCTAATCTTAATAAACATTTTTAGTCGTTTTCTAATGATTTGCTTAGAGTCCACAAAAAAAGAACGATCATCCACGAGGGATAATCGTTCTTCTAAAGGAAATTAGTCGTTAGCTTTTGGTGTAACAACTTGTTCGCCTTTGTAAAAGCCTTTTGGTGAAACACGGTGACTTACACGGTATTCGCCATTTGTTGCATCGAATTGTACGTTAGGTGTGTTCAATTTGATATGTCCACGACGCATACGTTTCTTCGTCTTTGATGTTCTTCTTGCTGGAACTGCCATTATTTTCAGACTCCTTTGTATCTTAGATTCATTAATGATATACCGAACTCAGGGAATTTAGCAAGCTTTTTCCTAACTAACCAAATTGACGTTGAAATTAATCAGCCGTCCCACTACTTTTGTCCGCGACTTCTATAATACTATGTTTAACTCATAAGAGCAAGTGATTTCATGAAAATCAAATCATTTACCTCAGAGTCAATCATCCGATAATCGCATCAGCATAGCCATTCTTTTCAGTATACCATAGAACTAAAGGAGAATGACCGTTAATTTACACTTTAAAAACTAATTGATTGTCCTTTAAATCAATTTCAACCGTTGTATCGGGCAAAATATCGCCACCAATTAGTTTCTTGGCTAACGGCGTTTCAACATAATTCGTGATGTAACGGCGTAATGGCCGGGCCCCAAAAGCGGGATCATACCCTTCTTGGGCAACCCAACTTTTAGCGGCGTCCGACATCGTCAACGTAATATCTTGATCCGCCAATCGTTCTGATAATTCAGCGACCATTTTGACCACAATTTGTTGAATATCAAGTAAGCTCAACGGTGTAAACATAATTGTATCATCAATCCGGTTTAAAAATTCTGGTTTGAATTTCGTTTGAATCAACGCGTGCACTTGATTTTGCGTTACTTCTGAAATTTGACCTTGTTCATCGACACCGTCTAATAATAATTCTGAACCAAGGTTAGACGTCATGATGATAATCGTATTCTTAAAATCAACCGTGCGACCTTGTGAATCCGTTAAACGGCCGTCATCTAAAACTTGCAACAAGATATTAAAGACATCCGGATGGGCCTTTTCAATCTCATCTAACAAGACAATCGTATATGGATTACGGCGCACCGCTTCAGTCAGTTGGCCGCCTTCTTCATAACCTACATAACCTGGTGCCGCCCCGACTAAGCGTGAAACGGAATATTTTTCCATATATTCACTCATATCAATTCGAACCATGTGTTTTTCAGAATCAAATAGGTCCTCGGCGAGTGCCTTCGCCAATTCCGTTTTACCAACCCCAGTTGGGCCTAGGAACAAGAATGAGCCCAATGGCCGGCTAGGGTTCTGCAAGCCAGCACGCGCCCGTAAAACGGCATCTGTGACCGCATTGACTGCTTGGTCTTGCCCAACCACGCGTTCATGCAAATGATCCGCTAGTTTTAAAAGTTTTTGCCGATCGCCGGCCACTAATTTAGCGACTGGAATACCCGTTTGTGAACTGAGCACTGCGGCAATTTCATTTTCAGTGACTGATTCTTGAACCATCCAGTCCTCTGGTTTTTCATCCTGTTCAAGCTTGGCTAACGCTTGTTCGAGTTGCGGAATGGTCCCGTGTTGTAATTTCGCGGCCTTTTCAAGATCGTAATTACTTTGCGCGTCCTCTAATTCATGTTTAGCCGCATCAATTTCTGCTTTTTTATCGTTGATTAAATTCAAATCAGCCTTTTCGGTTTCCCAACGCATCTTCAAACTATTCGTGGTTTCACGTAAATCGGCTAATTGTTTTTGGGTTTCAGCCAACCGTTTTTGGGAAGCGGCATCCGTTTCCTTCTTCAAGGCCGCCTCTTCAATTTCTAATTGCATCAATTGGCGCGTTGCTTGGTCTAATTCAGTTGGTTGTGAATTCATTTCGACATTGATATTCGCACTGGCTTCATCGACCAAATCAATCGCCTTATCTGGTAAGAAACGATCGGTAATGTAACGGTTCGACAACGTTGCAGCGGCGACTAAGGCGTTGTCATGAATTCGGACGCCGTGGAAAATTTCGAAGCGTTCTTTTAACCCCCGCAAAATACTAATCGTATCCTCAACGGTTGGTTCTTGAATTAAGACTTTTTGGAAGCGCCGTTCAAGCGCTTTGTCTTTTTCAATATTTTGACGATATTCATCGAGCGTTGTCGCCCCAATCATGTGGAGTTCCCCCCGGGCTAGCATCGGCTTCAATAGATTACCAGCGTCCATGCTGCCTTCAGTTTTACCCGCACCAACAATCGTATGAATTTCATCAATAAAGAGCAAGACTTGGCCTTCACTCTTCTTAACTTCAGCTAAAACAGCTTTTAGCCGTTCTTCAAATTCACCACGATATTTAGCGCCGGCAATCAGACTCCCCATATCTAACGAAATAATCGTCTTGTTCTTAAGGTTTTCGGGCACGTCTTTTCGGACAATTCGTTGCGCTAAGCCTTCGACGATTGCCGTTTTACCAACCCCTGGTTCACCGATTAGAACCGGGTTATTTTTCGTTTTACGCGATAAAATCCGAATCACATCGCGAATTTCTTCATCCCGACCGATGACTGGATCCATTTTACCAGAACGAACCGCTTTGACTAAGTCCGTCCCGTATTTCGCTAATGCTTGATAATTATCTTCTTGGTTTTTAGATGTCACTCGTTGCCCTCCTCTTAATTTAGTCACGACTGCTTTCAACGTTTTGAGTGTTACTTGTTGTTGGTTTAAATATTGGACCATTGGTTGATATTTAAGCGCCATTAAGCCCAAAATGAGCGTTTCGGTTGATAGATATTCATCTTGAAATTCTTTTTTGTATTTCTCGGCTTCCGTTAAAACTTGGTATAGATTTTTCGAAACATTCTGCCCATATTGACTTTGACCTTCAACCGTTGGAATCGCATCGATTTCGCGATCAATTTCGGCTTCTAAACCAGCTAAATCAACGCCGGCTTCTTGATAAATCTGTTGGCCTAATTGTTGCGGTTGAATCAAAAATTTAAAAAGATGGGGAATATCGATTTCTGTTTGGTGCCGTGTCATTGCAATTTTTTGTGCTTCGGCAATGGCATCTTGAACTGCCTGAGTCATTTGTTCTGGATTCATAAACGTCATTCCTTTTTAAGTTTATTTTTGAATTAACGTTAGTTGTTTGACTAACTATTATTATAATAGTCAAAATAGGTCAAACATTCAAGTGATTTGCTTCTAAATCAGACTTTAGTCCAATTAAAAAAGCGAGCACACACCCGATTATCGGATGGCACTCGCTACTTGTTTAAAACTAAGCGTTATGATGATCGCTCGTTTGCGAAATTTGATTAATCTTGGCGTGTAATTCATGCACTTCAGCTTCTTTATCGGCTAACGCTTGATCAAACTGCTTTTGCGCCTTTGCAGTCGCTGCATCAACCGCTTTTTGAACCGTTTCGGCTTGTTCTGCTTGGGCTTTCGCTAATTCTTGGGTCAATTGTTTATGCATTTTCTTTTGACTCAACGTACTCCCCGTGGCAGCCAAGAACGTAATGATCGCCCCAATTAACAACGAGACGATGATGACAATAATCAACGGCCATTGGACGTGGGCAAACCCAAAGTTGACCGCGACTGGCGCCACATTTAATACGGCAAAAATCACAACAATCAACGCTAATCCTAAAACAGTAATTAAACGACCTTGTTTTTTCATTTAAATGCTCCTCACTTTTGATTGAATATCGTACTGGCTAGATAATCACCCACACTAGGGGCTAAATCATATAATTGGGCAGCGGCACTCATTAAGAACGGCGCGTTAATTTCACGTTTTGGATGACCAATCGCTCTGACAATCCGTTTCGCTAATCGTTCAGGATCAAGCACAATCCAATCAACCGTTTCTAAATACTGACCGGTTTGATCGGCAATCTTGAAAAAGTCCGTATCAATCGGACCCGGATTGACCGTGGTGACTTGGACGCCTAATGGTTTCAATTCTAAGCGCAACCCATTCGAATAACCAATCACGGCAAATTTAGTCGCTGAATAAATCGCTGACTTTTGAGTCGCCATTTTACCCGCCATTGAAGCAATATTAATAATTTGGCCAACGCCTTGATCAACCATTAACGATCCGAGTGCCCGCGTTAAATACATCAACCCTAACACGTTGACTCGAAACATTTGTTCAACCGTTGCCATCGGTGTTTCAAGCGCCGTTTCAAAATGACCAAAACCAGCGGCATTGACTAGCACATCTACGCGACCAATATCATTTTCAATTTGGCCAACGACTTGTTCAATCATTTCTGGATTGCTGACATCCAATTGGTAAGCATAAGCGGGTTGCCTGATAACGCTTGGCATTGATCGCGCACGATTTGCAACTCGGCTTGACGCCGGGCTAAGACCACAATCACCGCTCCTTGGCTCGCTGCTTCATAGGCAATGGCCTTGCCCAAACCTGATGAACCGCCTGTAATCACAATTACATTTTGTTTTAAATCCTGTAGATCTGCTAATTTAACCATGTTTATTCATCCTTTCGACCGTGAAATGGGATATCATAAATATCTAAATCGCTAACAACCTTTGTATTCTTAAAAATCGCCCGCGCATCGTTTTGTAATTCTCGGACGGCTTGGCCCAGATACCGAGCTGAAATATGGGTCAACAATAAACGATTGACTTGCGCTTTTTTAGCGACTTTAGCTGCGTTAATATTCGTTGAATGATAATATTGATGTGCAATTTTTTGTTCTTGTTTGCCAAAGGTACTTTCATGGACTAACACATCCGCGTTAGCCGCTAATGGCACAATCGCTTCGCAATTGCGGGTATCCCCGATAATGGTCACAATCCGGCCTTTTTGAGCGTGCCCGATATAATCTTGACCGTTAATTTGACGGCCATCAGCTAGCGTAACGGTTTCGCCTTTCTTTATCTTGGCATAAACCGGTCCCGCCGGCACACTATCTGCCTGTAATTTAGCGACCTGCAACTCACCTGGATGGTCCTTTTCAATAATCCGGAACCCATAACTAGCAATCCGATGGTCTAATTTGGCACATTCAACCCGAAAAGTTTCATCGTCTAACAAGATGCCTTTATTCGGCAATACGACGAAATTCAACGGATACGTTAAATGACTCTCAGAAATTTTCAAACTGGTTCGGACGTATTCTTCAATACCTTTTGGGCCGTAGATTATTAAAGGTTCATCGCCACCTTGAAACGAACGGCTTGATAAGAAGCCCGGTAACCCAAACAAATGGTCACCGTGTAAATGCGTTAAAAAGATTTTTTTGACTTTTCGTGGTTTCAAGGTTGTCTTTAAAATTTGATGTTGCGTTGCTTCCCCGACATCAAACAGCCAGATTTCATTGCGTTCATCCAATAATTTCAATGCAACACTCGTGACGTTTCGTTGTCGTGCGGGGACACCAGCGCCAGTTCCTAAAAATTCTAATTCCATTAAACTCTTCCATCCTTGTCTACATAACAAACTATTTATTTTTGAACCAGTGCTTTGGCGACAATCGCCGTGTATTCTTTCACACCAGTTGGGTTGGGGTGCACTTGATCTTGGTAGAACCAATCGCCATGTTTGCTGGCTTGGCCGTACCAATCAATCACCGTTAAGTTCGGATACTTTTTAACCGCCCCTTTTAACATTTCATTGACATCATTTTGCCAAGGCCGGGTTGGTACGAAGGTGTTTAACCAATAGACTTGGCGTTGGCTACCAATCGCCGTCATGAATTGATTTAACTGTTCTGCAGTAAAGGAACCATTCGTCCCTAAACTAATTAAAACAGTACTGCTCATCGCCCCTTTTTGGACGTAATCCTTAATAATCGGCGTACTCTTGTACAATTGCCGCCCGACAGCGGCGTCCACAATCATATTGGGGAAGACTTGTTGTAACGACTCACTTGCATCTAACAAGACCGAATCACCAATTGCCGTGACCGGTAATTTTTGGGCTTTTTGCAAAGCCACTTGGGTGACCCCATATTTTTCAAATTCCTGATTGACCGGATTCTTTTTTGCGGCCGCTTCAGCTGCTTGATCTGTTGGTGTCTGCGTTTTGCCTTTGGCCTTTTTAGCTTTCGCGATTAACGCGGCCTTCTTTTTAGCGTTGGCTTTTTTATTTTTCTGAATATTGACCGCCAACGCTGATTTATGAGTATTCGGCGCCGCTTGGCTAGGGGCTTGCATTAACCCCACTAGTGCGATTAAACCAATCAATGATAGACCGGTCATGAAGCCCACCTTGCGATTCCATTTTGGATGCGCCCAGAATTGACGGAATTGACCCCATAACTTAGCGTATTGATAATGCGCGAGTGGTTGTTCAATCAACCGGTATGATAATTCGGTAATCCCGAAAATAATTGCGACTTCAATCACCGGATACAAAATGGGATGATCGGCGATGTTCTTAAAATAACTTTCAAAAAAAATCATGACCGGAAATTGATAGAGATAAATCCCATAACTGCGTTTCCCCAACCAATTAAAAACCGGATTGGTCAATACGCGATTCCAATCCGAACCCGGATGGGCCACCACGGCCACTAGTAAACAAACGATTACACTAAATAACCACATGCCACCGCGGTAAACCCAGACATTTTCGGCATCGAGATTAAACATTAAAACCAATAATAGTGCCGCACTGATTAACCCGACGCCGTCTAATAATAGTCGTTGTTGTGCGACGACTTTTTGCTTAAGCGCCGTTGAAGGCCAAGCAAAAGCGGTGGCTGCGCCTAATAGGATTGAAAAGACACGGGTATCCGTTCCGTAATATAAGCGACTCGGGTCAGCGCCGGGCTGATACAAAATCGCCATCCAAACGGCGGACACTACACTTAAGCCTAACAAAATCTGGGCAATTCGGTTTTTCTTTTTAATCCCAACGATTAAAGCAACCACGACAAACGGCCAAACTAAGTAAAATTGACCTTCAATTGATAACGTCCATAAATGCGTAAAGGGTGATTCATTATTGGCAAACCGGTCAAAATAGGATTGACCATGCCCAATTTGCCACCAATTATAAACGTATAAAATATTGGTGATGACCATTTCATGTAACTGGTATAACAATTGCCTTTGAAACAACGTAATGTACGCACTAGTCGCCAGTAACATCGTTAGTAATCCCGGATAAAGGCGCTTAATCCGCCGCACATAAAAGCTCTTCAAATTGACCCAATTATTCTGCTGCCACTCTTGGACCAATAAATCAGTAATCAAGTAACCAGAGACAACCATAAAAATCGGCACGCCTAAATAACCACCTGTAAAGGTATAGGGCATCAAATGATACAAGATGACCCCGATTAAGCCAATTGCCCGTAACCCATCAAAGCCGCTGATATACCGGCTGTTTTTCAAACGTTTCTTTCCAACCATTTCTCTACCCACTCTGTATTCTGATAAGCCTTATTATAGCAATGTTTTAGTTAACTGCCTACATTTTCAATAATTTTTTTGTCAGTGTGTCGCAAAAAGTCTGTGATCGAAGTCTTAACAGGCTCACATTTAACGCGGTTTTTCTTTATCGCGCACCAGAAGGCATCAATGGCCGTTCAAATCAAAAGAGCTGATTATCCTTAGTTTCTGGATAATCAGCTCTTTCAACTTGATAGGCAATCGATAACGTGCCAACACACTTATTTATTATTCAACAAATTCAAACGTAAAGTTATCAAGTGCTACTAAGTCACCATCGTGAGCACCGGCCTCGCGTAAGGCTTCATCAATCCCCATTGAACGCAATTGACGTGCAAAACGCATGACGCCATCTTGATGGGTTAAATTACTCATCTTAAAGAGTCTTTCAACCTTAGCACCCGTAATAATAAAGGTCCCTTCTTCGTCTTGTTCAATTTCAAAAGCAGGGCCTTCTGGTTGATATTGATATAGTTTTTGGGCTTCGGTTGCTTCTTCATCCCCCATTGGGAATTCAGCAGTGTCCGCTAATAAATCAGCCGTTTTGTTCATCAAAGGTTGAACCCCTTGATGGGTAATACTAGAAATTTCAAAAATTTCATGAGTATTACCAGCAGCTGCTAATTTAGCTTTAAAATCAGCTAATAATTCGGCAGAACCGGGTAGATCCATTTTAGTCGCGACAATTACTTGTGGACGTTCTAAAATTTTAGGATCATAGGTTTCTAATTCATGATTAATTTGTTCGTAATCTTCATAAGGATCACGGCCCGTTTGTTCGTCCATTTCAACTAAATGAAGGACAACGCGCGTCCGTTCAACGTGGCGTAAGAATTGAATTCCTAAACCAATACCGTCTGAAGCGCCTTCGATTAAACCGGGTAAATCGGCAAGCACGAAATCGCGGCCATCATCCAATTGCACCATCCCTAAGTTAGGGACCAAGGTTGTAAATTGGTAGCTGGCAATCTTGGGTTTAGCACTCGTTACGACTGACAATAACGTTGACTTCCCAACTGATGGGAATCCAACTAAGCCAACATCCGCTAACACTTTCAATTCTAATTGAATACTACGCTCTTCACCAGGTTCACCATTTTCGGCAACTTCTGGCGCGCTATTTTTAGCATTCGCAAAACGCATATTGCCACGACCGCCACGGCCACCACGACCGATGACTAATTTTTGACCATTCTCAGTTAAATCGCCCAATAGTTCATGGGTATCGGCATCGCGCACAATTGTACCAGGCGGCACTTGAACAAAGGTATCCTCTGCCCCGTGACCGTACATTTGTTTATTTTGGCCGTTACCACCGCTATTGGCCTTGAAATGGTGTTTGTAACGGAAGTCCATTAATGTTCGTAAACCTTCGTCTACGACTAAAATGACACTACCGCCACGACCACCATCACCACCGGCTGGTCCGCCAAGTGGCACAAACTTTTCACGACGAAATGCAACCGCACCATCGCCGCCTTTACCAGCTTTCACATCAATTTTGACTTGATCTACAAACATTATTTTGACTCCTTCTTGTTCTAAACAGTACCTTATATACTACCGAAATTTAGACCAAAAGTAAACAGACAACCGTCAGAACGCAAAAAAGAATGGGCATTTTGCCACATTCTTTCCTAAAACTTATTGATTAACCGGTACCAATTTAAAGTTACTCCATGGTTTTAAATAACTTAATAGGAATTGTTCTTCTGGTGCAATGTGGCCAACCACGTTGACCCGGCCATCATTGTGCATCGCTTGTAAGGCAATTTGGGTTTCGCCTTTATATTGACCATAACCGACATTATCAATCAAAATATCGCCGCGTTGAATATCAATCGTATTGTGCGCTGCAAATGGTAAATCCTTATAAATCACGCGAGTCATGGTCGACCGCAATAGATATTCTGAACGATCACCCCGGTAGCTATGGAGACTTTCAAATAAGACTTGGCGTTCATCAGCCGTAATATCGGCCGCAACTTCGATTTGAATCGCTGGATATTCCGCATTGAAAATCGTTTGCATCGTCTTTAATTCCGCTTCGGAGGCATAGGCATTCCCGACAATGATGTCGTCGATGTTATCCATTAATAGATAATGTTTCATCTGCGTTGCGATTGGCAAATCACGATCAGCTTCCATCGTTGGTAACCCATCTTGCGTTGGCCATGGTCCGAAAGTCGCTTCGTGTGAATTTACAAACGCCGCCGTATTAAGGTTGTATTGGGCAAATTGGGCCGTGCATTGTTTAAAGAAATCTTCCCCTAAACCTGAATAACGATGCGGATAAAAATTATGACAGCCTAATAAGTTGGCCCGTTTAGGCGAGTAACTCATAATATTATCAACGTAACTCGTTCCTTGGCTCATATTAATTTCAATTTTTAAATCATATGGATTACGCGTCATCTTAGCTTCTTCAGCACCCGTAAAGCCGTTATCTAGCCGAATGCCCCAAGCCCCTAAGTCGTGGAAAAAACTTAAATCATCATATGAAATATTGAGTTGTTTGAATAAACCGGGATTAATATCGATCATAACTTGCATCCCTAATTGATTCGCATATTCAACGACTTTTTTAAAATTGGCCAAAACCGCTGATTGATCACCGGTCACTTCTAATAAAGAAGTAAACACCCGTTGGAACCCGTATTGATGTGCTAACGCTAAATAGGCCGCATCCTTGTCAAATGTTGACCGTTCTGGATAAATCGAAATGCCTAATTTCCCCATGAATAGAACCTCCTAATAATTGGGCTATACCACCCTGTTAACTATTATTTTAGCATATCACTAGCGCTTTTGAAAGCTCTTACATTGTTTAAACAACTGGTCTAGCCCGTTAAATCAGGCGAATGGCATCTTCCGATTGTTATTTAATATTTCGGTCTAATTCTAAAAATGATTGTTTTTGAACGTTTTTGGAATATTTTGATTGATTTAATTTGAAAACGATGTCATAATGATTTTACGGAGGAGATCATTATGCTAACCGAAGAAAGACAACAATTAATTATCGAACTTTTAAAGCAACAAGAAGTCGTTAAGATGAAAGCGCTCTGCCAATTATTAAAAACATCCGAATCAACTGTCCGTCGAGATCTTCAACTTTTAGAAGAACAAGGACTACTGATTCGCATTCATGGCGGTGCCAAACGCATCAATACCTTGCAAGAAGAACTAGGACAAATTGAAAAAACCAGCAAAAACGTTCATGAGAAAACTGGAATTGCGCAATTGGCCGCTTCTAAAATTAAAACAGGTTGTGTCATCTATCTCGATGCCGGCACGACAACTCAGGCCATCATCCCCTATTTGACCCCCGCAATGAATCTAACTGTGGTCACCAATGGGGTTGATACAGCTTCATTACTAGCTGACCATCAGATTCAAACTTTCTTACTCGGTGGTCGGGTTAAAAATAAAACCAAAGCCATGGTCGGCGCGGCTGCACTCGAAGCCTTACTCCAGTTCCAATTTAATCAAGCGATTCTCGGGACGAACGGCATTGATTTAGCTGCTGGTCTCACCACCCCCGATCCCGAAGAAGCCACGCTCAAACGCTTTGCGATTCAACAGGCGAACCAAACACTGGTCTTAGCGGACCACACTAAGTTTGAAGCCGTTTCTTTTAGCAAATTTGCCCAATTAGAACAAGTCCAACTGATTACCGATCAACTACCGGCAACCATTCGACAACGCTATCAACAACAAGCCAATATTCAGGAGGTTTTATCGTGATTTATACCATTACGGCGAATCCATCAATCGATTACGTCATCCAACTCAACCAATTAACCACCGGCCAAGTGAACCGCGTCAAATCAGACGTCAAACTTCCCGGTGGTAAAGGCATTAATGTCTCTCGTATTTTAGCAGCCTTAGACCTACCTAGTACGGCGCTCGGTTTTATCGGCGGTTTTACCGGTGACTTCATTCAACAACAACTCAATAACGAGCTCGTTGATTGTCAGTTTACGCAGGTCCCCGCTGATACCCGCATCAACGTTAAAATCAAAGACGCGGTTGAAGAAACTGAAATTAACGGTCAAGGGCCAGCTATTCCGACTGCAGCAGTTGACGTGCTCAAAGCACAGCTCAATCAATTAAAGCCCGGCGATATCGTCTTTATGTCGGGTAGCTTGCCCCCTAATCTCCCCGCTTCATTCTATAAAGACCTAGTGCCTTTAATTCACGAACGCCAAGCCGAATTCGTGATTGATACGACCGGTCAAGCGTTACTGGATACCTTAGCCGATCGGCCCCTCGTGATTAAACCTAACCACCACGAATTAGCGGAATTGTTTAACACAACTTTCGCGGACCATCAAGCAATCATCGCCGCTGGCCGTCAATTACTGACCAAAGGGGCCCAACATGTTTTAGTCTCAATGGCTGGCGCTGGCGCCTTACTGATCACACCAGAACACGCCTACTTAGGCGGCACACCAAAAGGGACAGTCATTAATTCGGTCGGAGCAGGCGATTCAATGATTGCCGGCTTCGTTGGCACATTCTCGCAACACCACGATGCCTTGGCCGCTTTTAAAACCAGTTTAGCTTGTGGCAGTGCCACGGCCTTTTCAGAAGATTTAGCGACGACCGCTAAAATCAACGACTTATTACCCCACATCGAAATCACACAAATTGATTAATTAACCATCAAAGGAGACCAATTATGAATATCCAAGACTTACTTTTAAAAGACGTCATGATCATGGATTTACAAGCCACGACTAAAGAAGGCGCGGTTGATGAAATGATTGCTAAATATCAAGCGGCCGGCGTCATTACGGATGCTACCCTCTATCGCAAAGACATCCTGGCTCGCGAAGCCCAATCTTCAACCGGGATTGGTGAAGGGATTGCCATGCCCCACGCGAAAGATAGCGCCGTTCAACGTGCGACCGTCTTATTCGCTAAGAGTCAAAATGGCGTTGAATACGACGCACTCGATGGCCAACCCGTTTACTTATTCTTCATGATTGCCGCTCCAGAAGGCGCTAATAATACCCATTTACAAGCGTTGGCCGGTCTTTCATCATTATTGATTAAACCGCAACTCGTCGCCGATTTAAAACAAGCCCAAACACCTGACGACGTCCAAGCACTCTTTGCTAAAGCCCAAGCGGCTAAAGACGCCGAAGACGCTCAAGAAGCTGCAAAAGAAGCCGCACAAACTGCCGTTGCCACTAATGACACGAAACCCTTCATCGTTGCGGTCACCGCTTGCCCAACTGGGATTGCGCATACTTACATGGCCGAAGCCGCATTGAAGGAAACCGCCGCTAAGATGGGCATCGACATCAAAGTTGAAACGAACGGTTCTGAAGGCGTCAAACACCGCTTAACCGCCGACGATATCAACCGAGCGACTGGGGTGATTATCGCCGCTGATAAAAAAGTGGAAATGCCTCGTTTTGATGGCAAACATCTCTTAAATCGGCCCGTCATCGATGGCATTAAGAAACCACAAGAATTGATTCAAAAAACATTGGATTCAGAAGGCACTATCTTCCACGCCACTGAAGCGGCTACTGGCCAAGAAGCCGATGCCGACAAGAAATCATTGTGGAGTCGCGTTTATCAGGATTTAATGAATGGTGTTTCAAATATGTTACCTTTCGTCGTTGGTGGTGGGATTTTAATGGCCATCTCGTTCCTATTGGAACAAACGGTCGGCGCCCACTCAACAACCTTTATCTTCTTAAACTCGTTGGGCAATAACGCCTTTAACTTCCTAATTCCAGTTTTAGCCGCTTATATCGCGATTTCAATTGGTGATCGCCCCGCTTTAATGCCCGGGTTTGTCGGCGGTTATATGGCCAGTCAAGCCACTGCCAGCGTCTTATCGTCTAAGAGTCCTGCTGGTTTCTTAGGTGGTTTAGCGGCTGGTTTCATCGCTGGTTGGGTGATTGTTGGTTTAAAGAAAGCCTTCAAAAATCTGCCTCAAACGTTAGACGGTTTAAAACCAATTTTGATTTTCCCCGTCCTCGGGTTACTAATTGTTGGCTTCATCATGTTCTTCATGGTCAACCCAATCTTCGCACAAATCAATCTCTGGTTAAGTACTTTCCTAACCCATTTAGGAGCCGGTAACGCCTTGCTGTTAGGCGCCCTCCTCGGTGGGATGATGTCCGTCGATATGGGTGGTCCTTTCAATAAAGCTGCTTATACCTTTGCCATTGGGGTCTTCACGACCACTAAAGACGGTTCATTAATGGCCGCTGTCATGGCTGGTGGGATGGTGCCACCATTGGCCATTGCCGTTGCTGCTACATTATTCAAAAATAAATTTACCGGTAGCGAACGCAAACAAGCCTTTGCCAACTATGTCTTAGGGCTATCATTCATCACTGAAGGCGCGATTCCATTCGCCGCAACTGATCCCTTACACGTCATTATCTCAAGTGTGATTGGTTCAGCGATTGGCGGTGGTTTAACCCAACTCTGGGGCATTACCGTTCCAGCACCCCATGGCGGTATTTTCGTCGCACCACTCGCTAATCACGGTTTATTATTCGTTTTAGCCGTTCTCATCGGGACCTTCGTCAGTGCTTTAATCCTAGGCCTCTGGCGACCAGTTGCTAAAGAAATTTAATGGCCCAACTAAAAAAGAAGCATTCGCCTGAATGCTTCTTTTTTTGCTTTCTATAATAGTCGTTGTAACTGTTCGGCCTGCACACTGCGAACCTCATCAACCACCACTAAAGCCTGTGCATCAATCTGCGAAATCGTTGGCACGATTGTTGCCAGTTGTTTCGCCGTGCAAATCACGTATAACATCGGCCGTTGATTTTGACTGTAATAACCTTTGGCCTCAATCACCGTAATCCCTTGATGATACTCTTTCGATAACGTCGCGGCAATTTGGGCGTATTGTTCTGAAATAATGGTGACCGCCCGTTTGGCCCCAAATCGGGCTAACAATTGATTTAAAATCACCGCTGATAGATACAATTCAATAATCGTCAATAACATATTCTGAAATCCAATAATGAAACCGGACGGAATCGCGACAATCAAATCAAAGAACAACATCGCACTACCGGTCGGAATACCTAAATAACGGTTGACGATTTTAGCGAGAATCGTACTGCCCGCAATGGTGCCCTGACAATCAATGATGATTGCCATCGCGATCCCCATTAAAACCCCGCCGATGATTGTTGGAATTAAGGTCTGCGTCGTATGATAATGAATCAGCCGCGGTAATTTCAAAAAGATGGAGATCCAAAAGACCGCCCAGACTGAATAGCCAATCGTGATTTTATCTAAGAAACGAATCCCAATGATAATCAAAATCCCGTTCAAGACAAAGTTGGTCAAAGCCGGTGGAATCGCTAATGCATAGTAGCCAAGCGCAGTTAACCCGGTGACGCCACCTTCCCCAATTTGATGGGGAATTAAGAAATCATTAATTGCCACAGCGTAAATAAACGCCCCTAGAATAATTCCCAAACTATTCTTTACCACTTGTTTTTTCATCAACGTCACATCCCGCTCCTAAATTACCTTTAGATTATCATAATTGGCACGACAATCACAACCCAAAAAGAAACTGTGACATAAGTCTTAGTATTCTAATATTAAGTGAACATGCTTCTTCGACGCGCGCCAGAACTCATCAATTTCCGTTCAAATCAAAATAACTGATTATCCTTAGTTCTGGATAATCAGTTATTTCAACTTGATACTCAATTGATAATCAAGTTCTGTCACAGCTTGTTTTTTGCATTTATAGTGACAGTTTAATCGTTTGTGCAACCGTCTTTGAAATGCCTAACGCTTCAATCTCGTCGACCGTCGCCGCTTTAATGTGTTTTAAGGAACCAAATTGTTTTAATAACTTCGTCCGGGTTTTTGGTCCGACCCCTTGGATATCATCCAACTTAGAACTTAACGAATTTTTACCGCGTAATTGACGGTGGAAAGTAATCGCAAATCGATGGACTTCATCTTGAATCCGGGTCAATAAATAGAAACCTTGCTCTTCGGATCCAGATCAATCAATTGATCCGCCGTTTCGCCGTATAACAACGAGGCCGTTCGATGATGATTATTCTTAACCATTCCGGCAATCGGAATGGCTAAATCCAATTCGTTGATCAAGACGTCTTTAGCGGCGTTGAGTTCAACAATCCCACCATCCATCAAAATTAAATCGGGCAGCGGTTTACCTTCCTTCAATAACCGCGAATAACGCCGGCGAATGACTTCACGCGTATTGGCATCTTCATTGGCCCCGGCACGCTCCGGCGTTTCCGTCAATTTATATTTACGGTATAACTTCTTTTCAGCGCGACCATCCACAAAAGTTACCAGCGCCGAAACCGGATCAGCCCTTGGATATGGGAATGATCAAACGCTTCAATCACGTGGCCATTCGGTAACCCTAGCGCTGCCATAATTTCGTTCTGGGCGCCAATCGTTTGCCGATTATCGAGTTCAAGTAATCGGAACTTCTCTTCTAGTACTAACCGACTATTCTTCTGCGCTAATTCGAGTAACGCCTTTTTTTCACCACGTTGCGGCGTCCGAATGGGCACCTTTAGAATATCAGATAAGACCGCCTTTTCAACGCCAGTCGGCACCAATATTTCACGCGGTAAAACGTTATTCTTACGGTTATACCATTGTAAGATAAAGGTTGCTAGCTCTTCTTCCGGCGTACTAACACACGGGAATAAGCGTTTTTCACGACGAATTAACCGCGCCTGCCGAATAAAGAAGATTTGAATCGAAATCCAACCTTTATCGACATAAAACGCAAATAAATCGCGGGGCGTATTATCGTTCGAAATAATTTTTTGCTTTTCAACCGTCGCTTCGATGTAATGCAGTTGATCGCGTAATTCAGCCGCCCGTTCAAATTGCATCTCGCTAGCCGCCGTTGTCATCTTCGCCGTTAAATTCTTTTTAACCGGATCGACCTGGCCGTTTAAGAAGCGTTTAATCGCTTTGATTTGCATTGCGTACAGACTCTCCGGAACTTCTTTAAAACAAGCACCTAGGCACTGGCCCATGTGGTAGTACAGGCAAGGACGGCCTTGATGCCCCTGACAACGTCTCAAGGGATAAACTCGTTGTAAGAAGCGCAACGTTTCTTGGGCAGCATAGACATCGGGATACGGGCCAAAATAAAAGCCACCATCTTTCTTGACTTCCCCCGTAATCAACAGTTGCGGATCACGTTCATTGGTAATCTTAATATACGGATAACCGGTGCCCCGCTTTAGTTTAATATTATAATACGGCTGGTGTTTTTGAATTAACGTAATTTCCAGCAAAAAAGCTTCCTTATTCGTCGACGTAATGATGGTTTCAAAGTCAACGATTTCAGAAACTAATTTGGCGGTCTTCCCTTCATGACTACTCTTGAAGTATGACCGAACCCGATTTTTTAAATTTTTAGCTTTCCCGACATAGATAATTTGGGCGTTGATATCCTTCATTAAATAACAACCGGGCAAAGCTGGTAATAATGCTAATTTATGTTCAAGATGTTCACTTGCCAAAAACACACCACTCCTTAATCCAAAACAAGTGTTCGTTCTTTCATTTTACGTGTTTTCGGCTAAAAAGCAACTTTAACGACTATTGTGCTAGGACTTGTGCTAAGAACTGTTGGGTTCTTGGTTCTTGCGGGTGATCAAACAATTCTTCTGGTGTCCCTTTTTCAACAATTTGGCTATCGGCCATGAACCAGACCTCATCAGCCACTTCACGTGCGAAGCCCATTTCATGGGTCACCACGACCATCGTCATGCCCTCTTGCGCTAAATCTTGCATGACTTTCAACACTTCACCGACCATTTCGGGATCCAATGCTGAAGTCGGTTCATCAAATAACAGAACGTCTGGCGACATTGCCAAAGCGCGGGCAATTGCGATCCGTTGTTTTTGACCACCAGATAGTTGATTGACATAAGCATCCGCCTTTTCGGATAAGCCAACCCGTTCAAGTAATGCTTCAGCCTGTTTCGTCGCTTCGGCAGCACTTTCTTTTTTGACCTTTTGGGGCGCCAATCGTAAGTTATCCATCACCGTTAAATTCGGAAAAAGATTGAAATTTTGGAAGACCATGCCCATTTTGGTTCTAATCTGATCCAATTCTTTTTCAGACAACGTCATTAAGTCGGTGCCTTCAAATAGAATCTGACCACCAGTTGGTTCTTCTAAGCGGTTCAAACACCGAAGTAGCGTACTCTTACCACCACCAGAGGGGCCAATCACCACGATTACTTGGCCCGCTTCAACGTCGCCACTAACCCCGTTTAGAACTAAATTATCATCATATTTTTTAACGAGTTGATTGATTTTAAGCATGTTGCATCTTCCTTTCGATATAATTCAATAATTTTGAAAGACTAAAGGTTAGGACGAAATAGATCAGCATCGCAACAAAAATCGGTGCGACCCCTTTATACGTCGCTGATTGAACCACTTTCAATTGATAGATTAAATCAGTGACCCCAATAATTGAAACGATTGAACTTTCCTTAATTAATGAAATAAATTCGTTGCCTAATGCTGGCCAAATATTCTTCAAGGCTTGTGGCAAGATAATATACCGCATTGTATCATGTTGTGAAAGTCCTAAACTTCTCGACGCTTCCGTTTGGCCTGGATCAATCGCATTAATCCCAGAACGGATAATTTCAGCGACGTACGCAGCACTATTCAAGGAAACGGCAATCACACCGGCTAATAACGCTGGGATATTAATCCATAAGCCAATTCCGAAATAGACAAACATAATTTGAATCATCAATGGTGTGCCCCGTACGAATTCAATGTACATCACCGCTAAACCATGCATGAATTTATTCTTCGAAATCCGAGCAAAGGCGAGAATCACACCGATTAAAATCCCGATTGCGATTGACACAATCGTAATGAATAAGGTATAGCCAATCCCTTTAGCGAAATAAGACCAATAATGCCACATGCTCGTATTATGCGTGTTTGTTTTCATTAATTTACCCGCATTTTTAAGATATTGCGGAATTAATTTTTGTTTCTTGATTTGCGCAATACTTTGATTAGCTGCTGAAACTAAGGTTGGCGAATTTTTAGGGAAAGCAATTGCAGAACCTTGCATATCCGCCCCTAAATCGAATTTCCCATCAATTCTAACCAATTCTGGATCATTACTGGCATAAGCGGTTGCCACTGGTGTTTCGGCGACAATCCCTTCAATTTTATGGCTCTTGAGTGCGAGTACTAAATCTGGAACCTTGGTTAAACCCGTAATTTGGGCATTTTTAATTTGTTTTTTAGCAAGTGTTTGTTGTAAACTCCCCGTTTGAACCCCCACTTTTTTACCGATGAAACTGTTTTTAGATTTATAGATTTTCGCATCGGCCTTATTGACTAAGATCGATTGTCCACCGAGATAGTACACGTCGGAGAAATCAACACTCTTTGACCGTTCATCCGTTGGTGACATTGCCGAGATGACCATGTCGACTTTCCCAGTTTCAAGCCCGACCAACAATGCATCGAAATCCATGGATTTAACGACTAATTTGACGTTTAAATCATCGGCCAGCTTTTGGGCCACTTGAATGTCCATGCCGACAGTCTTATTTTTGCCGTTTTTATTCACTAAAAATTCATATGGTGCATAATCAGGACTCGTTCCTAGGACTAACGTTTTCTTGGCCTGAACTTGGCTCACGGTCTGACCTGCCGCTGAAACTGGTTGATTATTGCTAATCATTACCCCCAACAATAACATTAAAGGTAACATTAATATCATTAACTTCTTCTTAATATTCATCCTAACTCCTCCTTCGATTTTTCCTATAATACATTAAGATAAATATTTATGCAACATTTATTTATATAAATGTTTAAAATTTGCGAATTAATGATAATCTGGTATGATAGATGCAAATGAGAAAAGAGGAATTTCAATGAGTTTAACAGTCCACCGCCAAAATGATTTAACCGGTCTATTCGATAAATTTGCTTCCGTTCCTAAGAAAGAACAACCAGTCGTTAAAAAAGAAGACGAAACAGAAACTAAAAGTAAATCCGATGACGATCAAACCGCACAAAAAAAGTAGACCTCACTTGGTCTACTTTTTTAATACCGAATATTTTATTTAGCGTGCCGTTCTGGGTAACGCTTTTTTAATTGTTCAATGTTATCTTGAGCGACTTGTTCGAAATCAACATTGTTCCACTCGGCGATTTGTGATAAATACCAAAGAACATCACCAATCTTTTTAGTTAAGATTTTTTCATCTAGTTCGTGACCTTGGAAGGTGTACTTCTTAACAATATCGACGACCTCACCACTTTCACTGGATAACCCTAACGCTAGATTCGTCAGAACCTGTTCATTACCGTATAGCGTTCGGTTGGCTAGTTTTTGATATTCATTAAATTCCATTACTGTTGACCTCCAATTTCACATTGACGTTCAATCCATTCCCAAACTTGTTCCTTACCCGCACCGGTTAACGCACTAAAGCTAACAAATTTATCAACTGGGTTAAAATCGAGTTTTTCTTTAATAATTTTTTCTTGACGATTCCACTTGCTCTTAGAAATTTTATCCATCTTCGTTGCAACAACCAAAACGGGCAAATCATAATATTTAGCAAAGACGTACATCGCGACGTCATCTTCGGTGGGTTCATGGCGACCATCAATCAATGAAATCAATCCTCGCACGTTTTGACGCGTTGTGAGGTAAGTTTCGATAATCTGACCGAACTTCTCCCGTTGCTTCTTAGAAACCTTCGCATAGCCGTAACCAGGTACGTCGACGAAGTAGAGTTGACTTTCAACTTTGTAAAAATTCAACGTCTGCGTTTTACCGGGTTTACTTGAGGTCCGCGCATAACTTTTCCGATTGATTAATTTATTAATCAATGATGATTTACCAACGTTTGACCGACCAGATAAGGCAATTTCAGGTAACTGATCAGTTGGATATTGGGCCTCTGAGACCGCACTCATAACCATTTCGACTTCTTGTACTTTCATAATGACCTCCGATTGTTTGCTTCGATAGCTAGTTTAGCATAAATAAAATTTTATTGCGCCGTTGACTTCTCTGAATATCCATGTTTAGGGTCACAAATCAAAAAGGTTGCTGACGCTTAACCCGCCAACAACCTTTATCGAATTATTTTATGACGCTTCTTGACCATCAGCTAAGAAAAGTTGCGGTTGACCAGTACCTTCAACGGCTTCTTTCGTCACTAAGACCTTCGCGATGTCCTCGCGACTTGGGATATCAAACATCATATCCATCATGACTTCTTCAATGATTGACCGCAATCCACGGGCACCCGTATCACGTTCAATCGCTAAATGTGCAGTCGCGTGGAGGGCGTTTTCCGTGAAATCAAGTTCAACATCATCTAATGCCATCAGCTTACCATATTGTTTAACGAGTGCATTCTTAGGTTCCGTTAAAATTCGAACCAAATCATCTTCCGTTAATTTCTCCAAAGCAGCTGTAATCGGGATTCGACCGATGAATTCAGGAATAATCCCGAATTTCATTAAATCTTCCGTGCCAATTTGTTGCATTAAACTTTGTTTTTCATCGATGACTTTGCCAGCTTTACTACCAAAACCGATTGTCTTTTCCCCTAGACGGTTCTTAACAATGGTTTCAATGCCGTCAAAAGCCCCACCAATGATGAATAAGATATTAGTGGTATCAATTTGAATTAACTCTTGTTGTGGATGCTTACGCCCACCCTGAGGGGGAACGCTCGCAATGGTCCCTTCAAGAATCTTCAAGAGTGCTTGTTGAACCCCTTCACCTGAAACATCACGGGTGATTGAGACGTTTTCACTCTTCTTGGCAATCTTATCGATTTCATCGATATAAATAATGCCCCGTTCAGCACGATCGACATCGAAGTCAGCATTTTGCAATAACTTCAACAAGATATTTTCAACATCTTCACCCACGTACCCCGCTTCAGTTAACGTCGTGGCATCCGCAATCGCGAATGGCACGTTTAAAATCCGCGCTAAGGTCTGAGCTAAGAATGTTTTACCTGAACCAGTTGGTCCGATTAAAGCGATATTACTCTTTTGAAGTTCAGTATCGCCTTTTTCAGCAACGGTCATTTGGTTAACCCGTTTGTAATGGTTATAAACGGCCACTGATAATGCTTTTTTCGCTTCAGTTTGACCAATAACGTAATCATTAAGGATCGCTAGAATTTCTCTTGGTTTTGGCACTTCTAATAAATCATTAACGGCTTCATCTTTGAATTCTTCATCAATAATTTCTTTACATAAATCAATACATTCATTACAAATGTAAACGCCAGGGCCAGCGACAATCTTTTTAACTTGGTCTTGTGATTTACCACAAAACGAACAAGTGACTGGGCCAGTTGTTGTTTCTGTATCATCTAACATCGTAAAATGATCCCCTTTCCTATCTTCATCATAGCAGGTTTAAAAAAACTGTCAGCTACAACGACTTGAAATCGTAATTAAGACTATAACATAGTTTATTCAGAAGTCACAGCATAACGCCTTTTGCTTAAAATAACGCAAAAGCGGGTCCAAAGTAAGCACCTTGAACCCGCTTTTAGAACCGATTAAAGCTCACATCGTTATTATTTAGCGTCTTTAACTTCGACAGCTGAATCAGTAATCATGTCAATTACTTTTTTAACACCGATATCATGTTTCAACATATCGTCTGAAAGAACGCCACGAACAGCTGATTCTTCCATCTTATATTGTGTTGCTAATTCTTTAATTTCAGCAGCGACTTCTTCGTCAGTTGCTTCGATTTTTTCAGCAGCCACAATTGCTTCTAAAACAAGATTTGTTTTAACGTGTTTGTCAGCATCGCCTTCGAATTGTTTCTTCAAATCATCTTCTGTTGTCCCAGTGATTTGGTAGTACATTTCAGGTTGGATACCTTGTTGTTGCATGTTACCTAAGTATTGTTGTAGTTGAGTATTAACTTCTTCGTCCAACATTGCTTGAGGTAAATCTTCGATTGTTGCATTTTCAGTTGCAGCAGCAACGGCAGCATCTTGGATGGCCGTATCAGCAGCATCATTTTTTTGTTGTTTTAATTCTTCACGAATTTTTTCTTTTAATTCGTCTAATGAATCAACATCTTCATCAACGTCTTTAGCAAATTCATCATCTAATTCAGGTAATTCCTTTGCTTTGACTTCGTGCATTGTCACTTTAAAGATTGCTTCTTTATCAGCTAATTCTTCAGCTTGATAGTCTTTAGGGAATGTGACTTTAACTTCAACTTCTTCGCCAGCTTTGTGACCAACTAATTGATCTTCAAAACCAGGGATGAATGAGTTTGAGCCTAATTCTAATGAATAGTTGTCGGCTTTGCCACCGTCAAATAATTCACCATCAACTGAACCTTCATAGTCGATGACAACTGTATCGCCATTTTCAGCAGCAGCGTCTTCTTTAAGCACTAATTCAGCTTGACGTTCGCGACGTGTTTCAAGTTCTTGTTCAACGTCTTTGATTGTAATCCGACGGCTTTGTTTTGGCACTTCTAAACCTTTGTAATCGCCCAATTTAACTTCTGGTTTAACGATTACTTTAGCAGAAATCACCCAAGCAGCGCCTTTTTCCATTTTTTCAACATTAATTTCTGGTTGATCAACTGGTTGAATTGCGGCTTCTTTAACAGCAGCATCGTAAGCTTCTGGTAAAACAGCGTTTAAAGCATCTTCATAAAGGGCTTCTTCACCGTACATCTTGTTAAAGATTTGGCGAGGCATCTTACCTTTACGGAAACCAGGTGTGTTGATGTTTTTACGGACACGTTTGAACGCAACGTCCAAACCTTCACTAATTTTATCTAAATCAATTTCAAAGGTTAGAACACCATCATTGGTGCCCTTTTTTTCCCATTTTGCTGACATAATTTTCCTCCGACAGTTATATTCACAATTTATCAATTGCATACTTAATTAGCATAAACTATTTGCTTGGAATTGTAAATATTTATCCTCATAAAATCCCTATTTTAGTGAATTTATCTCGAATTTTAGACACAAAAAAACCCGAAGTACTAGACTTCGAGTTTTAATATTTAACTAATTAAATATTAGTCAAGGATTTCGCTTACGACACCGGCACCGACAGTACGGCCACCTTCACGGACAGTAAACTTAAGACCCTTTTCAATAGCAACTGGTGAGATTAAGTCTACAGTAAATGTAACGTTATCACCAGGCATAACCATTTCAACGCCTTCTGGTAATTCGATAACACCAGTAACGTCAGTTGTATGGAAATAGAATTGAGGACGATAGTTTGAGAAGAATGGTGTATGACGACCACCTTCATCCTTGCTCAAGATATAAACTTCGCCTTTGAAGTTTTTATGAGTTTGGATTGAACCTGGCTTAGCTAAAACTTGGCCACGTTCGATGTTTTCGCGGTCGATACCACGTAACAATGCGCCGATGTTATCGCCAGCTTGGCCTTGATCCAATGTCTTACGGAACATTTCCAAACCAGTAACAGTTGTCTTAGCAGCTTCTTCTTTCAAGCCGACAATTTCAACTTCGTCGCCGACGTTGATTGTACCACGATCGATACGACCAGAAGCAACAGTACCACGACCAGTGATAGTGAAAACATCTTCAACAGGCATTAAGAAAGGCTTGTCAGTTTCACGTTCTGGAGTTGGTACGTATTCGTCAACGATATCCATTAATTCTTCAACAGCTTTAACATCATCAGGGTTATCGTTTAAAGCACCAAGTGCTGATCCACGGATAACAGGTGTGTTATCACCATCAAAGTCATATTCGTCTAATAATTCGCGAACTTCCATTTCAACTAAGTCAGTTAATTCTTCATCATCAACTAAATCAGTTTTGTTCAAGAAGACGATGATGTAATCAACACCGACTTGGCGAGCAAGTAAGATATGTTCACGTGTTTGTGGCATAGGACCATCAGTTGCGGCAACAACTAAGATAGCACCATCCATTTGTGCAGCACCTGTGATCATGTTTTTAACATAATCAGCATGTCCTGGGGCGTCAATATGTGCATAATGACGTTTTTCTGTTTCGTATTCAACGTGGGCAGTGTTGATAGTGATACCACGTTCTCTTTCTTCTGGTGCAGCATCGATGTTTGCATAGTCTTGAGCTTCTGCCAAGCCTTTACCTGCTAACATCTTTGTGATAGCTGCTGTTAAAGTTGTCTTCCCATGATCGACATGTCCAATAGTACCAATGTTAACATGGGGTTTTGTTCTTTCGTAATGTGCTTTTTCTGCCATTAAAACGAACCTCCTGTATTTTCGCAAGAAAAAATCAGCGGATAAATTCCAATACTGATAATCCTTTACATAATATTATAATACTTCGAGCGCCAAAAGACAAAGTGTTTTTTTGACACAAAAAGAATTCAAAAATGATTATATCTGCTATTTGCACGTTTGTAAACACTTAGCGCTTAAAAAAAGCGATATTTCTAATTTTAAGGTGCATTTTCTCATTTAAAACATTAGTTTAGCCACTAATTCTTGCAATTTCGAAAACCAAGCTTGCGAATTTTCTGAAACTATCGTGGCCTGATTTTCTGGAACTAACCCCAACTCTTGTAAAAAAAGCGTTGTCCATTCATCTGAATCGACCAGAACCTCATTTTCAAACGGGTATAAACAAGCTAAATAGAGTTGACTTGTCACCAAGACCTGTTCAGCAAAGATTGGATCATCCGCTAACGTTTGCTGGATCGCCTGTTGAACTGCCTGGATTTTCGGACTCGTCTCCATCAACGGGATTTCATTGGGAATAGCGGTCTTCACCTGATCAAACCAAAATACAGCAATCGGCTGCGCTATTTTTAACGTGACTAATTCTTCAAAAATAGTACTGCGCACGAATGGATGCACGTACGGATTAACCAATACCGGTTGAATCCCCTTTAGATATTCGGCTTGTGGTAACTGTTTAGCCAATTTCAGCAGTTGCATCTGTTCCGTCAACGGTAATCCAGCAATACTATAAAGTTTTTGTTGGATTTTATCGATTGCCGGCACCTGTTGTTCTCGGTACCGATTCTGCGCGCGTTCAATGCTCCGTTTTACGGTTTGCCAAAATACGCGTTGTTTGGCGTCCTGTTGCATTTGGGGCCATACCCCTTGCCAGAGCTCGTTAGCCTCAACAAACTCCTTGTTCGCCAATAAAACGGCAATGTAGAAGCCAATCAGATCTGGTTCAGCCAAATAGTCGGCGACCTTCTCTTGCATTAATTGCAAAGCTGCCGCTAGCTGGCGATTTTCAACCAACACACTTGCCAATAAAATATTTAAACTAAAACGTTGTTCTAAAGCGTACGCGGCTTCAAAATGGTCAATCGCAGTCGCCCAATTTTGTTGATTGGCCGCCTGCTTCCCGAGTTGAATATGCCGTTCATAATTACCCGGCAGTTCCACTGTCTCACCCATCGACTCACTCCCCACTTTTATTATTAGAAAAAAAGCCGAATTAATATTCGACTTTTTACGTTTATTCCGCTGATTTAGCAGGTACTTCTTTTACGGGCGCTTTTTTAACGTCCTTTTTTTGACGACGATGATTTTGATTGATTTCCATAATCACTGGTAAAATCACGGGCCGCCGTTTTGTTTGTTCATACAAATAATGGCTTAAATTTTCCCGGACATCCTGTTTCAAATGACTCCAGTCAAACTCTTTGTTATCCAAATTATTCTGAACCGCTTGTTTAATGATTTCTGAACTTTCAGCCATCAAATCTTTGCTGGTTTTAACGTAGACAAATCCGCGAGCAGTCACTTTAGGATCAGCAATGATTTTTTTATTTTTACGATCAATGGTGACGACCGCAATAAAAATCCCATCTTCTGATAGCAATTTACGATCACGCAAGACGATATTACCGATATCGCCAATACCACTACCATCGATCATAATATCCGTTGCGTCTACTTGACCACCAACGTGCATCTTACCGTTGTCGTAGCTCAAGATATCGCCCTTACCGACGATAAAGATGTCCTTATAATCCATTCCTGTTTCATGCGCAATATCGGCATGCGCCGCTAATAAACGGTATTCGCCTTGCACTGGAATTAAAAATTGTGGGTGTAATAAATTGAGCATCAATTGTAAATCGCCCTTGTTCGCATGACCGGACGCATGTAAATCATCACCAACGGCTTTGACTTCACCGCCAGCACGATAAATCATGTCCTTAGTCTTGGCCAAAATAGTTTCCATGGCGTGTGAAGGTGACGTCGTTAAGTAGACCAAATCGCCCTCTTCAATGTGAATTAAACGATGATGACTTGTCGCCATCTTTTGTAAGGCTTTAATCGGTTCGCCCATTCGACCGGTTTCTAAAATCACCGTTTGTTCGGGGGCCAACGTTTCTAGGTCTTTCGGTTGCACTAAAATGGCTTCATCTGGCAAAATAATCATTTCGAGTTTCATCGCCGTCCGCACAATTTTTTCTAAATCGCGACCGGTTAAAACGACTTTACGCCCTGTTTTATAAGCTGCATCGATGACTTGTTGAATCCGGACAATGTTTGAAGCGACTGACGCCACAATAATCCGGCCCGTTTGATATTTGAAGGTTTCAAAAATGGATTCCTCAATATCAAGTTCGCTAGCCATCGCATAAGGTGATTCGGCATTAGCTGAATCGCTCAGCAACGCTAAGACCCCTTGCTTGCCGATTTCAGCTAAACGCGCATAATCGGTTTGATACATCGGTTGTGCGGATTGATCGAATTTAAAATCACCCGTATAAACGATTTGACCTTCATCCGTCTTAATAACGATCCCGAGTGAACCGGGAATTGAATGGGTCGTCTTAAAGAATGACACCGTCGTACTGTCAAAATCAATCGCCGTATTGGCATTAATCACGTGGAAATTCTGGAAACGACGCAACTTAGGTTCGCTGCTGACCGTAATCTTCGCTAGTTCAATCGTTAATTCTGACCCAAAGACGGGCACATCGTGTTCTTTTAAGAAATAAGGTAGGGCGCCAATTGCATCGACATGACCATGCGTTAAGAAAATCCCGACAACCCGCTCTGCATTTTCTTCCAAATAAGTCATATCCGGAATGACAATATCAATCCCTAATAATTCAGTTTCTGGGTATTTCAAACCACAATCTAAAATATAAATCTCATCATTGACTTCAACCACGTTTAAATTTTTACCGTTTTCACGGACGCCGCCAAGCGGCATAATCTTAATGTTACTCATTCTTTCACCTCTATGAAATTGAAAGGCACGCCTTTCAAACTATTCATCTATTTTTTTAAATTTTTCGTTTAAAACTCATCCGCTTTAAATTCTAATTCATATTTTATCACAATTTAAACAAACAAACAGCTTTTGATTACTAAAGACCCACTCAATGAGGCCCACACTTTAAAAAAGGCAAAAAAAAAGCCACCCGATTGGGCGACTTCTTAAGTAAATTAACGACGTAAGCCAAGGCTCTTGATTAATTCACGGTAACGTTGAACATCTGAATCACGTAGGTAACGTAAAAGGTTACGACGGTGACCAATCTTCTTCATTTGACCAACATATGAATGGTGATCTTTCTTATGAACAGATAAATGTTCGTTTAAGGCGTTGATTTCTGCAGTCAAAACAGCGATTTGAACTTCTGGTGAACCAGTGTCCCCTTCGTGACGTGCATATTGTTTGATAACATCGTTCTTAGTAATTTGTGAAATAGCCATGCTAATTTCCACCCTTCAATTATGATAGCCCGAAACAGCGTAAAGCGTCGGGTGAACGTCGCTAAACGATGTAACAGGTTCCGTGCGAATTGCACTACATCACTTTACTAAAAAAAAACGATAAAAGCAAGCCATCATTCTCAAAAAAATTATGCAGTCAAGTTGAAATACTTTACAACTTAGTATTGCAATCAGTCTCATTTGTTTGGTATAATAACGTCTGTTGAAATTAAAAATCTTTTTTTATAAAGATAGTGAAACCCATCGGAGGTGAAACCATGCCACAAATTAAATCTGCTATGAAACGTGTTAAAACAATTGAAAAAGCAAACAACAGAAACGCTTCACAATTAAGCACAATGCGTTCAGCAATCAAAAAATTCAAAGTTGCTACTGAAGAAGGTAGTGACCAAGCTGCAGACTTATTGAAAGCTGCTACTCGCGCAATCGATATGGCTGAAACTAAAGGCTTAATCCACGCCAACAAAGCTGGCCGTGACAAGTCACGTTTAAACAAAATGATGGCTAAATAATTTTTGCCAATATTCAAATAGGCTACCGACAATCTTCTGATTATCGGTAGCCTATTTTTTTAGGCCGTTTTTTGCGCAGCAAACTGTAACATAAAGAGTTCAAATAATAAGGCTGGTTGCCCCTGCCCCGTTTTGATTTTAACTTCAATGTCTTCTAACCCAAGATAAGCAGCTGCCAATGTCGGCTTCGAAAAATGTTTAATTTGTTGCATCGCCAACTTAATCCGATACGGATGGATTTTTAAAACGCTGGCGAGATTGCCCTGACTATACCCTTTTTCGAATAGAATTTTAACTTGCAGCAATAGCCGGAATTGCCCTAAAAGAATCGCATTAATCTTTAAGGGTTCCTCTTTTTGCAGCACTAATTCATGATAAATCGTCAAAGCCGGACCGACTTTTTTCTGTAAGACTAACGGTACCAATTCAAAAACATTATTTTCAATACTGCTGGCGACTAACGTATTGACCGCCGCCACCGTAATCTCGCGTGTTTGAGCGGCGTAGAGAATTAATTTTGGCAATTCGGCCATCATCTGACTATAATCGCCACCGGTTTTGCTGACTAACAGTTGCATCGCCGGTGCCTCGATCGTCACATTTTGCGTTTTCAAATACTGCCCCACCAGTTGCTGTGCTTGATGATCCTTAACTTTTTGGACATCAACAATTGTGGCGCTCTTTTTAAGCTGCTTGACTAATTTTTTCCGTTCATCCAACTTAGGATACGGCGCAAAAACGACCAATGTGGTTGTCGGTTGTGGCGTTTCAAAATAAGTTTGTAAGCTCGCTAAATCATGATCTAGTTTATTTTTAGTTTTTTCACCCGTTAAAAAATACGGATTTTGCAAAAAGACTAAGCGGCGTTCACCAAAAAAAGGTGCCGAACCCGCATCGTCAATTGCTACAGCGACCTCGGTAGCCGCTAAATCATAGCTCGCAAAATTCATCGTGAGCTCTTCAGCCGGTAAACTTTGTTTAAATAATTGACGTACCTCTTCAATTAACGCTTCTTCTTGCCCTAAAACAAGGTAGAGTGGCGCCAATTGTTGGTGTTGAATCGCTGTTTTTAATTGTTCAATTATCATCATTTACCCAATCCTTTATCGTTGTTTTAATTTGACTATTGTCGCTATCCAGCAAGGGTCCGTAACACCATTCAAGCATCCCTGACTGCGCGGTCACCCAATAAGGCACTCTCGCTTGTTTTAATGTTTTAAGCGTGACTTCGTGCGGATGTTGATAACGGTTATGTCGACCAGCCGAAATCAAGGCGCCCTTTGGTTTTAACCGTTGAACAAAAGCTGGTGCAGTTGCTGTTTGACTCCCGTGGTGGCCCACCTTTAAATAATCGACCGTAAGCTGCGGATAACGTCTTAATAGGTCTAATTCACCGGCTTGCTCCAAATCACCTGTAAACAGCCACCGTGTCCCTTGTAAATTAGTCGTAATCACTAACGAATCCGCATTAGTCCCATTACCCGCAGTAACTGGTGCTAAAACAGAATAGACTTGCCGACCGATTTTAAACGACTGATCCGCCAAAGTTGGCGTTAATTGAATCTGATTCAAATAGGGCTTAATTTGCCGTTGAAATTGTTGATTTTCCGGTAACCCCGCCGCACAAATCACCCGATCGACCTTGATTTTCTGCAGGAGTTGACCCAAATCACCAATATGATCGGCATCTTGATGCGTCACCGCGACCGCATCCAAATGGTCGATGCCTTGACTATACAGATAATTAATCGTCATTTTTTCGACGCGACTCACTTGATAGCGTTTCTGCCATTTTTCCTGTGGCAATTTTAACCGACCACCCGTATCGATTAATAGGTGGTGGCGATTAAACGGCTGTTGAATCAGAATACTATCCCCTTGGCCAATATCAAAGACAATCACCCGACCGATTGGGTTAAAATGAATCCCCAAAAAGCTGAGACCGTACAACAGGATTATCCCACGACGTAACCGACGGCGGACGGCTGGCGCTACTGTGACCATTAGCAATAACGTCAAAACCAGTACGCCTAATAGTGGCAATAATGGTATTTTACCAAACGTCACGGTTAGATACGGCAACGTGGCCAACCAATCTAACAACTGGTAAAGACTCCGCAAGACCCAGTCGCAGCCAGCAACTAGTGGTGGACAAGCAAATTGTCCGATAAGTGCTAAACCGACTAAGCTCAATACAACCGGTAAATAAATTGGGACCATCGCGCCATTCACCAAAATCGTTAACAAATGCCAGCGATAAGTATACCGTAGACCAAGTGGTAAGCTGATTAGATTCAGCCAATAACACACCTTAAAATTAGACTGACCTTGCAAGTAGATGAGTGCAAAAGCCATCAAATAACTGAGTTGGCCCCCCATTGATTGCAAAAGATACGGCTGCCACAACAAATTCAGTCCTAAGACCTGACTCCAACTATCTAAACGCGATTGCCGCCAGTGGCACTCTTCACAGAGCAGTTGCACCATCATTAACCCAATCGCACGACTAACACTCGTTCCGTTACCAGTAAACACAGCATAGAATGGCAGACTGACCAGCAACAATCGATTCATAATCTCGCGGGGAATTCGACAATAAGTCGCCCCCGCGCGCACTAATGACAGTAAGTAAAAAACGTGTAAACCAGATAAACTGAGCAGATGAATGACCCCCAAGCGACCCAGCGTCTCTTGATACTGCGTTCCTTGTTGATCCCGAATACCAAGCAATAGCGCTTGCGCGTGAAAACTTAACGTCGGCGGTAATTGTGCTAGTCTAAGCGCACACTTTTGACGAACGCTATGTAATCGGTCACGCCAATTTTGGGGCTCAATTAGTTGTAAATTCTGCTCCGGTGACACCTGAATTTGATAATGGCAATCTTTTTGTTGCGCTAAAAAACGGGCGTAATCAAATTCATTGCGATTGGTCGCACGTTGAACTGGTTCAAAATCAAAGTCACCAGTCAATATGATTGGCTGCCAATTCGTGCGCCAACGTCGTTGTTCTTGACGATTCTGACAACGATAAAATCCAGAAACCACTTGGTGATCGATTTGACTGGTCGCCAAAAAACGGACCTGGTCTCCCGCCACTTGAATGTCATCCGGTTGAATCTTAAAAACCTGTTGATCTGGCGGTCGGCGTGTTAAATCCGATTGCAGTTGGCCTCCAAAACGGACAATGCCGCAGATTAATAAGCCAATCGTCATCCCAATAATCATTGGTTGTCGCAAAACACTGATTCTGACCAACCACAATAATAATAAGCAACTACTAATCAGGCGATACTGACCAAGCAAAACCGCGTTGAGTAAAGCTAAACAAATAACTGGGTAAACCCAGTTATTTCTCATTCAGAAGTCTGTTCGTTCTCCAAAAAATTAACTAATGTATTGGCATCATCCACGGATAAATTAACCTGTTCAACCACCACACCTGATTTTTCCAATAACTCGTAGGCATACGGATCATTATGGTAATCCTTTTGATAGTGAATTTGGCTAATCCCCGCTTGAATAATTAATTTAGTACATTGTAAACAAGGAAAATGAGTGACGTAAATCTCAGCGCCGTCTGTTTGGACCCCAAATTTAGCACATTGTGTCAGAGCATTCATTTCAGCATGAATCGTCCGTAAACAGTGGCCGTCGCGCATTAAACAGCCGACATCGATACAGTGATCTTCATGAGCGACGGAGCCATTATAGCCCCCCGCAATAATGCGTCGATTACGAACCACTAATGCGCCGACGAACAAACGTGGACACGTACTACGCATCGATAATAGCACCGACTGTAACATAAAATATTGATTCCATGGCATTCGCTTATCTGACACCATCATTCCCCCTAAAAATATAATTAGTTCTCATTATAGCAAATTTTACGTCAATCGGACCTATTCAACACAAATTTGCGACTGTAACTGTTCAAAAGTTTTCGGGCCAATCCCGCCAACTTTTTGTAATTCTTCAATCTTCTCAAATTTTCCTTGTTCATCACGATACGCAATTATTTGTTCAGCCTTCTTCGGCCCAATACCACTCAACGTTTGTAACTGAGCACTGTCAGCTTGGTTTAAGTTAATTTTGGCACTGATGGTCGATTCATTCGTTGCCGTTGTCGGTTGTTCTGTCGTTACTTCTTGGCCACCGCTAGTCTCAGGATTTTTGATTAATTCTGCGGCCTCAATCGCCTCCCCTTTGCGTGGCACATAAATAATTAATTGATCCGTCAATTTCTGCGCTAGATTTAATTGACTCGTTTCAGCCGCTTCAGTCACATCGCCCGCAGCCTTCAGCACGTCAAATAGCCGTGTTTGACCAATCTTTATCGGATAAATGCCCGGATGGTTCACCGCCCCTTTTAAATCGATAAAGCCACCTTTTGCCGGTTGCTCTGACTGGTTATTTTGCGATTTAGGTTTTGCAGACGGTTGCTTTTTTGATGATGCTCCTTTTAGTAATTGTTGGTTCTCAACGCGTTGGTGCGCTGTCCGTTGGTGTCGCCCCCAGAGACCACCCCCAATTAAGATTAAACCCACGATTGGTAGCCACCAAAACTGACGCCAACGTTGCCAATTAATCGGCCCCATCTCATCACCTCCCTATCTATAATTACCCGAAACAATCAAAAAAGTCCGCTGATTAATCATCAACGAACTTTTTACTGGTTATTTTAAATAATTGAGGGCATCGTCCAACGTTTTGACTGGGACGATTTTCATTTTAGTTTTAATCTTTTTAGCAGCTGCTTTGGCAATTGCGTAGTTATTTTGATAGTCCGGTTCGACTTTCAAAATGGCTTTAGTGACCGGATCATCTGGGGCGAAGAACACCGTGGCCCCTTCTTGACTGGCGACTAAAACTTTCTTATCAATCCCGCCAATTGGTCCAACTGTGCCATCGGGAGCAATCGTTCCCGTCCCAGCAATCGTGCGACCGGTTAATAATGATTGATTGGTTAACTGGCTATAAATTTGTAGCGTAAACATCAAGCCCGCTGACGGCCCACCAATTTCACCCGCATCGATCTTAACCGGCGTTTCGGTCTCAATTTCTGAATGATCGGTTAACGTAATTCCTAAACCCGCATAATGCGTTTTAGGCAGCTTCATTAACCGCTGAGTCGCCTTTTTAGCGTGACCGTTATGCTGGTACGCAATTGTCACCTTTTGACCCACTTTTAAACCTTGCACGTATTTAACAAAACCATTGGCGCTCTTAAATTGCTTTTGATTGATGGCCGTAATGGTATCGCCGACTGCTAACTGCTTTTTAAAAGTCGATTGCTCTAAAATAGACATCACGTACACCCCCATATACTTGGTGGTGTATGGTTTTTCAGCTTTCTTATAAGCCGCCTCAACCGCACTATTAATCGAGCTGTCCATATAATATTTTTGAATCTGATCATAATCTTTAGAATCTTCATCGCCCATTAATTCAGCACGACTCATAATTTCAGTAAAGGGTTGGGTTTTAGATAATAATAATTGCAACCCCGTTGCTGGTCCTTGAATCCCCACTGTCGTCAATAAAAAGCGACCCCGTTGTTGGTCATGTTTCCCCGCAACTGTGACAAATTGTTTAGTGGGTTCGGCCGTTCCAGCACCTTCTATGTAGTAATGGGTTGGTACTAGGCAAAATGCTAGTAGTAGAAGAATCACTAGCGGCCAGATAAATCGTTTGAATCCCCGCTTCTTTTTTGGCATTTTAATCTCTCTTATCCTGTAATTTTTGTTTTAAAGCCCGTTCGACGGCTGGTGGCACTAATTGACTAACTTGACCACCAAAACTGGCGATTTCTTTCACCATACTAGAAGAGATAAACGCATATTCCTGTTTGGCCAACAGTAGAACCGTTTCTAGCTGGTCATCTTGGGTTTGATTTAACGCCGCAATGTCTCTTTCATATTCGAAATCATTGGCATTGCGAATCCCTCGAATCAGATAACGAGCACCCACTTGGCGCGCAAAATCAGCCGTCAACGTTTTGGGTTGCGCAACGACTTGTACGTTGGGTAAATCAGTCGTGACTTCCGCGATTAATGCCACTTTCGTGGGACTATCAAATAAAGGCTGTTTCGCCGCGTTAGTCATCACCGCGATAATGACTTGATCAAACAGCTGACTAGCGCGTTGAACCGTATCTAAATGCCCTTTCGTAAAGGGATCAAAACTTCCTGGAAACAAAGCAATTTTAGCCATCTTGCCACTTCCTTAACCAATAAATTTAAAGATGGCAACTTCAGTAATACCGTAGTTTTGTTGCCGTTTCAATTCATAATGTGGAATCTCTTCTGGATAAACCAGCGTCGTATCCGTTTCGCATAAAATCGTCGCACCCGGTTGCAAGATATCGAGTTCAACGAATTGTTGTAATTGCGCCAACATCTGTTGTTGTTTATAGGGTGGATCCAATAAAATCAACTCGAATTTTTGCTGATCAGTTGCCAATTTGACCAACGCTTTTTCAGCCGGCATCTTCCAAATCGTAAAACAATCCGGCATCTTTGTGACAGCGACGTTATCTTGAATCATTTGAATCGCTGCGTATTGACGGTCCACTAAAAAGGCGTGATCCATCCCACGCGAAACGGCTTCAATGGCCAATCCGCCACTACCAGCATAGAGATCTAACGCTTGGCCCCCATCAAAAAATTGACCGAGCATACTAAACATGGCTTCTTTCACTTTGTCCGTGGTTGGTCGTGTTTGCATTCCTGGGACGGCCTTTAAACGCCGTCCGCCAAATTCGCCTGCAATAATCCGCATTAATCTAACTCCTCTGAATCTGTTTTTTGAGTGATCATTTCCTCTGGTTTACCCACACGGGCCCCAAAGTCCATATCAATATTGGGCCGTTGTGAAAGACTAACCCGTTTAACATAATGTAATTTCTTTAATTTTTCGACAGCCATCTCAGCTTGGTCAATGTCGACATACAAATACACGTATTTCATGCGTTTAGACGTGTAATAAACAAGACCGTATCGTCTTAATTGTTTCACTTGCCGTAATGAATACAGCCATACAACCACGCCTTGTCGTTTCGTTACTGTCAATGTCATCTAATCAGTCCTTTATCTACTATCGTTGATGTGGTCGCCGGTCAATCTCAAAAAAAGGATTGCCCGCTGCGACTTGAATATCGGTCGAAATGCTGTCAGCAATCGTGATGCTAATCTGACCCCATAAATTTTCTAAATCAGTTTTAGCTTGTTTAAAAGCCTGAATTTTAGGTTGCAAGTCCAACGCCCGTTTCGCTTTTAACACAGCCGTTTGAACCTGCATGAAACCCGGCGCAGCCTCACCGTAATCAGCAATTGCCGCATAACGATCACGTAACCGCGTGAAATCTGCGATCTGTTGTTGTAATGCTGGATCATCTGCCACTATTTGTTTCGTGGTCTGATAGCATTGGTAGACGGTCCCTTGGCGAATCGTTTGAAAAAGTTGCGCCAATTGGGTTTCAATGGCTAATAAATTATCATCAATTATCACGTTGACCTACTCCAATACTAAAATTGTATGACCGTTAATGTTTGTCAAACGCATATGCTGCAAATCTGGCTGTTTAATCACAGATTGTAGCGCGGTTTGTCGGTTCAACACTAATTGCTTCGTCCCGAGTTGGTTCGGCCAAATAAAAAGATGACTCGTTGGCGTCAAACCGAGTGCTGGCCACAATCCCCGTTTAAAATCACGCGTGGTCAAATACCGGTTATCCGTCGTTGCTTGTTTAATCTGCCGAAACCGTTGCTGTCCCTGTTTTGTTAACCACCGAGCCGGTTTAGCTTTAAACTGTTGCATAAAAGCAGAATCAACCGGTAATGATTCAACGGTCAACAACGGTTGCTGTTGATTTAAGCGTTGGATCTGAACATATTGTTGCAAGATGGCTTGTTGGTTCTGGGCTGCGTCAGTCACGCTATTATCTGATACAGGAATCGGGGTCATTGAAATGACCCGGTATAAATCAGTTTGTAATAATGCATTAGCGTCTAAATAAATGACCGTTGATAAGTGACCATCCGCCATCACCAAAATGGCGTACGTGCCATTCTTAAACGCGACCAGTGGATATTGCTTTTGTTGTTGTTCATTTAACTCAATCTGAAAAGTTTGTTCGTGCAGTTTAACTTCAAAATTAGCGGCTAACGTCATTTTGCGTGTCACCTGATTAAGCGTTTGCTGATATTTAAACGGGGCGATACTTTGATCTTGCCCCAATAAAACGAGCTGTTCAACCCGATTGGTTTGTTGATCAATCGTTGCTTCCAGATATTGCTGAGAATCGACGTGAAATAACCAGCGGGTCGTCTCTGCCCCATTATCAAGTTGCTTGATTGGTTGCCCATAGTTTTCTATTAAGTCCGCGACTGGTCGTTGAATCAATTTAGCCGGACCAGCCGTAGACAACATTTGATTTTGCGGATGCGTTAACCGCGGTTTTGTTTTAGTCGATGCCGGCGGTTTAACCACGGGTGATTGCGTATCGAACACGATCGGCCAAGCAAATAAAATCCCTAGCCAGATGCATAGCGCCACCAACCACCGCCAACTCTTTTTAACCCACTGCATTTAGTGTAACCGTTGGTGCGCCAACCGCTTTTCTTGGGCACTAATATTCAATACCATGCCCAAGCCGGTTGCAAGCACCAGCATGCTGGAGCCCCCATAACTAATGAATGGCAAGGTCACCCCTGTGATTGGTAAGATTCCTAATAGCCCACCGACGTTAAAGAAGGTTTGAACGAAAATAATCGTGCCAACGCCATAACAAATTAACGTATGATACATCTTAGTCGCGTGAATCCCCAGCATAAATATCCGGATAATCATCACACTTAATAGTCCTAAGATCACCAAGGCCCCCAATACGCCGATTTCTTCAGTAATGATTGATAAAATAAAATCGGTATACGGTTCCGGTAAATACCCACGTTTTTGGATACTGTTCCCCAGTCCTAAGCCAAACCAACCGCCATTGTTAATCGCGTAATACGAATTAACCAGCTGACTGCCACCCATGTTTTCTAACTTAAACGGGTGTAAAAAGGCCAATAATCGGTTTAACTTATACGATGAAATATTATTTGATAAATTAAAATGCCCTAGAATCGTTAAAGCACTCGTGACGACTGCTGCAATCCCACTAATCGCAATCGCACCATATTTAAATGGAATCCCAGTCCCAAAAAACATGACTAAGGTCACCATGCCTAGAATACTAGCGCCCCCTAAATCGGGTTGTAAAAAGACCAACACCAGAATCGCCGCGACTAAACCGACCGGTTGTAAAAATAACTTGACGTTATCCCAAAATTTTTCTTCCAAATCCTTTTCCTTACGCGATAACATGCTCGCAAGGTACAAAACAATCAATAGTTTCGCAAATTCAGACGGTTGAATCGTGAAGGGCCCGATTGGAATCCAGCTGTCGCCCCATTAACCGCTGCGCTTGGTCGAAAGTGACTTAACCCGAAAAGATACAGTAGTGCTAGAAAAACCACAATCGTACTCCACATTAATAGTTTAGAACTACGTAATACTGATAATCGTAAGAAAAACGTGAACAATAATAGGATGAACCCGATTGCGATATAGATTAATTGTTTGGTAAAATAGGCGTCCGGTTTCAAGCCATTGATCGACATTAAATCTGAACTGGCCGAATAAACCATCAAGGCCCCAATGGCGCATAAAATGATATACGGCATTAATAACCAATAATCGAGATATTGAATTTTACTTTTTTGAAACTTTCGCCACACAGTTACACCTAATTTCTACTAATTAATTGAGCGTTTGCGCTTGATAAATTTGGTTATAAATCTGATTGACCTGTTCTTCAAGATTACTCACCAAATCATTGCCTTCATCTGCCGTAATTAATTGAACACGTTTGGCAAAATCAACTTCCTTGGAAAAACCAAACATCTGCGTGTCAATAATTTCTTCGACAATTGGACATTGGCTCAAACAAAGCGCTTTGAATTGTTGTGTTAATAGCTTTTGAATCTTATCTGCATCTGCTTTTAATGTTAAATAACCGACCGTTTGTTGTTCAATCATGCTAAAACCCCTATTTTATCCGTTATTTTATGAAACACTCTAATCAGTATTATAGCATACTTCTTTTACCCGACTATACCAAAAAAGGTAGCCCCTAATGTTTAGGAACTACCTTTTAACTTTAAGTTAATGAATTAACCTTTTTTACGTTTCTTATCAGCTTTAGTCCGTGCATTCGTATCAAGAATCTTTTTACGTAGACGAACTGAAGTTGGTGTAACTTCACAATATTCATCATCGTTCAAGAATTCGATTGATTCTTCAAGAGACATTGCTTTTGGTGTCTTGATTGCTGCAGAATGATCTTTACCTGAAGCACGCGTATTAGTTAAGTTTTTACCCTTAGTAACGTTAACCGCGATATCAGCATCACGACTGTTTTGACCAATAATCATACCTTCGTAAACTTCAACGGCGGCACCAATAAATAATTGGCCACGGTCTTCAACGGATTGTAAACTATAAGTCGTTGAAGTCCCTGCATTGATTGAAACTAAGGCGCCATTACGACGGCCTGGTTCCCAGTTCTTAATAACGGGCAAGTATTCTTCGAAAGTATGGTTCATAATCCCGTAACCACCGGTCATGGTTAAGAATTCTGTTGAATAACCAATTAAACCACGTGAAGGGGCTAAGAAAGTCATCCGTGTTTGACCATTGGCATCACTTTCCATGTTTTTCATTTCGCCCTTACGTTGTGACATGGTATCAATCACTGAACCAGTATATTCGTCAGGTGTATCGATTTGGACCATTTCAAATGGTTCGCTCATGACACCATCAACATCACGATAGATAACTTCTGGACGTGATAATTGTAATTCGAAACCTTCACGACGCATTTCTTCAACTAAGATTGATAAATGTAATTCCCCACGACCAGAAACAACCCAAGCACCAGACTTGTCTGTATCTTCAACGCGAAGAGAAACATCGGTATGCAATTGATGACGTAAACGGTCTTCAATCTTACGAGCAGTAACAAAGTCACCTTCACGACCAACAAATGGTGAATCATTGGCAACAAACGTCATTTGTAACGTTGGTTCGTCAATCCGCAAAATAGGTAAAGCTTCTTGATGATCAACTGGTGTCACAGTTTCACCGACATAGATATCATCCATCCCGGAAACGGCGATTAAATCACCCGCTTGTGCTTCTTGGATTTCAACTCGGTCTAAACCGATGAAACCAAAGATTTTTGTGACACGGAAGTTCTTAGCAGAACCGTCAAGTTTCAAGACGGCAACTTGATCACCAATCTTGATTGATCCACGAGAAACACGGCCAATCCCGATACGACCAACATAGTCGTTATAATCTAACATGGCAACTTGGAATTGTAATGGTTCGTCACTATTATCAATAGGGGCTGGGATTGTCTTTAAGATTGTATCAAAGACAGGAACCATTGTATGTTCTTGTGAATCAATTTCTTCAGAATAACTTGAAGTCCCATTAATCGCACTTGCGTAGACAACTGGGAATTCCAATTGATCTTCATCAGCACCTAATTCGATGAATAATTCTAAGACTTCATCAACGACTTCAGCAGGACGTGAGCCAGGACGATCAATCTTATTGATAACAACGATTGGTGTTAAATGTTGATCTAACGCTTTTTTCAAAACGAAACGGGTTTGTGGCATTGTCCCTTCAAATGCATCAACGACTAATAATACGCCATCAACCATCTTCATGATACGTTCCACTTCGCCACCAAAATCGGCATGTCCAGGTGTATCTAAGATATTAATTTGTTTGCCATTATACTTAACAGCCGTATTCTTTGAAAGAATGGTGATACCACGTTCTTTTTCAATATCGTTGGTATCCATGGCGCGGTCAGAAATTTCTGAATGACCTTCTAATGTATCTGATTGTTTTAACATTTCGTTAACTAAAGTTGTTTTACCGTGGTCAACGTGGGCAATAATCGCAATATTGCGAATGTCTTCTCTTTTTTTCAAGTGATTACGCTTCCTCTCGCTAGTGACTTGACTAGTGTGTTTGTCTAATGTATACAAGCTAATATTTTACCATAAAAATTGCAGTTACGCTTTATATATTAACGAATTTTTGAAAATCCGCAAGTTTTTTTCATGAAAATCTAATTATTGCTACGATTATTTCTGTTGCATAATCGCTAAAATCTCATTCATAGCATGGGCTGGTGCGACGACCATCCCTTCTTTAGTGGTCATGGAAATTGGTTGACCATTAAATTTCAGAACTTGAAAACCTAAACTTTCGGCCAAAACACGACCGGCAGCGATGTCCCACGGTGCTAGTTTAGAGATATAAGCGCACAAATTACCCTTCAACAATTGACCAAAGACAATCCCGGCGCTCCCATAGATTCGGACCCCTGAACTGTGCATAAAGACCCGTTGCAAATTCAAATCATCAGCCACTAACATCTTCGTATTGACCGTGATTAACCCCTTCGTTAACGGTGGATTATCCGTCAACAACAACGGTACTTCGTCTCGGAAAACGCCTAGCTGAGGACCACCCCAATAAAGTTGATCGGCCATCACGTCGTAAATAATCCCTAATGTCGGTTGCCCGTGGTCGTAAACGCCAATCATGATCGCAAAATTCTCATTCTGCTTCACAAAATTCATCGTGCCGTCAATCGGATCAATGAAAAAGGCCAAGCCAGATTCCCAATCGTCGGGAACAGCATCGGTTCCTTCTTCGCCCACTAAAATCGCTTGCGGATAATCGCCTTTGATTTTGGCTGCTAAAAAAACTTGGTTAGCACGATCAACGTTGGTCACAAGGTCATTGGGACCAGACTTTGTGGTAATTTCTAAAGGCTGTTTAATCTGACTTCTTGTGTAGGCGGCTGCCTCAAGAACCCATTTTTGTAAAGATTGGCTTAACTGATACAGCGCCTCTTTTTCCATCCTATTCATCTACCTTTAATTAATTTGCCGTCATCTTGAGTTGCGTTCGATCGGTTTTTTGAGCCGCTTGCATGCATCGATAAATCGAATAACCACAAGCTTCAGTTAAAGCCTTATCCAACTGCTTTTCTTGCATCTTACTTGGCACAACGGTTTTAAACGCCCGGTAGGCCAATTTTAAATCAGTGACCTTGACCCCAAATTCGTAAGCCTGTTCCACTGAATTATAAAGATGCATGACCTGAACCACTTCATCTGGGGTCCAATCAGGTTCTAATGGGTAACTATAATTTGTTTGCATAAAAACTCCTGTTATTCAAAACCAGCTCTTCAGATAGTTTACATATTTTGTCGTTAACTGATTTACATTATACCTTATTTAGCAACTAAAAACGCGACCGATTTAACATAAAAAAATAATCGACACTTGTCGATTATCTTTTTAGCCCCTCAATTTAGATATTAATTGGCATCCCTAACGCTAGTTCAGCACCATCCATAATCGCTTCGCTGAGCGTTGGATGTGGATGAATCGTCAATGCTAAATCTTCAGCATTCATCCCGGATTCAACGGCTAACGTTAATTCGGAAATCAAATCACTGGCACCAGCACCTGCGACTTGTGCCCCAATTAAAGTATGATCTGCTTTAGTGGTGACTAACCGCACAAAGCCATCTGTATCAGCCAGTGATAACGCACGGCCATTCGCCGCAAATGGGAATTTAGCCGCTTTAGCGTCAATCCCCTTGACTTTGGCTTCAGCCAACGTTAAACCGGTTGTCGCGAGTTCCGGATCAGTGTAGCAAACGGCTGGCATTGCGTGATAATCAACGATTGACTTTTGACCCGCAATCGCTTCAGCCGCAATTTTAGCTTCGTAGCTGGCTTTATGGGCCAAGGCAGCGCCGGGAACGATATCCCCAATCGCATAAATACCAGACACATTAGTTTGGCCTTGTTGATCAACTTCGATCAAACCACGGTCAGTCAATTGGATACCCGCTTGCGCGATTCCCATGTCATCTGTATTAGGTCGGCGACCAACCGTCACCATCACATAATCAGCGACGAGCGTTTGTTCCTGGCCACTAACTTCATATTTGACGGTGACGTTTGTATCGGTTTCAACGGCTTCTTTAGCCATCGCACCAGTAATCACGTCAACACCCTTGGCCTTGAAGTTCTTCGTCACTAACTGCACCATATCTTTTTCAAAGTTCGGTAAAATGGTATCCGTTCCTTCAAGAATCGTGACGTGTGCGCCAAGATTGGCGTAAGCGCCTGCTAATTCAGAGCCAATGTAGCCCCCACCAATCACAACCAATTCCTTAGGCACTTCAGTTAAGTTTAATCCACCGGTCGAATCGATGACCCGTTGACTAAATTTAAAGCCCTTAATTTCAATTGGCCGACTGCCCGTGGCGATAATTAAATTTTTAAAACTGTAAGTTTGGGCACTATCCGGATGGATGACACGTAAGCTGTGCTCATCGACTAAAAAGGCCGAACCTTCCAACACATCAATGTGGTGTTTCTTAAATAACATCGAAACGCCACCCGTTAAGGTTTCAACGACCTGATGTTGTTTCCAATCTTGCGTTTTAGCGAAGTCCAGTTGCGCACCCGTCGTCGTGACGCCAAAAACATCAGAATGTTGAGCGGCTTGGAACCGATGGCCGGCAGAAATCAACGCTTTTGAAGGAATACAACCGACGTTCAAACAAACCCCGCCGATGTTGCCACGTTCAATCACCGTTACTTTTTGACCTAATTGGGCTGCGCGAATGGCAGCAACATAGCCACCAGGACCAGAACCAATCACGACTGTTTCTAATTCAATTGCAAAGTCACCTACTACCATAATCTCGTCATCCTTCCATCAATAATAGCTCTGGATCAGCTAATAGTTCTTTTAATTCGTTCATTGCCCGTTGTGCAGTCCCACCATCGATTAAACGATGATCAAACGATAATGATAATTTCATCACTTTGCCAACGGCGAGTTCGCCGTCCGCGTTGACGACTGGTTCCGTCGCAATTTTACCAACCCCTAAAATCGCAACTTCAGGATGGTTAATGACTGGTGTAAACCAACCGCCACCGATTGAACCGATATTACTGATGGTCATTGAACCACCATTCATTTCTGCTGGTTTCAATTGATTATCAAGCGCTTTTTGGGTGTTTTCAGTAATTTCTTTAGCGATTGCAAAGATACTCTTCGCATCCGCATTTTTGATGTTCGGTACGTATAAACCGTGATCCGTATCGGTCGCAATGCCGACGTTTAAATAATGTTTGTAAACAATTTCGTTCGTCGTGTCATCAATTGACGCATTGAGCATTGGGAAATCGCGTAGAACGGTCACTAACGCTTTGACGATGTATGGCAAGAACGTTAATTTGATGTCTTTCTTAGCAGCGACTTCCTTAAATTTCTTACGATGGGTCATTAACGCTGACACTTCAACGTCATCAAACAACGTCACGTGTGGTGCCGTGTGTTTGCTAGTCGTCATCGCTTTCGCAATTGCTTTACGAGTTGGCGACATCTTTTCACGGGTTTCCATCTCTGGCGTATCGGATACAAATGGTTTAACTGGCGTTGCAACAGCCGTTTGCGTTGTTTGTGTTTGCGCAGTAGCAGCAGCTGGTACGGCATCATTGGCACCGGTCGCTACCACTTGTCCACCTTGCATGAATTGTTCAACATCAGCCTTGGTAATCCGACCGTGTTTGCCAGTCGCCGTGACTTGACTAATATCAACGTCATTTTGACGCGCAAATTGACGAACTGATGGCATTGCTAGAATTTCCCGATTAGGGTCACTGATGGCAACGACCGTTGGATTCGTCGACGCAGGTTGTTCAGTGGCCGGCGCAACAACTGCTGCCGGTTCAACCGAAGCCGTCGTTGTCGTAGTGGTATTATGACCAGGTGCATCAATTTCAACTAAGACTTGGCCGACTGTCGCGACTTCGCCTTCACCCACCAAAATTTTAACGACTTTCCCACTAACGGGTGATGGGATTTCTTCGACCGATTTATCATTTTGAACTTCTAATAAAGTGTCGTCTTCGGCAATTGTATCGCCTTCAGCGACCGCCCATTTCTGGATTTCGCCTTCAGCAATCCCTTCACCAATATCGGGTAACTTAAATTGATAAACCCCTTGGCCACCTTCAACGACCGCAGCAACTGCTTGTACAGGTTCAGTGGTATCAGCCGGTGTTTCAGCATCGGGTGAATCGATTTCAACTAAGACTTGACCAACCGTTGCAACTTCACCTTCAGCGACTAGAATCTTAACAATCTTCCCACTAACGGGTGATGGGATTTCTTCAACTGATTTATCATTTTGAACTTCTAACAACGTATCATCTTCAGCGATTACATCACCTTCAGCCACTGCCCATTTTTGGATTTCACCTTCAGCAATGCCTTCGCCAATATCGGGTAACTTAAATTGATATGCCATGCTTTTAATCGTCCCTTCTCTAATCAGCTTTTAAAAGTTGATAATTTCTTTGACTTTATTTTCAATATCCGTTGCATTTGGTAGCCAAGTTGCTTCCGCTTGTCCAAATGGAAATGGTGTATCCGGCGCTGCTACACGACCAATCGGTGCTTCTAAGGATAAAATCGCACGTTCAGCAATTTCAGCGGCGACTTGCGCCCCAACCCCTGCTTGTTTTTGAGCTTCTTGAACAACAACAACGTGGCCCGTTTTCTTAACCGACGTAATAATCGTCGCCATATCTAAAGGCGCAATCGTTCTTAAATCAATAATTTCAGCATCAATTTGGGCTTTCGCTAAATTCTCAGCCGCTTTTTGAGCTTCGCGAACCATCGCACCATAAGTCACGATGGTCACGTCAGTTCCGGCTTTCGTAATTCCCGCTTTATCAAGGGGGACCGTATAACTTTCGTCTGGCACTTCACCCCGGAACGACCGGTACAACTTCATATGTTCCAAATATAGAACCGGATCGTTAGAACGAATCGCTGAAATCAACAGCCCTTTGGCATCATAGGGATTACTAGGTACAACCACCCGAATGCCGGGAATCTGCGTAATCATCCCTTCAAAATTATCTGAATGCATTTCTGGGGTATGCACACCGCCCCCAAAAGGTGCCCGAATCGTGATTGGCATATTGCGGGTGTTGCCCATCCGATAGCGCGTCCGTGACATTTGCCCGGCAATTGAATCCATGGTTTCAAAAATAAAACCAAAGAATTGAATTTCGGGGACTGGTCGAAAACCTTCTAAGGCCAAACCGATTGATAAACCACCAATGCCGGATTCAGCCAATGGTGTATCGAAAACGCGGTCCTCACCATGTTTGGCTTGTAAGCCTTCCGTTGCCCGGAAAACCCCGCCGTTTTTACCAACGTCTTCACCAAAAATTAAGACATTCTCATCTTGGCCTAATTCTAAATCTAACGCATTTGTAATTGCTTGAATCATCGTTTTTTGTGCCATCTTAATTGGACTCCTTTGCAGTGTATTCAGCGAGTTGTTCTTGAATATTTTGCGGTTGATCTTCAAAAGTAACTTTCAAAAAGTCCGTTACCTTTTGTTTAGGAGCAGCGTCTGCTTCATTAATCGCTTGTTTAATGTCTGCTTTAACTTGATCAATCAACGTATCTTCTTGCGCTTGTGACCAAAGGCCTTTATCCGTTAAAAATTGACGCATTCGCGTTAATGGATCCCGTTTCAACCAAATATCGTCAGTTTCCTTCGTCCGGTAACGGGTTGGATCATCCCCAGACAGTGTATGTGGTCCATAACGATAAGTTAAAGTTTCAATTAAAACCGGTCCATTGCCGGCAGTTGCGTAATCGCGTGCTTCTTTCATCACTTCATAAACGGCTAAAGCGTCCATCCCATCCACTTGAATGGCTGGAATACCGGCCGCAACCCCTTTTTGAGCTAACGTGACTGCTGCGGTTTGTTTTTCACGTGGGACCGAAATCGCAAAACCGTTATTTTGAACGACGAAAATGGCTGGGGCTTTAAAGGCACCCGCAAAGTTGAGTCCTTCATAGAAATCACCTTGTGAAGTACCACCATCACCGGTATAGACGTAAACGGCATTTTCAGAGTGCCGTTTTTTCATCCCAACGGCCACACCCATCGCTTGGATGTATTGCGCACCAATAATAATTTGAGGTGGCATCGCTTTTAATGATTCCGGATATTTATTACCATCAATGTGACCACGCGACCACAAGAAAGCTTGTGATAACGGTAGCCCGTGTTGCACTAATTGTGGGACATCGCGATAACCTGGGAATAAAAAATCATCCTTCGTCATCGCAAAATTACTGGCTAATTGGCTAGCTTCTTGACCGGCAGTTGGTGCATAAAAGCCCAACCGGCCTTGTCGATTTAAAGCCGTTGCTCGTTGATCTAATACCCGTGACCAAACCATCTGTTTCATTAAATCAACTAATTCTTCATCGCTCAGATCCGGCATTATTTCAGGATTAACAACTTTTCCTGTTTCATCAAGAATTTGAACCGTCTTAAATTCTTGGCTTTCTGAATTAAGCAGTTTGTCAAAATCAACTGCAGCGTGTTTGTTTGCCATCATTATCCATCCCTTCAATACTAACTGTTTTAATCATAACATACATCTGTATTATTCTACTGATTCAACACCTTTAATTTAGCATTTTATTGCACACAATGCAAGCGCTTAACAATGATTGAGCGAGAATACTAGCATCGTTAGCAATGATTGATATATGTGAATTCAATCACTAAAACGTAACTGTATTACCGCTGTATTATTATAAAATAACCATCTGTTGTATAATAATTGTTTTTAAAAGCCAAAAAAAGCATTCACAACGATCGTGAATGCTTTTTTGTTGGGGTACTGCTATGCAAAAATCGGTTGGGGTATCTCAGCGTTGCCAGCGTGAATCAAAGACTGAACAACGGCCTTGTGTCCCGGTTCAACTTGTAAATGTTGCATCAAGTGGTGTAATTCAACCATCATTAAAGTTGAATGACCACCATTGACGCGTAAAAAGTGCCCGGTTTTAATCATTTGAACTAATTTAACCATTGAAACTAACATTACTGCAATCGTCATTACTGCTACCGCAGCGAATGCGACTGGACTAACCATTAATAACCCACTAAAAGTCATCATAGCTGTGAAAGCCGTCATCAATGACCGCACCACTTTCACCTTAGCCACTTGGTTAACCGTTAAAAAACGTGGATCTACCACCACACCGTGTAAATCATTAACTGGTGTCGTTTCTGGTGCCACCACCGTCATGTTGGCGTTTAATTCAACGACCGCAACTGGTGCTTTTTCAACCGTTGCTAATACTAGAATATCGCCAATCACTAGTTGGCCGGCACTAACTTCTCTTAAGAAGCCGTCTCGCATCACCGTCACCAATTGTGTTTTTTCCGGTGCCACCGCTGTGCGTTTAGCCACTTCGGCGCCCGTCAAACCACTAGGACGTGTTAATAAGACCCGCATTAGCATTTCTAAGCTACTAATGCCTTGAATTGTCATGTTTGGTTTTAATTTTTTTAGCATCTCGTTCGACACTCCTTCCCTTTAGAGGAAGTCGTCGTAACACTGCTAGCCGGTTATTGCTGGCAGTAAAATGACAGACCACCTCGGATGATCGTTATCACTACTACTAGGACCTTCAGCTGTTTGCATCATTCTACTCACCAGACTTTCTAATTTGAATTAAGTTGATTGAATCCCGTGTACAAAAAAAGACGCACAACAATTGAGCGTCACCGAAAAAAGCTGGCGTTCCCAATCGTTCAGTTTTAGCACTATATGACGTAGAAACCTTGTTCAGCTACGTTAGAAAGAGCCTTAATTGGCAATTTCTGTTGACTCAATTGGCATCTCTCGATGTTTCTGAGTAGCAGCGTCTGTTCATATAGGAGCCTCACCTAACGGAAAAGCAATATCTCTTATACATTTAATTTTACTGGTTATTGTTAGCCCCGTCAAGCGATTTATTTCGCTTCTTCTTAAATTATGCTAGAATAGATAAGTGATGAATTAATCGGAGGTCTGAACTGTGATATTAATGAAAGATATTATCCGTGAGGGAAACCCCACACTTAGAGCAATTGCACAACCCGTTACATTCCCATTGTCTGCTGAAGAACAACAATTAGCAGCTGATATGATGGCATTCTTAGAGAATAGCCAAGATGCTGAATTAGCCGAGAAATACCATTTACGCGCCGGTGTCGGTTTAGCCGCCCCTCAAGTGGACGTTTCAAAACAAATGTCAGCCGTCTTAGTTCCCGGCCCAGATGACGAACCCATCTTTAAAGACGTGATTATTAATCCAAAGATTATTAGCCATTCTGTCCAAAATGCCGCACTTGCTGAAGGCGAAGGTTGCCTCTCAGTCGATCGCGATATTCCCGGCTACGTTCCTCGTCATGACCGGATTACCTTGCGTTATCAAGATGTCGACGGTACGAGCCACAAACTTCGTTTAAAGAACTATCCGGCAATCGTTTGCCAACACGAAATTGACCATTTAAATGGCATCTTGTTCTTTGATCACATCAACATGGAACATCCTTTCCAAGCAGATGATGATTTATTGATTATCGAATAGCATCGCATTCAAAAAGGCGGGCCCACCTATGTGGACTCGCCTTTTTTATACCATTATTTTTGACTATCGGCAAATTGACTATTATAGAGGTTCGCATAAACACCCTCGGCCGCTAGCAAACTCTCGTGAGTCCCTTGTTCAACAATCTGACCGTGATCCATCACCAAAATTAAATTAGCATCGCGAATCGTTGATAGTCGATGGGCAATCACGAAACTGGTTCGCCCTTGCATGACTTTTTCCATCGCTTTTTGCAATAAGCCTTCCAAACGCGTATCAACCGAACTAGTCGCTTCATCCAAAATCAGAATCTTAGGATCGGCAATCACCGCCCGGGCAATCGTCAATAGTTGTTTCTGGCCTAATGAAACGTTACTCGCTTCTTCGTCAATCGCCATTTGATAACCGTTAGGCAACGTATGGATAAAGTGATCAACATTCGCCGTTTTAGCGGCATCAACCACTTCATATTCGGTTGCCGCTAATTTACCAAACCGAATATTTTCGGTAATCGTCGTATGATACAACCACGCATCTTGCAAGACCATCCCAAACAATGAACGGACCTTTTGTTTAGCGATTTGTTGCGTGTTAACCCCATCAATTTCAATCGCGCCGCTGTCAACGTCGTAAAAACGCATCAATAGGTTAATCATGGTTGTCTTACCAGCACCCGTTGGCCCAACAATCGCAATTTTATCGCCAGGATTGGCCGTAAAACTTAAATGTTTAATCAAAGGTTTTTGAGCGTCATAACTAAAGGAAACATTCTTAAAGACCACCTGGCCTTGCGGGTTGGCAGGCAATTCCGCCGTCTCGTGCTCGGTCGTTTCAACCGGTTCATCTAAAATTTCAAATACCCGTTTCGTCGCCGCGGCAGCGGATTGCATCACGCCTGATAATTGGGTAATTTGTGAAATCGGTTGATTAATTTGCCAGATATATTGAATGAACGCCTGTAAATTACCAACCGTAATCACACCGTGCAAGACATAGTAACCACCTAAGGTCGCCATCCCTGCGTAAGTTAAGTTAGTGGTTAACCCAACAAGTGGCATCATTAAACCAGAAACAAAAGCGGCTTTAAATCCGAAATCCGTTAGCCGGTCAGTAATCGTTTCGAATTCGGTGTAGGCCCGGTCTTCTTGACCGTATAGTTTCAAAATACTGAATCCACCATAATTTTCTTGCACAAATCCGTTCAATTCCCCCAAGGTGTTTTGTTGACCTTGGAAATACGGTTGCGATTTTTGAATAATTTTTTGTGAAATCAATAACGACGCCGGAATCATAATCAACGATAGTAACGCCATCCAAATATTGATTGCGACCATCATGATCACCGCCATCACAATCCCCAGAATCGAGGTAATGACTTGAATCAGACTTTGTTGGAGCGCATTAGTGATTGCGTCCACATCATTAGTGACCCGCGATAAAATATTCCCTTGTTGTTGGGAATCAAAGTACCGGACCGGTAATTCATTGATTTGCAAATCAATATCACGCCGTAAATCACGCATGGCGCGTTGCACCGCTCGGGTCATCAAGAATGAGCCCAGAAACATTGAAACTTGATACAAAATCGCAAAACTGAGAATCATTGCGATCACTTTAGAAATATATTGGAAATTAATCGCAACGTGTTGTGCTAGATTACTGCCAATTTCGGTCACCGCTAGCCCCATAATGACAGGCCATAGTGCATTCGCAAAAACTGAAATCACGGTTGCGACAATTGCTGCCCAAAAAGTCAGTCGGTAAGGCCCAATGTAGCGCATGAGTCGTTTTAAGATTTTAAGATTTTTCATTGAGCTCCTCCTCTGATAATTGTGATGCCGCAATTGCCCGATAAATTTCGTTAGACGCCAATAATTCGCGATGCGTCCCTATGCCGACCACTCGACCTTCATTCAAGACTACAATTTTATCTGCATTCATAATCGTCCCGACCCGTTGTGCGACGATTAAGACGGTCGCTTGTTTTGTAATTGGTTTTAAAGCAGCTCTTAACGCCGCATCGGTTTTGTAATCCAACGCTGAAAAACTATCATCAAAGATATAAATATCAGGTCGGCGGACAATCGCCCGAGCAATCGCAAGTCGTTGCTTTTGACCACCCGATAAATTACTGCCACCCTCTGCTAAATAGGTTTGCAATCCTTCCGGTTTTTCAGAGACAAAGGTTTTCGATTGCGCAATTGTTAAGGCTTCCCACAACTGTTCATCAGTCGCCTCAGGATTGCCATAACGTAAATTATCCGCAATTGTTCCGGTGAAGAGCACCGCTTTTTGGGGAATGAAACCAATTTTTTGACGCAAAGCTTTCATCCGATAATCACGCACGTCATATCCATCCAACATCACTTGTCCGCGCGTCACATCAAAGAAACGCGGAATCAACTGAATTAAAGTCGATTTACCACTACCAGTACTGCCAATAAAGGCCACCGTTTCACCCGGATGTGCTTGGAACGACACATCCCGGATAACGGGACTTTCAGTAGGACCAGGATACGCAAAAGACACATTATCAAACACTAATTCACCATGGGTTTCAGTGGTTGTAATCCCATCTTCTGCATTGGTCATATCCGATTTTTTGGCGAGTAATTCTTCAATCCGTTCCGCCGAAACCGCCGCCCGTGGGTACATCATAAAGACGCTGGCAAATAACATAAACGAGAAAAGAACGTGAAAAATATATTCAATGAAGGCAATCAAAGTCCCGACAGCCAAATGACCGGCGTTAATTTGAACCGCACCTTGCCAAATAATCAGTACAAAAACAATGTTAAAGATGAACGAAAAGCCCGGTTGAGCGACCGCCATCAATGTGAATAATTTGATTGAGCTTTGACTGTAAGCTTCATTGACTTTTTTAAACCGACTCTGTTGAAATTTTTCACGGACAAAAGCCCGAATCACTCGAATCCCGGTTAAATTCTCACGCAGATTTAAATTAATGCCGTCTAAATTTTGCTGTTGTTTTTCAGACATCGGTTCAGATAGTCGGCCGATAATGAAAACGCCAATCAATAGAATCGGAATCGCTGCAAAGACAATCCAAGATAATGACCGACTCGTGCGAACAATCATAAACGCACTCGCGACAATCATCATCGGCGTCATGAAGCCGGTTCGCAAGACCATCGACATGAATTGCATCACTTGAAACGCATCATTAGTGGTTCTGGTAATCAATGACGAGACCCCAAATTCACCATATTCTTGATGCGAAAACTGCATCGTTTGTTTAAAAATATCGTTGCGCATATCCCGAATAAGGAGTGTCGTAATCCGACTACCGGTATACGCTAAGCCGATTAAACCGACTAGCCCGATTAAACAAATAACCACCATTAATAAACCAAATTGCCAAACTGGCCCAAAGGTATGTCGGTTGATGCCTTTATCAATGATTTGCCCCAAAAGCGTCGGCAACCCTAGTTCGATCAATACAAAACCAAACACACAAATAAAATTCCAAAATAGTAACTTCTTATAGCGAATGGTATACCGCCACATTAATTTCATCGATTCAAGACCTCTTTTATCTTTAGAATGTTTAACTTACACGCGGGCCATATCCTTTACATATTCAATCGTCTCACGATTAACAATAAAAGCCACGTCAAAATGATACTGTTGATCCAATAACCAAGCATCCGTAATCATCAACGCTGGATACCGTGGACTGACTGACGCAATTCGGCGTTCATAGGCGACTGCGTTCAGCGTTTCCTCAAGTTCCGTTGAGATCGCCTCTAATTGGTCAACTGGCGTCACGATTGGTACTTGGTACTCAAAGACCATCACATTGCCGCCCCAAACTTCCGTCGGTAAATTCGCCCTTAACGGAATCGGAGAAGCATAGAATTGAGGTCGCTTGGTACTGACTCGTTGGTAACCGATATTGACGAGTTCGTCCACCGTTGTTTGGCTACTTTTTTGTAGAATTCGCATGGCTCGCCGTCGTTTCAACCGTCGAATCCAGCTCACTAAGCCAATTAATAATATCACTGTTAATAATGCAATGACCCAAGGTATCATGCTAATCACCCATCCTCATTCAAGTATTCCTAATCAATAGTATAACTGAATTGTCGGTAACTCGCCATTGCAGCGCCTATCAGAAATGTATACTTTAACTTAAAGATATGCTAAAATATTCTTAAATGTTGAGTAATCAACCACTGGACGGTTAAACTTTCGTTTAAAAATTCAAACATCATAAAGGAGTTTTACAATTGATTTATAAAGTATTATACCAAGCAGACAAAACACAAAGCCCTCGTCGTGAGGCGACTAAATCACTCTATCTTGAAGCTAAGAGCGCCGTTGCAGCTCGTCAACTTGTCGAAGACAATACACCCTACAATATTGAATTTGTGCAAGAATTAAGCGGCGAACATTTAACTTTCGAACAAGAATCAGAAGATTTCAAACTAACGGAGTTTTAATGAATGAAACTCAATATTAAAAACAACGAAACTGCTATTTTTGCCGTAGGGGGTCTTGGCGAAATTGGTAAGAACATGTATGGTGTTCAATTCCAAGATGAAATTATCGTGATTGATGCCGGCATCAAGTTTCCTGAAGATGAATTATTAGGGATTGACTATGTCATTTCTGATTATCAATATCTCGAAAAAAATCAACAAAAGATTAAAGCTTTGGTCATCACCCATGGTCATGAAGATCATATTGGTGGTCTCCCTTATTTCTTAAAACAAGTGCCCAACATTCCAGTTTATGCGGGTCCTTTAGCACTCGCTTTAATTCGGGGCAAATTAGAAGAACATGGTCTCTTAAAGTCAACTGACCTACACGAAATTCGCGAAGATACCGTCCTTAAATTCCGTAAAACCAGTGTCGACTTTTTCCGGACTACCCATTCAATTCCAGATACACTAGGCGTCGCCGTGCATACCCCACAAGGTGTGATTGTCCAGACGGGTGATTTCAAGTTTGATTTAACACCAGTTGGTAATCAACCTTCCCCTAACTTACAAAAAATGGCGCGTTTAGGTGAAGAAGGCGTTCTTTGTTTAATGTCAGATAGTACCAACGCCGAAGTTCCTAATTTCAGTAAATCTGAACGGTTTGTCGGAAACTCAATCCGGCACATCGTTGAACGGATTGAAGGTCGGATTATCTTTGCCACCTTCGCTTCGAACATTTCTCGGGTTTCCCAAGCGGTTGATGCCGCACTCGCTAACGGCCGTAAAATTGCTGTTTTTGGTCGGAGTATGGAAGCAGCTGTCGTCAATGGGCGTGAACTAGGCTATTTGAACATCCCTGACGAAGCCTTAATCGATGCAAATCAATTAAATTCGATGCCCGCTGATAAGGTCATGATCATCTGTACCGGTTCTCAAGGTGAACCAATGGCGGCTTTAAGCCGGATCGCCAATGGGACTCACCGTCAGATTTCAATTCAACCTGGCGATACCGTGATTTTCTCAAGTAACCCAATCCCTGGTAATACGATGAGCGTCAACCACGTCATCAATAAATTATCAGAAGCCGGCGCCGAAGTCATTCATGGTAAAGTCAACAACATCCATACTTCAGGTCATGGTGGTCAAGAAGAACAAAAATTAATGCTCCGCTTAATGAAACCTAAGTATTTCATGCCTTGTCATGGTGAATACCGGATGCAAAAAATTCATACTGAATTAGCGCAACAATGTGGTGTTGAACCAGACAATTGTTTCATCCTTGAAAATGGTGATGTTTTAGCACTAACCGCTGATTCAGCACGTGTTGCTGGCCATTTCAGTGCTGAAGACGTGTATGTCGATGGTAATGGTGTCGGTGACATTGGCAACGTCGTTTTACGCGATCGTAAAATGCTTTCTGAAGAAGGCTTAGTCGTGGTGGTTGCTACAATTAATTTCGGTCAGAAAAACATTTTGGCTGGTCCTGATATCCTATCACGTGGTTTCGTTTATATGCGTGAATCGGGTGAATTAATCAGTGAAGCCCAACGACGTGTTTTCAGAATGATCGTCAACACGTTCAACGCCAATGATAAAGTGACTGAAAATCAAGTCCGTGAAGCCATTATCGACGGCTTACAAGATTTCTTATTCGAGAAAACTGAACGGCGTCCAATGATTCTACCGATGATTATTCAAAGTAACGAATAAATATTAAACAAGCTGCGCCTGAACTCGGTTATCAATTGAGTATCAAGGTGAAAATGCTGGTTATCCCGAACTAAGGATAACCGGCATTTTTGATTTAAACGGAAATTGATGAGTTCTGGCGCGCGTCAAAGGAGACCGTTCGTTTAATATCAGGATACTAAAACCTATGTCACAGCCCCTTTTTTTGAATTTTAAAAAATTTAAGTTGTCAATAGCTAACTTAAACCGCTATAATAAATATCAGATTGAATTTTCTGAAAGGAGAGGTGCATTTTGGCCACTCGACCTGATTTTTACATTATTTTAAATAAAATGGCTGGTGCCGGTCAAGCCGAACAAGTTTGGCCCAAGATCGAATCCGTCCTTAACCAAAAACAAATCCCCTTTACATTGCACATCTCCAATTACGCTGGTCACACTACTCAACTCGCATTTCAGTTTGCTAAGTTTAAACACACTGACCAGATTCTGATGGTTATCGGTGGCGACGGTTCGCTGAACCAAGCCATCAATGGTTTGAAAAAAGCCAATAATACAACCATCCCCATCGCTTATCTCCCCTGCGGTTCTGGTAACGACTTTGCGCGCGGAATTGGTCTCAGCCGTGATCCATTAACTGCTTTAAACCAGGTGTTAGGAACTACCGAAGCGCAATTAATTGATTTAGGGGAGTATCACGATGCGATTAAGGAAGAACATCGCTACTTTGCCAATAACGTCGGTATCGGATTTGATGCCGCGGTCGTTAGTATGACTAACCATTCGAACAGTAAAATAATGCTGAATAAATACCATCTCGGTTCCCTAGCTTACGTCAGTTCCTTGGTCAAAGCCTTCATCCACCAGGATGATTTTGAAACCACCATCACTATTGACGGCCAAACTGAAACATTCAAACACACTTTCTTGGCGACCACAACTAACCATCCCTATTTTGGTGGTGGCGTACCGATTATGCCGGCCGCGGTCGTCAATGATCAATTGCTCGATTTAGTCCTGATTGAAAAAATTAATTCACTTGCCTTTTGTTTCTTGTTTCTAATGATGTTATTTGGCAAGCACACGCGTTTTAAGGCCGTTCATCATTATCAAGCGAGTCAGATTAACATCCAAACTAAAACGCTTGAGTTTGGCCAAATGGACGGTGAAGAACTCGGGAGTCGGACTTTCAACGCCCAATTCAACGTCAGTCAGCAACTTTTTTGGCTCAGCGATTTAAGCCCTAAAAATAAAGTCTAATCAAAAACACCAAGCCTCCCCGATTTTTAGGGCATGCTTGGTGTTTTTTGTGCTACTTAGAAATAATCTGAGAAATACGGTTGTTCCATTGGAATAATATTTTCTAGATTTTTTAACGTTTTTCGATCAGCCTTCAAGCGTTCAATCTTCGCTAGATAGGATGGCCGTCGATAACTCATTAACATCGTCGTCAACGTTTGAATATCGCATTCAACCGGATCGCCAACCGGCCGTTTGGTAATGTGGACTTTGCCTTGGTCGTTCCAATAAACACCAAAAGTCCCATTATTCCAATCCGCTAGTGGATCTGTCAATACAAAGTGGAACGCGTGCCCGTCCGTTTCAAACGGATAGGCCTTCAGAAATTCCTGAACATCCACAATCCGCGCCATAAAATAAGGTTGAATGGTTTGTTCAATATCACCATCATCTAACAGGAAAGAAATTGGTTCATCTTGATATAAATGGCCTTTTACGTGATCGACCATTGAATAATGGGCACTGATAAAATTCCACAGACCAATCCGTGCTTCTTGATTGAGATAAATCATCTCTTTCACATGGAAAACTTCGTTAGCAATCCAGTACAAGACATAGCCCATCGGTTGTTCATTCTGATCATAATAAACACCAGCAATCCGTTCTTCTTCATTTTCCCAACGCCAATATTCATCCCAATTCAATTCATTGCGGATCATCGCACCGTGATTTTGATGGGCAAATCGGTTATAGGTTTCAATCACATCTGGATCATCGATATCTAACCGTTCAACATGGCCGGCAACCGGTCGTTGTTTCGGCAATTGGCTATCACGAATATCGTAAGTTAGTTGATCAGACATGATTTCCCAACCTTTTTTACGATAAAAAGGAATGTTATAGGGATAAAGATATGAGATCCATTGTTGATTAGCCCGCATTCGATCTAAACCAACCTTGATTAAATCGTGCATCAAACCGTGTCCGGCAAATTCTGGATACGTCCCGACCCCAGTTAAGCCCGCCATCTTGAATAGCTGTCCGTGAATATTAACTTCGCACGGATAAATCGCTAATTGCGAAATTAATTCGTCCCCGTTAAACCAGCCAATGACGTCCGATTTTTCTAGCACCGGCCGTTTAGCCCGTTCTAGTTCGCCCTCTTCATAACCGCTATCAGAAACTTCCTGATCAGTCACTTGAAAAACATATCGTAATAAATCATTAAACTGTTCTAAATATTCAATTGTCACGGGTCTAATCTCTAAATTGGCTCGCTGGTCAACCATCATTTCGCCTCATTTATTTTCATTATTCAATCGTTAATTCATTATACACTATTTGGCAACTGGCATATACGTATACGGTGTAATCCCTGTCATGCCAATCATCGGATCAATCTGACGGTTGCTTAATGCGTCTGGTGTTAATCGATAGTCAGCTGGTGCCTCTTCAACCGTTTCAACCGATAGGTCCAATTGGGTGGTCGTTTCTGCCGGCTGCTTAGATTCAGTGGGCGTTGGCGCAAGCGTTTTGGCTTCGGTTTGACCAACACTCGCCATTTTAACGGCTCTAGCTGGTTGTTTGCCACCAAAAGTACTGATAATGCGTTCTTTTAGTGTTGTTTGGCGATTAGCTGATAATTCCTTAGTCGCCGTTTCAAACGCACGCGGTTCGCCAATTAAAATCAATAACGATTTAGCCCGCGTGACCGCCGTATACAATAGATTCCGTTTCAGCATTCGTTGGTACTGACCAACTAGCGGTAGAATCACCATTTCAAATTCTGAACCCTGCGCTTTATGAATCGACGTACAATAGGCCAACGTAATCTTCGACCATTCAGTCCGTTTATACGTCACTTCGGTGCTGTCAAACGCGATGATTAATTCATCCATCTTATCAGCACTGTTTTTAGCATACGTAATCCCGGTAATCTGTCCAATTTCACCATTAAACACTTTTTGTTCAGGACTATTGACCAGATGTAAAACTTTGTCCCCGATTCGGTAATGGACATTGCCAATCGTAACCTGTTTTTTTCGATCATCCAGTTTTGGATTCATAATTTCTTGAATCATCGGATTGAGTTGATCAATCCCAGCGGCACCCCGGTACATCGGCGCCAACACTTGAATATCGCGAGTTTCAAAGCCCCGCGCCTTGGCTTTAGTCACGACTTGTTGAATCACCGATTCAATTTGATACGGACTACACTGAATAAAGCTACGATCTTTTTGCGGTTGCACCAGATTATCGGGTAATTTACCCTGATTAATATCATGCGCCAACTGAATAATCGTTGAATCGTCATCTTGCCGGTGAATCTGTTGCAGTTCGATGGCTGGAATCGCCTGACTCTGCAATAAATCAAAGAAGACCTGCCCTGCGCCAACGGAGGGCAATTGATCCTTATCGCCGACCAAAACAACTTGCATATGACTCGGGACTGCCCGAATTAGTGACCGGAATAGATAGGTGTCAACCATCGACATTTCATCGATAATCAATAAACCGCCGTCTAATTCTTTACTCGAAATATCGGGATTATTTTCCCGACCGGTAATCCCTAGTAAGCGGTGAATCGTGCTCGCCGGTAACCCAGTTGTTTCACTGATTCGTTTAGCTGCACGACCAGTCGGCGCCGCTAACAAAATCGGGAATGGTTTGTCTTTGTAATCATTGATGTCTAACGAGAAATCATTCAACGCCGCAAACAGCGTGACAATCCCGTTGATAATGGTCGTTTTTCCGGTCCCCGGTCCCCCAGTTAGTAGAAATGCCCGGTGGGTCAACGCTAATTTAATCGCTTCTCGTTGAACGTCATCATAATCGATTTTGAATTGCTTTTCTAACTGGCGAATCTCTTGGTCTAAATCGTGTTTAGGATAACTGATTTTATCCCGTTCATTTTCAATTCGCATCAGATGATCGGCAATTTGCCATTCCGCATTATATAACCCGTTCGGATAAATGCGGTCATCTTCGCCAACAACTTTGCCGTCATGCGCTAACACCATTAGCTGTTCAGCGACCGCATTCGGGTCAATGGCCACATTGCGGGCTTGTTCCATCAAACGAATACTTGTCGCCAGTAATGGCTTCGCTTGCGTGTAGGTGTCGCCCGCTTGATTCGTTAGTTCATTGAGAGCCTGCATCAAAGCCCCTTGCAATCGGGCCGGTGAATCAGCTGCGAAACCCAATTTTTCGGCTAAATTATCGGCACGCTTGAACCCAACACCGGTAATATCAGCCACTAATCGATAGGGATTTTCTTGGATGACTTTTAACGTATCTTCTTGATAATTCTGATAAATCGTATAGGCCATCGAGCTCCCAAACCCGTAACTATTTAAACCGATAATGATTTGTTCCATCCCATTATTAATCGTCAAAGTGTCGACTAAAGTCGTTTGTTTTTGCTCGTTTAAGCCTAAAGGGGCCAATACTTTGGGATCGGCTAAAATTGTATCGATGGCCTCCAACCCTAGGGTATCAACAATTTTTTCGGCCGTTTTTTGACCAATCCCCGCAAATTTCTCACCCGACAAATAAGCCACCAACCCGGCCTTCGTCGTTGGTTGGTTGACCTGATAATTATCGGCTTGAAATTGTTTACCGTACTTAGGATGCGTAATCAATTTCCCATAAAAGGTGTATTGTTCATCTTCTTTAATATCACCAAAACTCCCGGTGACCACGATTTCCGGTTCGGGCCAATCAATCGTTTTATGTGCCACTTTGATTAATAGGATTTTAAAGAAGTTCTCGGGACTTTCATAAAAAATACTCTGCACGGTTCCGGTTACCGTTGGTTTGCTAATCGCTTCTGTCGTTGTTTCCAAAATCGCCATCCCTACTATTGATGATCTTTAGCTTGCATAAAACCTTCAATATCCATTAATTGTTGCTTATTTTTTTCGAAATAGTCTGGTGCGACTTTTTTAGCTCGCTCAAAATAAGTCGCACTCGGCTGGTCTAACACGAGTTGGGTTAACCCGTATTTAAATAGGGCCTCACCATTTTGTACATCAATTTTAAGCGCCTTTTTAAGATAACTTTGGGCTTGGTCAAAATCACCCAAACTAATTAAAATATTACCCACCAAAATATTGGTATCTAATGCTTGCGGTTGTTGTTCTTGCGCCGTTAACGCGAAAACTAATGCCCGTGGATTTTGTTCCATCTGATGATACGTTTGCGCCAACATATATTGGGCATCAACCGACTGCGAATTTTTAACCAACTCCATAAAAATGGCCTCAGACTGTTGATACGATTCGGCTTGGTAGTACAACGTGCCTAACGCATATGAGAGCGCTGGTTGATCAGGAAATTTGGTCAATGCTTTTTGCAACAACACTTCCGCTTGTTCAAAATCTTGGAGAGTGGTCAAAAAAGTCGCTAACGTCACATAAGCTTCAATATCAGCCGGTGCTTTTTTTAAATAATCCACTAGCGCTTGGACCGCTTCTTCATGTTGGCCATCTGACCATTGTTTTAAAATTGCCGCTTCCATTTAATCATCTCCTAGATTGTATCTGAAGCTGATAACGTGCGTTTCAAAAAGCACGTTTCATTCCAGTCTAATAATTGATACGAAATCCCACCATCCAACGTCTCTAAAGTCGTGACCGATGAATTAGTCAATCCGCCATCTTTACGAATGTCAGCAATCGGGGTTTTTAATAGGGCTTGAATCATCGCAACCATTGCTGCTCCGTGGCTGACAATTAGAATATTATCAGCTGGTTGGGCCGCTGTGACGATGGTTTGGACCGCCGCATTCGTCCGTTGAATCACAGATGCAAAGGTTTCACCGTTAATCGTGGTTGGATCATAGTCAGCTGGCGCTTCACGAAAGGCCGCGATTTCTCGCGGAAACTGTTTAAAAACATCCGTAAACGCCATGCCTTCCATCTGTCCTAAATCAAATTCATGTAAATCGTCAACAATCGTCACCGGAAAAGGTTGTTTTAACGCTTTTTTCAAGGTTTCAGACGTTACTTGCGCGCGTTTCAGCGGACTCGTATATAAATGTGTGAATTGAATCGTCTTTAAATAAGCTGCTAATTCAGCAATTTCAGTATAACTTGTCGGTAATAATGGTGAATCCCCATGAGCACCTTGATAACGCCCCTCTAGATTCCATTCCGTCTTACCATGTCGCACAAAATATAAAGTTGTCATCGCCACTGCTCCTCAAAAATAACTTACCCTTCATTATGAAAGAGTCCTGCCATAAATTCAAGTCGCGTGGCACTAAAAAAGCGTAAGAAATTAAATTCTTACGCTTTTAATTTATTTACTTTCGGCAACAGCTTGCATAGCAATCGCGTTGACGTAATTGACGGGTTGGTCATAGTTAGGTTGGAAGAACATATCAACCATCGCTAATTGATCAATCGTCATCTTAGTTTGAATCGCCATTGATACGACGTTCGCCGCTTGAGCAATATCATATTGACTTGTAAATGACGCCCCTAAAACTTGGCGTGTTTCTGGACTCCACATCAGGTTCATTAGAACCGAAGTTGTTGAAGGCATAAAGTCTGGACGGTAATCTTGTTCGAGCGTTGTTGTCGCCACCTCAATGCCGCGGACCTTAGCCCCTTCAACCGTTAAACCAGTTCCTGAATAAGTCCGACCGAACAATTCAACGGCACTTGTTGCTTGAGTCCCCATATATTTCTCAGTTGGTGTTTCAATATTCCGACCGATCAAAAGTCCTTGGCGAACCGCATTGGTTGCCAATGGAATATAATCTGGTTTTTGAGTTGGGTTGTAGAAGACAGTTGAAGAATCCCCTGCTGCATAAACATCTTTAACGGACGTTTGCATGTATTCATCGGTGATAATGGCCCCATTGCCTAACATCTCAACTTGGCCTTTGAACAAACCAGTATTCGGTTTGAACCCGACACATAAGACGGCAATATCAGCCGTATAAGCGCCTTTATCCGTTTTAACCGTTACTTGATCAGTTCCATTAAAGCTCACCACTTTTTCATTCAAAGCTAGTGTGACACCATGATCACGATAATCTTGTTCCACAATTTCAGAGATATTGGGATCAAAGTTTTTACCCAAAGCGTGAGGTAGTGCGTCGACCAATGTGACTTCTTTCCCGATTGTCGCATAAGCTTCCGCCAATTCAGCACCGATATAACCAGAACCAATCACAACGACGCTCTTAACGTCAGCCGCACTCTTCTTTAATTCATTAGCATGGTTCCAATTCTTGCAAAGTTTAACCCGCGGATTATCAATCCCTTCGATTGGTGGAATCACAGGCGATGAACCCGTTGTAACGATAATTTTATCAAATTGTTCAACTGATTCATCACCAGTCACTAAATTTTTAACTTTTAAGGTTTTATCAGCTAAATTCGTTTCTAAAACAGTATGTTGCATCTTCATGTGTGCGCCTAATTGCGCCAAAGTATCTGGTGTGGCATAAAACATTTTTTCTGGATGGGCAACATGGCCGCCGACCCATAAAGCAATCCCACATGACAAGAATGATAAGTTATCATGACTTTCGTAAACCGTGACATCCCAATCTGGATGGTTAGTCAATGTTTCCTGTGCTGCAAATGTTCCTGCGTGTGTACAACCAATTACTGCTACTTTCATGATAGAGCCTCCTATTTAATTAAACCACTTAATATTATTAGTTTGTGAATGATTACACATCTGTGCATAATTGTATTGTACGCCATATAGTTTCTAAATGTCAACAAAGAGCCCTTCAACAATCAATCCTATCCTTTGAACTTAAAAGTTTGGGGCGCTTTTTTCCAGATAACGATGACCCCAATGGCGACATAAATTAAACTAACGACGGAAACCAACAGACAATAAATCAGACCCGATGATTTGATTTGAAGACTCATGTAAGCCACCCAATAAAAAACGCCACTAATAATTTTGTAGGCTGGATTAACCACCGACAAATCACTCGAAAACGGCTGTAAGATATAATACACAAACAATTCATGAAAAGACAATAAAAATGACAGGCTGAACAGTAAGAAAATTAGTAATCCAAAGAAAAGCCCCCCTAAAAAGAAACCATTAATAATGTTCACCAGTAAAAACATCGCCAAAATACTAACTGAGAGAATCCCATTATAATAAAAAGTCTTCCAAAAACGATAATAGAAACCTTGCAAAATTGTTTTGGGTTCACGATAAAATGGATAAAACAATAATGCCGCATCACAGTTAATAAATAATATTTGAACGATCTTTTTCCCAAAGCCTAAAAGATACATCAAAAAAAATAACACCGGTAACTGATTGATAAATATTTTTTCGCTATCTGCACTTTTCGGTAAGAAATACATCAGAATCGTTAAACCAACACCACCCATGAGAATCCATAACAAGCGCCACTTTAAACTTCTATTTAACGCTGCACGATACCGTGTGAATAAAAGTGCATTTAAATAGTGATTCCCCTTCAGCTGACTTTTTTCACCTTCTACAAATTGTAACGCCTTTTGAAGCCGTAAGCCTTCTCCAAAATAGGCATTTGTTTCACGTTTTGTTTTTTTGGATTCCGAAAATAAACCAGTCGTACGCATTAGCACTCGACTGTAACTTTCTTGATCATCATGAATCAATAATAAACTGGCCCCAACCACGAATAGTAGCAACCCTAAACAGCCCCAAAAACTAAAGAGCACTTGATACATTATTGAAAAATAATTCTGCCATAAAATCAATCCAAGCGCTGCGATGATTGCCCCATAAACAGACCCTGAGAGTACGAAACGCGGCCACTTAGCAAGCATCCGAATAAGTCGCGCCTGATAAAAGAAAAAGGCTGCAAAACCTAAATAACCTAATAATCCGACAGGTACGATCCAAAAATTGCCAAGAATAAACGCCGATACGACAAATACAGGCAGATAAAATAAACTTTCCCTTAGCGGTTCGACAAAAGTCTTCATGCAAAGCACATCTCTAGGGGCAATCTGAAAATAGTTAATAAAATCCAGTTCAGACTGATAAAATGATTGCATGAAGCCTTCGATTGCTCTCGATAACAAAGGCACAGCCCCAAACCATAAAATGAGTCCGGCAACCATTGGGCCATTGAGTCCGCTAAAATTAGTGATACTTTTAATCAGAATCATAATACCAACTCCGACGGCAATCCAAATAAATTTCAATAGTAATTTAAATAGAATCGATACGATTGCGCCAAGAATGAATAAACCGTGCTTAATGTCATAGTATTGAAAAATGGTTGCCGGAATTCGTTTCCCAATGAGCGGTATTTTGCGTATGTAATATAATAAACCGTTAATTTTACGGGTTAACTGAATTCGCTGCATGAAGCTATAAAGTTGAATGAGATGCATAAATTCTGCCATTTACTCACCTGCTTCATTTGGAACAACCGTTTTTGAAACCATTTGCTGTTTTTCAGAATTTGTTGAAAGTAAAGCGATAATTTCCTCTTCAAAATTAGCATCATGAATTCGTTCAGCTGAAATACTAGTTAATTTACCGTCGTGTAAAAGAACAATCTCATCACATAAATCCTGGGCCAATTGTAAAATATGCGTCGAGAAAATAACCACTGAATTTTCTTTCTGTGCGATAATCAATTTTTTCATTTCATGGGCGGCGACGACATCAAACGACGTCAACGGTTCATCTAATAATAAAACATCGGCATGAACCATCATTGTGACTAGCATTTGTACTTTATTATGCATGCCATACGAGTAGTCTCTTAAAAGACGATGATGATCTTTTTCTTCAATCCCCGCCTCTAACAAATAAACACTGGGATCTTGAATCCCTTGAATGCGGGCTTGATTGACCTCGATAAAAAATTTAACAAACTCATAACCGGTTAAAAAACCTGGTAAATGCGAAGTTGCATAGACAAACCCCACGTCGGTATTTTCATAATTCTGGCGCGATACGCCCTCTTCATCAAACGCAATTTGGCCACCATCTAACGGTAAGTTGCGTGAAATACAATTAAAGAGCGTCGTCTTCCCTGAACCATTACGCCCTAATAAACCATATATTTTACCCTTTTCAAACGTAAAAGAAGCGTCATCAATAATGGTTTGTTGATCAAATTTTTTAGTCACATTTGTTAAAGTTAGTTTCATCTTTTTCCCCCAACTGGTCATATTATTTTTTTCATTATAGCACAAGAGAATAGCGCTTTCACATTTCGTTACTATTAGGGTATTCTCAAAAAATTGTACTCTGCCTGACATTTCTAATCAAAAAAATAGTCTCACACCGATGAAACCTGGTGTGAGACTATTTCTAGTACATATTCTTATATTAACTTGAAAGGCTTTAGTCCAATTAACAATGTGCTGTTGAGTTGCTACCCACACCTCAACACACTACTGATTTAGATATATTGTAAAACAGTACTTTCGACTTGGTTGTCGATTTGAACATTTTTGTAAGCAATATCAATCGTGCCGCCACCTAGACATTCAGCACCGTCGTAGAACACAACGGCTTGACCCGGTGTAATCGCACGCACTGGTTCGTCAAAGACCACCGTTGCGGTCGTTTCAGAAGTCATGTGGACGGTCACGCCAACGTCTTGCTGACGATAACGGAACTTCGCGGTCACGTGGAAATCGGTGCCGTGATCAATCGGTGTGATCCAAGAAATATTAGCAGCATCTAACTTATCCGCATACAACAACGGGTTGTGGTAACCTTGGCCGACATATAAAATATTTTGGGCTAAATCTTTGCCCACGACAAACCAAGGGTCATTGGAATCACCACCGCCACCGATACCAAGACCGGAACGTTGGCCGATTGTATAATACATCAAACCATCATGGGTGCCTTTTTCAACACCATCTACAGTCAACATTTTACCGGGTTGTGCGGGTAAATATTCACCTAAGAATTGTTTGAAATTCCGTTCGCCGATAAAACAAATTCCCATTGAATCCTTCTTTTTAGCCGTTGCCAAACCAGCTTCTTCAGCTAAACGCCGCACTTCTGATTTTTGCATATGGCCAATCGGAAACATTGCTTTTTGTAATTGATCTTGCGATAACGCACTCAAGAAATAAGTTTGATCCTTATTGCTATCGCCACCGCGCAACATGTGCGCAATCCCTTGAGCATCGCGCTCGATTTGGGCATAATGCCCCATCGCAATAAAATCAGCATCCAGTTCCATTGCATAATCTAAGAAGGCTTTGAATTTAACCTCTTTGTTACACATGACATCCGGATTAGGCGTCCGACCATGTTTATATTCGTCTAAGAAATATTCAAACACCCGGTCCCAATATTCTTTTTCGAAGTTAACTGAATAATAAGGAATGCCAATTTTGGCCGCAACTTTCGCGACATCCTCATAATCTTCAGTCGCGGTACAGACACCATTTTCATCCGTATCGTCCCAATTTTTCATGAACACACCAATTACATCGTACCCCTGTTGCTTTAATACGAGGGCTGTAACGGATGAATCCACGCCGCCGCTCATGCCGACGACTACACGTGTATGACTGTGGTCTTCCACAATATCACCATCATTTCAAATAGATTCTAGTTTTCTACGAGTTGAAGGTCGTGAATTCCAGTAAACTCTATTATAACAATCACAGCAAAATTTTCAAATTATTACACTGACTTTTCATAAGTAAACAGTTTCAGGAAACGGACAACCTCCGCTTAACCTAAAATTCCCAATTATCTTAAAAACCAAGATAACTGGGAATTTCTTGTTAATGCTCAGTTGCTGACCGCAACCCAACACACTCATTTATTTAACGTGCTCCTCAAGTAGCCTTTTCCGGTTAACTACAAAATCATAACGCTGATTTCTAGGTTAATCCTCAAAGTCTGACCAACTTGCGTTAGCACTTACTTATTTAACTAAAATATCCCGATCCATTAGATGTTGAATAATAAAATTAAATTGTTCAACATTCGCCGCATTTTGTTCGTTTTTAAAAATATCAACCGCGTGCAACCCGTCTGGTGACGTAATTGACATTTTAAAAGTCTTTAGTTCTTTTTCAATCGTGATTTTTAATTTAATCGCTGCATTGAACGGTGATTTAGGATCTAATGGGCGTTCCAATTGGAAATTGCCGTTATTAGTGGGCACAAACCCAACATCCCGTAAGGTATACTTCTTAACGGCCGGATTTAATCGATAAGTTGTCGAATCGCCCAAAACCGTTGCTGCTTCTTTTAATAAAACCATTTGAATAACCTCCATTAAATCGTTCTCAAGTTCTATTTTAGCATAAGCTAGTAAGCGCTGCCTAGTCTTTAGCGTGTTGCTTTGCTAAATTCTTCTCAACGATTTTAGTTAACGTTGCACAAAAGGCGTCGAGTTGCGCTGCCGTCGTATCCTTACCAAAACTGATTCGAACACTTTCGGCGACACGGGGACTTTCTTTCCCATACATCGCGATTAGCACGTGTGACGGTTCCAAATCACCAGCGGTACAAGCTGAGCCACCGGAAACGGCAAAACCAGCTAAATCAAGGTTCATTTGTAAGACATAGGTCGAAACGCCTTTAATCCACAAATTCAAAACGTGCTGAACACGATCCGCACCTAAGCCACCATTGACTTCAAAAGCGACCTGGTTAGCCTTCAATGTCTCTAAAACTTGTTGCTTGAAGGCCGTATATTGAGCCTGGTGTTCAGCCTTGACCGCGGGTGTTAATAATTCAACCGCCTTGGCAAAACCAGCGACGGCCGGAATATTTTCCGTCCCAGCGCGGCGTTTCTTTTCTTGTTCGCCCCCCAATAATAAAGATGGCAAATGAATTGCGTCGTTGACGTACAAGAACCCAATCTGCTTGGGCCCGTTGATTTTATGGGCCGAAACCGATAAGAAATCAATCTGATCCGCTTGCACGTCGATGTCCAATAAACCATAAGTCTGGGTGGCATCGGTGTGGAACCAAGCGTTCGATTCATGTACCAATTGACCAATTTCATGAATTGGCATATGACTGCCGACTTCATTGTTACCCATCATGATTGACACTAAGATCGTGTCTGGCGTTAAAGCCGCTTTTAGATCCGCTAAATTAATCACGCCTTGTTCGTTCACGGGTAAGTAAACGACATCAAAACCTTGCGTTTCTAAATAAGCCATTGGTTTTAAAACTGAATGGTGTTCAATCGCCGTCGTAATCAGGCGTTTGCCTTCACCGGCGCGTTGCATCGCGGTTTTTAAAATCGCAGTATTATTACTTTCTGTCGCACCACTGGTCAGAATAATTTCGTTATCCTTGGCCTGAATGCTTTGCGCTAAAATATGTCGACTGTTATCTAAAACAGTATGCGCCTGACGTCCAAAATAATGCGTACTCGACGCATTTCCGAAATCGTTGACCATTTGGTCGGTCATCGTTTGAATGACCTCAGGGGCCATCGGAGTGGTTGCTGCGTTGTCTAAATAGATATGTTCCAATTTTTTCGCCTCATTTTAAAAAGTATCTTATTTAGTTTAGCATAGATTATCCGAAAGTTACGCCCAAAACACTTAATCACAATTAAATAAAAATAGCGCACTGTGATAATTTTAGGGATTTATACATTTCTTAAACGCGTGTCATCACTCATCAATTTCCGTTCAAGTCAAAAAAGCGAGTTATCCTTAAGTTCAAGTTCAGGATAACTCGCTTTTTTAATTTGATACTCAATTGATAACCGAGTTCTGTCACAGCTTGATCAACATTAAGCTGTCATCAACGCTGCTTTTTGCGTTTCAGTTAAGGTCTCGTTCATCCGACCACTCTTGAAACCGGCTAAATCGACCGTGACAAATTCAAAACCAGCTTGTTGTAAAGCTTGGTTGACTTGAACACTATGCGTTAAAAATTCAGCGATTTGTGCTTCTGGCACTTCAACTCTGGCGATTGCTTCATGATAACGTACGCGCACCGTTGGAAAGCCTAAATCACGCAAGAATCTTTCAGAGGTCATGACTTGGTTAATCTTGGCTAATGTTAATTCAGTGTTGTATGGGAAGCGCGATGAGACCGAACAACTAGCGACTTTGTTCCAGTTGTTTAAATCTAATTTTTTTGCTAATTGACGGACGTCAATCTTATAGAAACCAGCGGCTTGTAAGACACTTTCAGCCCCGGCTTCATCCCGCGCCCGTAAACCTGGCCGGAAATCTGAATTGTCATCCATAATCATGCCATCTAAAACATGGTCGAAACCCTTGTCGGCTGCAATTTGATTTAACCGTTGATAGAATAATTGTTTGCTGTAGTACCAAGTCTTAGGAGTATTATTGGCAATTTCTGAATTGGCTAAATAGTTTAATTCAGTCGTTAAAACGTTCGCACCCAATGCTTCAGCCAAATCAACGGCTTTATTAAATTCTTCATCGGTAAATAATTCTGAATTCGCAACAACGGCTAATACGTTAGCTTTACCTAATGTATCAAGTGCTGCTTTTAAGACGAGTGTGCTATCAATCCCACCAGAAAAGGCGACAATGACTTTATTCATTTGTTTTAAATTAGCGACCAAACTTGCTTGTTTTTCTGATAATGTCTTCATGATTAATGACTTCTTCCTATATTAGTTGTTCAAGTGCGGTTAATTCGGTTTGAATTTGATCCGCATAAGTTAAATTATTATGGTCTAAACTTTTGATCAACGTTAAATTTAAAGCTGAAGCAGCCCCAATTAATTGGTGATACTGCGGTTGTTCAGTCACTTGTTGTTGTTCAGTCAAACCACTAAATAGTTGTTCAATGGATAATAATGCTTGTTGGGCCTCGATTAAACTCGTTGAAATCGTCTCAGTTTGTGAGGCGTGTGCGGCGACATCAAAAAGTGCCAACATCATACTTTTAGTTTGTTGATATTGTTCTGTCATTGGTCAAGCCTCCCTTAATAGCCAAAGAATCCGTGCATAAAGAGTGCCGCACATAAGCCACCAACAAATGGGGCGATTCCTGGAACAATAATCCCGTATTGCCAATCTGAATCAGCTTTATTTTTAATGGGTAAAATGGCATGGGCAATCCGTGGTCCCATATCCCGCGCTAGGTTCATCGCGAAACCGGTTGGGCCGCCCATCCCCATCCCGATGGCCCAAACGAGCAGACCAACGGCGATTGGCGCAATCCCAGGTGTTTTAATTTGTGTAATCGCAATGATTGACGCAATAAAGACAAAGGTTGCAAAAAATTCGACAAAGAAATTCCGAGGTAAATTGCGGATACCAGGGGCCGTTGAGAAAATATTGCGAACAGCGACTGGATCGATATTGCCCTCTGAGGCTTTAAATTCATCGGTATACATAATATAAACGATGATTGCACCGACAACCCCACCGAGGACTTCGGCAACGGAATAAGGAATAAACATCATCCATGGAATGTTGCCTAACACACATTGGGCTAAGACCATGGCTGGGTTAATGGACACGTCGCCAAAGATAAAGAGGGCGACGGTAATCCCAAAACCCCACGTCGTAATCGAAAATAAATGGCCAGACCCACGATATTTTGATCCTTTTAAAACTTCGTCACTGTGGACCCCAACCCCAAAAACAATCATAAGAGCGGTGCCCATAAATTCTGCTAATAACTGATGAATCACAATAATTTCCTCCATATAATAACTATTTTAATTGCTGATAAACAGCGATATAAACTTGATTTAATGCCAGATTTTGCGCTTTAGCAATTGCTAAACAATCCGCAAACTCTGGGCTGTATTTCTGAATATCCTGATAAGTCACGACCTTCACCTGCACATCGCCGTATTCAGTGGTGACGGTGATAAAATCGCGCGGCATCACAGTCCGTTGCCACATTTGATAGCGCACCCCGACTGTGCTCGTATGTTTCAACATCAGATAAGTCATCTTTTGTTGGTCAGCAGGATGACACATGACCGTCAACTGGGTCGCAGGCCGGTTCTTCTTCATCTGGATTGGGGTAAAAAACGCATCAAGCGCCCCGGCATCCATCAATAACTCAATTACCGGTGCCACACTTTCAGCCGACTGGTCATCAATGTTGGCTGCCAACATCTGAATTTGATCTGCTGATTGTTGCACAATTTGTTGGCTTAGTTTTTTTTTTCGCACAATAAAACGCGTAACGCATTTAACTGGTTAGTCTCCCGTTTACCAAAACCATAACCGACTTTCAAAATCGTTTGATCAGCAGGAATGGCCGTAAATTGGTTGACGATTGTTTTGACGATTCCCATCCCAGTCGGTGTAATTAATTCAGTCTGAATTTCGGGATTCTGTTTAATCGGCACCTGACTATTGACCCGCATTTGCATCACGGCTGGTACGGGAACTGGCATCATGCCGTGGGCCACGTGAATAAAGCCACTGCCATCTGTTAATTCAGACGAATAAACTTGACCAACGCCTAACAACTCTAGTGCGACAAATACACCGACAATATCGACAATTGAATCGAGCGCACCAACTTCGTGAAAATGAATTTCGGCAACGGGGACTTGATGAACGACCGCCTCGGCTTGCGCAATTTCGGTAAAAACTTGTTTAGCGTTCTTTTTGACGTAATCACTTAAGTCACTATTATCAATCAACGTTAAGATTTCACTTAAATGGCGCGCGTTTTGATGATGATGATCGTGCTCATGAGTTGTATGCGGATGATCGTGATGGTGTTCAACAAAACCCGTATCTTTTTGAACAGCCGTTAATTGAACATCAAAATCGGTGCCATAAATACTACTCTTAGCAATTCGGGTTGCCTGTAAGTGATAGCCCGTGACGTTCAGCTTGGCCAATTCAGTTTCAAACTGGTTGAAATCCACGCCTAAATCTAACAACGCACCAACAAACATGTCACCACTAATTCCTGAAAAAGCGTCTAAATAAAGTGTCTTCATTAATTTTTCTCCCCTGAATTTAAATGGTTCATCATGCTCGCCGCATACCCAGCACCAAAACCATTATCAATATTGACGACGGTAATCCCGGAAGCACAACTGTTTAACATGGTCATTAAAGCGGTCAGTCCACCAAAATTCGTCCCGTAACCAATGCTCGTGGGCACGGCAATCAGCGGTCGATTGATTAAACCACCAACAACGCTAGCCAGAGCACCTTCCATCCCCGCAACGACAATCACCACTTGCGCTTGGCGAATCTCATCTAGATGTTCAAACAACCGATGAATCCCAGCCACGCCGACATCGTAAATCCGATTAACCCGATTGCCGTAGACTTCCGCGGTCAACGCCGCTTCTTCGGCCACGGCCATATCAGACGTCCCCGCGGTGACCACCGCAATCGTGGTCGTTGTTTGCGGAATCGCTTTAACCGTTAAAACAACACATTGTGCCATTTCATGGTACTGAGCGGTCGGTTCAACTTGTTGAATAAGCGCAAACTTGACCGGTGAAACCCGCGTACATAAAATATTTTCCGCATGTTGTTTTAAAGAACCGATAATCCCGATAATTTGTTCAGCGGTTTTGCCCGCGCCATAAATCACTTCCGGATAACCATTGCGCCGTTGCCGGCTCAAATCGACTTTGGCAAAACCTAAATCATCGATTGTCTGTTGTTGTTGCAGTTGTTGGGCCGCTTGATCAACGCCAATCTCTTGATGGGCGACGGCGGTTAGTAATTGCTGTAATTCATCCGTTGTTTTCAAACTAGTCAATTCTTTCTATTAATTATTTAACAATGACCCCTAAACCATCCGGAATAACAGTGACTTTAGCCGCTTGCCCTTCAATTTCATAGGCCCGAGCCATTGCTTGTTCCAAGGTCGTCGCTAATTCCATATGCATATCGGTAATGAGTTGAGGATCGACTAAATCTGACACGAAGATCACATGGTGATGGACTAAGATCCGTGCCAAAATTTGAGATGTCCATTGATCGGGAACCGTTTCTAACCGGGGTGTATGAATCGCGGCTTCCAAGAATTCATTAGGATCGTTCACATCAGCGATATTATGGTAGAAACCATCGCCACCATGACCATCACGTGCACCGGCGACCATCACGATGACGCCGCCTTCTTTGTTCGTTGCTTCGGCCGCGGTCATCCCTTTAACGGCTTGGTAGATATTTTGATCGAGTGGATAACCACCGTTGGTTGAAATGGCGATGTCGCAATCAATTTTTGCCACCTGTGAAAGGCTTTCGACAAAGTCACAACCAGTTTTATGGGCCGTTTCCAAATTACCGGCGAAAGAACCAATAATCTTCTTATCTTCATCTAAAACAACGTTTAAAATAAATTTCAAACCAGCCGTTTTAGCGGCATAAACCATATCCTTATGAACTGGATTATGGTTTAAATTACCCGTTCGCGAATAATGCGAATCAATAAATTCACCAGAATGATTGGCCATAATCGTCCGATATGACGCAACCCCAGGTAAAACCGATTTACGTCCCCCGGAAAATCCGGCGAAGAAATGTGATTCAATAAAGCCTTCTGAAATTAATAAATCAGCGCCAACGGCAATTTTATTGATGAGACAATCGCCACCTGAAGGTAATTGGCCAATTTTAACGACCGAACTATCATCAGTCGAAATGTGCATGACAATTTCTTCATTGTTGACGATGTCTTCGCCATATTTGTTAACCAATTCTTCGTGAGTTGATGGGCGATGAAAACCAGTGGCCACTAAAATCCGAATACGCGCGTCAGGTGCCACCGAACGAATCCGCCGTAATAAAATCGGGGTGATAATGTGTGACGGCACTGGACGGGTATGATCAGAACTAATAATGACGATATTCTTTTTGCCTTTTGCGAGTTCTTCCAACTTGGGACTGTCGATGGGTTGGTCGAGTGATGCTTCAACCGTTGCTTGTTCACTGATTGGATTTTGATATGTTGCTGCTTTAGAAACGAGTTGACCGGCAAAATTGGTATCTGCAATGTGCGCGGTAATCGTTTTTTGATCGTAAGGTAATTTAATGGCTACCAAACTTGAGACTCCCTTTCTCTATTCCGAGTTGCTGGCTTAAAAAAGCTACGGTTATAGTTATACCGAGTTTCTGAAAACAGTGCGAGCCACTTTAAGAACAACAAATCATCGTCTGAAATGTTTGCAACAAATGGTAACATTATATTAAAATAAATCGCGTATAATGGTTTACAGTATTTATCCATCTATAAGTAATTCAAAATAACGATCCAAGGTAGGCAAATCCTTATGGTTCTTAACGATGTTGAGTTTTTAATTAGTTTTTTAGAAGAACGCCACGTGCCGATTATTACCAAAAAACGGCACACCTACTTGACCTATCATGGTCTTGAAGAGCATTACACTTATATCTTGAAAAACGGAGTGATTAAAAACTCGATTATTCTCCAAGATGGTCGTGAATTTAATTTATCCTATATTACCCAACCAGATGTGATTTCATTGTTGCGCGATGAAGTTTCTAAATATACCGACCAACCATTCAACGTGCGCGTTGAATCTGATGAAGCTAAGTTCTATCAGATTGACCGGGTGACGTTTTGGAATTACGTTAACGCGACACCTGAACTCCAAACTACGTTAAAAATTATTATCGCAAAAAATTATCCGAAAATATTTATCGGCTACAAAAAATGATGATGAACGGTAAACACGGTGGCCTTTGCTCATTTTTATACAGTTTAATTGAATTATTTGGTAAGAAACAACGGGATGGAATTCTGATTGATTTTATCGTCACTAATGAAGATATCGCCGGTTTCTGTGGCATCAGTTCCCGCAGCAGTGTCAATCGAATGCTCAATCAACTTAAAAAAGATGGCGTGTTAAAAACGGTCGATCATAAGTTTTTGATCCAAGATGTCAGCTATTTACTAGACAACATCGCCAACTGATTTGTTACCATTTGTAAACATGAAACGTGTTTGAAAACCCCTATGAGACGCGTAAGCTTAATGGTAGTGATAAACTCATCGGAGGTTTTATTTTTATGCATATTCCTGATAATTATTTAAGTCCACAAACCTGTGCGGTGCTCTTTACCGCTGCGGTCCCCGTGATTGCGCTTTCCTTGAAAAAAGTTAAAATTCAAATTGCCGAAAAAAAAGAAACGGTCCCGATGCTCGGCATCTCCGCTTCTTTATCTTTTCTGATTATGATGTTTAACGTCCCAATTCCAGGTGGCACAACCGCCCACGCTGTTGGCGCGACGCTATTAGCAATTCTGATTGGACCGTATGCTGCCTGTTTGGCCGTCACGATGGCGTTAGTCATGCAGGCTTTTCTATTCGGTGACGGCGGAATATTAGCCTTAGGCGCCAATATCATCAATATGGCTTGCATCATGCCGTTTGTCGGTTACGGTCTTTACCGGCTCGCACAGAAATGGCATCACGAAAAATTAGGCGTCATCTTAGGCGCTTACGTCGGGATCAATATGGCTGCGTTGGTCGCCAGTATTGAACTCGGGTTACAACCGCTAGTAGCGCACAACGCCGCCGGTCAACCACTATACGCCCCCTATCCACTGCACATGACCATTCCAGCGATGCTGTTTGGGCATTTATTAATCGCTGGCTGGGTGGAAGCCGGCGTGACCTTTGCTGTTTTTCAATTTGTACAACGTGTTGCGCCCACGGAACTTTACACGCCCAAACAACTCACGCCTGATCTTCAAAAAAGCCATCAATTGCGTCATTATTGTTATGGCTGTTTAGGATTACTAGCGATTCTCAGTCCGCTTGGGTTACTCGCCCACGGCACTGCTTGGGGTGAGTGGGACGCTGCTCAATTATTAGCCCAACTCAAACGGGCGCATCTCGGGCAAAAACTGCCGACTGGCATGGCTCACGGCTTACATTTTAACGCCCTCTTCAGCGACTATGCCATTCACGGATTACCCGTTTCAATCGGTTATATCCTATCCGCATTGACCGCATTATTAATTTGTTATTTACTTGGAAAACTGGTGATTAGTCATGACACAAACCGCGCCTAAACTACCCGCTTGGTTACAAACTACTGACCAGGCGGCGCTCGTTGCAGGCCAGCCCAACCGCTTTTTAATTAAAAATCTAGCACTCGTTCAACAATTACTGAGCCGTTTAACACAACCGTCAACCGTCGTTGCGCACCAAAAACAATTGCCGGGACTCCAACTCATTAACTTATTGCTAACCGTCATCCTGATTGTTTCGACCCACCAATGGCTGTTTCTATGGCTATTGACGATTCTAACCCTCTTCAAACTTTGTCGATTGCCAGTCCAAGCACTGCGGCCCTTAGTCAAACGGGCACTGACCATGGGTGGAATTGCCCTCTGTCTAATTTTGCCGAATCTAGTCATCGGTCAACTGGCCACCACCCTTTTTTTCATGTGCCGGACAGCCGTATTAGTCTGCAATCTCGCCTATTTTCTCCAAACAACGTCGGGACCCGAACTACTATTGGGATTACGCCAATTGCATTTACCGAATTTACTGATCCTGACGTTTGATATTACTTTAAAATATAGTCACGTCTTGGCTCAATTCTTACAAGAGTCCCTCTGGGCGATTCAATTACGGACAAGCCGCCAAACCAAACAGTTAGTCGGTTCTTTGATTGGACGATTATACCTGAGCGCTAAAAGCTACATCAATGAACTCTATCAAGCAATGCTGCTACGCGGCTATACTGGCCAACCAGTCGTACCCAAAAAAGCGCAGTTTAGTTGGCGCGATTGGCAATCACTAATCTGCAATGTCGGACTATTCGGCTTATTATTCTTTATTCGGAGGTCCAATTAATGTTAAAACTTAACCAAATTCATTACGCTTATGGTCAAACCGCTAGTTTAGTCGATATCAATTTAACGATTGATGCCGGTGAATTCGTCGCTTTCATGGGACCGAATGGTTCTGGTAAATCGACCCTTTTTAAACTCATCAACGGGTTAATTGAACCGACCAGCGGTTATTTTGAGTTTAAAACTCAGCGCGTTGATCACGCCTTTTTAAAATCGGCTACGCTAAACACCCAATTACACCAATCGATTGGTTTCGTCTTTCAAAACAGCGACGTGCAACTGTTCAACGAAACGGTCTTAGCTGAATTAACATTCGGTCCTCAGCAGATGGGGTTATCGAACACTGAAGTTCAGCAACGCGTGCACGACTGCCTGCAACTGTTACACATTGAACACCTCGCTGACCGCGTCCCCTACCAACTTTCCGGTGGTGAAAAGAAATTGGTTGCGATTGCCTGCGTCTTGACGATGAATCCTGAAGTGATCGTTCTCGACGAACCCTTTAACGGCCTATCGACGGCCTATCAAACTTTGATTAGCCAAGTTTTACTAGCCCTCCATCAAGCCGGCAAAACGATTCTAATCGCCAGTCATCAATTCGAACAAGTCAAACAAATTGCGCAACGGGTCGTCGTCTTCAATGAACACCACCAAATTGATTTTGATTTACCGCTACAGACCATTTTGAAGTCACCAGCAAAAGTGACTCAACTCCAAACACTATAAAAAACAAGCTGCGACGTACGTCTTAGTATCCTGATGTTAAACGAATGCACTTCTTTCACGCGCGCCAGAACTCATCAATTTCCGTTCAAATCAAAAACCAGCCTATTCTTAATTCAGAATAGGCTGGTTTTTAGACTTGATACTCAATTGATAACCGAGTTCTGTCACAGCTTGTTTTTTTTAGCTTTCAACAGAATAAATTGTTCACATAAACAAGGCATCGTTGGTGAAAACAGCTGATGACTCGCTTCGTATTCCGCTTTGAAAAATGGTTCGTGAACTGAACGCCAATACGCTAACGTCCGGTTGCCTTCGCCTTCTAAATAGGCGTGTTCTTCAGTCACATCTTGATAATCAACGATGTCACACCGGCTGGTTTGGGTGATTGCAACGGGTTGACCCTGACCATCTAGAATAATGTTGTAATCACCGACCTGCGGCACCGGTTCATCCTTGGTATAGAGTGCAATTGCGGAAGTCGTTGCCGTCTTTTGGCCGCTAATCACTAATTGGGCTAATTCGTCAGCCATGGCTGGGTTATCGCCAAAAGCGTATATTTGAACGGGTTGTTGTGTTGATAATTGTTGTTGCGTGACAAATTGTTGCCAATAATCTTGAATCGCTTTTTGCATTTTAAACCCTCCACATCAGTTAGTGACTTTATTAACTAGTGTAGCGACCCACTCCTATTTATGCAATCAAAAAACGTTAAAATCAGCTTTCAACAGCTAATTTTAACGTTTTAATTATTTATTTAGCTTGCCAACGACTAACTTTTTTCAACATCATTGGATAGCTCTTAACTAAAAACCATTTTTTAAAGCGACCGGTGGTTGAATCCGCTTGGATGCCGGCAATCCCTTTGGCTAACATCTGTTCAAAAGTCGCAGTCGGTTCAGTCCATTCACCGGCTTGATAACACAGATGACAATATTGTTGCGCAGCGGTTCCGTCCTTTTGAGTGCCTTGATTGGCAGTTGTTAGTGGCATCCCACAACTTTGGCAAAATTTTTCCATCGTTGGTCTCCTTAAATTAGATGTTTTTTAAGAAATTTAATAGCATGGCGGCCGACTTTTGGCCCGCTTGAATGATAAATTCGTCAAACGTCACACCGGCATCTTCATCACCAACATCACTCATCGCACGAATCACGACAAACGGCGTCTTAAATTGTGTGGCCACTTGACCGATTGCTGCGCCTTCCATTTCGCAAGAAAGGGCCTCAGGATAGATTTTTTTAATTTGGGCAATCTTATCTTGACTCGCCACAAATTGATCACCAGTCACGATTAAGCCCACTTTTGAGGGAAGGTCAACGGCAGTTGCTGCCGCCGCAATCTTTTCAACGTAATTAACGTCCGCGTCAAATTTTTGTGGTTGTTGGGGTAATTGACCCAACAGGTAACCAAACGCCGTTGCATCCGCGTCATGATACGCAACTTGATTCGAAATCACGACATCGCCCACTTTAAGGTCCGCACCAATCCCACCAGCTGAACCGGTATTAATCACTACGTCAGGTTGTTCTTCAGCCAATAAAATGGCGGTCGTCATCCCGGCTTGGACTTTACCAATCCCTGATTCGACCAATGTCACTTCATGACCGTACAGCTGCCCTTTATAAAAGGTATTGCCGGCAACCTCATGATTGGTGACGTCTTCTAATTTAGCGAGCAATGTCCGCATTTCTTCTTCCATTGCACAAATAACACTAATTTTCATTTTTGTTCGCTCCATTTCTTAACCATTACTATTTTATAGGAAAAAAAGAATCAAGTAAACGATAATAATCAATAAAATTGTGATGATGATTGCCCAGTTCAACCGTTTTTTTAAACGTTTAACCGCTGGCAAATCAACTTTTTTACCCCGACGAGTGGTCGGTTCTTCTTCTTCGGTGACGGCTTTAAAAGCGGCTTTTTGTTTTTCGCGTGAATAGTCACGTTCCGTTTTGAGTCGTTCTTGATCACGTTGTTTAAACGCTTGGTCCTCAGCTTCTTTTTGTTGCCGATAAGCTTCGCGCGTCTTAGGTTCTTGTGTCATCGCTATCTACTCCTAATTCGTTTGTAGTTGCCAATAATAGAGCGCCATAATCGTTTTGGCATCGCAGATTAACCCGCTGGCAACGGCTGCTTGTGCTTCTGCCAACGTTAATTTTTCAACATTTAAAAATTCATCCGCATCAAGTGGCCGTTTATGAACTACCGGCGTTAGTTGATCGGCGTAAAACAACGTCATCAATTCGTTCGAAAAACCAGGTGATGAAAAAAACTTAGCGACGCCCTTTAATGCGGTGGTCATCATACCCGTTTCTTCATTTAATTCCCGCAACGCGACAGATTCAAGTTGGGTTTCACCCAAATCAATCTTACCCGCAGGAATTTCTAACGTCTCCCGTTGCATGGGCGCCCGCCATTGTCGCACAACGATTAAACGCCCGTCAGCGGTAATCGGAATGATTCCGACCGCGCCATTGTGATAGACAATTTCACGCCGCGCCGTTTGACCATTGGGCAGTTCTACTTGTTGGACCGCCAAATCAATGATTTGTCCTTTAAAAATCGATTCTTCAGATAAGACTTTTTCAGTATACGTCATTTGGATAACCACCTTACTTGGAATGATGTCTCGTTTATTATACGCGCTTTTAGAAATCGTCGCACCCTTCTAAAGTAAAGTTAACAACTAAGACGGATTTAAATATCCATCCTTAGGCGGATACTCTTTTGTGCCGATTACTGTTAGAATGAAATCAACAATATGAACGTAGGAGCTGAAGAAAATGCTTAAACAATTAAAAATATGGCTTATTAGTTTTTTAGTCTTCGTGGCCACCACATGGCTCTTTTTTGGAATATTCAACTATTTCGATATCCCGAATAACCCAATGTGGCTAGTACTTGGTACTTTGATGGCGTTTGGCTATATTTTCTTAAGTTATCGCCAATTACTTCGAAATCGCCAACCTAAGATTCAACAAAAAATTTCGGATAACATGTTAGCCCACTACCAAGCGGCTGGCATGAGCAATGAAGAGATTAATTTTTTCCGTGAAACGATGCAACTGGCTGAAGGTCAAGTCAAAGAAGTCGCTACTAATCTACAAGCACTCCCTAAATTACGCGCCATCGACTTAAACCACGACACGGTTAAAACGACCCAAGCGCTTTTTAAAGCCATCGTCAAAGAACCGCAAAAATTGCACAACGCCAGCGACTTTTTATACCGGCATCTGCCCTCATTAACCGAACTGAGTCGTAAATTTATTGAAATTAGCCAACACGACGTTAAGACGGCCGATACCTATGCCGTTCTCGATAAATCCGCTGAAGCAATTGCCGCTTTAAGTCAACAAATTCAAACCGACTATACTGAATTTGTGGCCGATGATCTAGAAGATCTCGACACAGAAGTATCCGTCGCTAATCAACAATTAACTAAGGAGCAAAACGATGACCGAAACGACTAACCAACAAACGGATTTAATGGCCGATTTACTAAACGATCCATTTGATCAAAGCACTCCCACCACAACGCAAGCCAATCAACCAAAAGCCAATGGTGAAGAACTCCTAGCCAAGCTATCACCTGAACAACAACAACAAGCCCAACAAATGGCGGAACAACTCGATAGCACCGATCAACAAGCCGTTTTAAACTATGGCGCTCACGCCCAGAAAAAATTAGGCGAATTCTCACAAACAATGCTCAATCAAGTTCAAAGCCAAGAAACCGGTGAAATTGGTGACGCACTGACGTCATTGATGTATCGCTTAAACGAAGCCGATCCCGATGAATTACGCGCTGAGGACCACAACGTCTTTAAACGGATGTTTGGTAAGATTAAGAAATCAGTTTATGAAATTACCGCGAAGTACCAAAAAATTGGCGCCCAAATTGATGGGATTGCCGTTAAACTCGATAAAGAAAAAAATGCCTTGATGCGTGATAATACGACTTTAGAAACCTTGTACGATAAAAATAAAGCCTATTTTGACGCCTTAAACATCTACATCGCCGCGGCCCAATTAAAGATTGAAGCCCTTGAAACAACTGAAATTCCGGCTGCGATGGCCAAGGCTGAAAATGATAACAATCAAATGATCGTCCAAGAAGTCAATGATTTAAATCAATTCAAGAATCGGTTAGAAAAACGGACTTATGATTTAGAATTAGCCCGCCAAATCACGTTACAACAAGCACCCCAAATTCGTTTAATTCAAAATACCAATCAAGCCTTGGCTGAAAAAATTCAAGCGTCAATCAATACAGCCATTCCACTTTGGAAAAACCAGGTGGCGATTGCCTTAACCCTTTTGCGTCAAAAAGACGCGGTCACTGCGCAACGCCAAGTTTCCGAAACCACCAATGATCTTTTGAAGAAAAACAGTGCCATGTTGAAGATTTCTTCAATTGAAACCGCCAAGGAAAATGAACGTGGCGTCGTCGACATTGAAACCCTTCAGAAGACGCAAAATGATTTGGTTGAAACCCTTCAAGAAACCTTGAAAATCCAACAAGAAGGTCATGAAAAACGCCAGGTCGCTGAAAAAGAATTAAACCACATGGAAAATGATTTACGCGATCACCTACTGGCCTATACACAAGGTCAAACGGATCAAATGACTCACAATAACGGTCCTAAGAACGTTAATTAAGGTGCAATAAGCTGCGTCAACTAAAAATGGCCTCATCCGACTTTGGATGAGGCCATTTTTGATTTAGCTAATAACGCTATTCTAACGCGCCGCTTTAGCTTGTTGACGGTGTTTCAAGAGACGCCAACCCGTTAATGCAGTCGCCACTAAGCAAATCACTAAGGCAACCATAAAGGCATCGTGCATCCCAGCGATGAAGACGTCCGCATGTCCTGGTAAATAAGTCGTCACTTTATGACCATATTCACGACTCATTGCTGAGAATAAAACGGTCGTCGCACATGAAATCCCGAAAATCATACCCAGATTTCGCGCTAAGGCGTTGATCCCGCCGGCAATTCCTAAATCTTTGACATCAACAGAACTCATGACAATCGTATTATTAGGGGCTTGGAAAATCCCATTGCCTAAACCAACGAGCCCAACGAAGAACATGAACAACCAGACTGGTGTCTGTAAATTCATCGTCATATAACCGATTTGACTGATACAAATCAAAACTAATCCAACAAAAGTTAATAGTTCTGGACCAATTTTATCCGAAATCGTGCCGGCAATCGGTGCGGCGATCACTTGGACAATTGGGAAAATCATCAAGATATAGCCCGCGGTACTCGGTTCGAACCCACGTGCATTTTCAAGATAGAATGGTGCAATCACGTTGAAGAAGAACGTCACGATGAAGATTAGAAACGCACATAATAAACTTAAACTGAAATCAATATTCTTAAATAAACGGAATGATAACAATGGCTTTTCAACATGGTTTTCAATCCAGACAAAGGCGGCCGCACTGATAATCGCAAGTGCGAATAACGCTAAGACGCCTGGTTGCGTGAACCCAACTTGTTGGCCAATGAAAACGCCTAAGAACAAGCTGACAATTAATAATGCAAAACCAGCGAATCCAAAATAATCGATTTTCTCATGGGTTTTAATAATATCTTTGGGTAAGACAAATTGACCAAAGATAATCGTTAAAATCCCAATCGGTACGTTAATCCAGAAAATATACCCCCAACTAAAGTGGGATAGGATTAAGCCGCCAATTCCGGGGCCAGCGATACTGCCTAACGCGACAAACGATCCGGTTAAGCCTAACGCCCGCCCCCGTTCTTTAATCGGGAAAACTTCGGTGATAATCCCGTTATTATTACTCATCGTCATTGATGCGCCTAGCGCTTGAATCGCCCGCGCAATCAATAGAACAGTTAAACCACTATTGAAACCACATAATAATGAACCAAAAACAAACAAGACGGTCCCAATCTTAAAGACTTTGACTTTACCAAAGGCATCGCCAACCTTACCAAATAATAGTAATAACGAACAGATGACAATTAAATAGATCGAGACGATCCATTCAGATTGGTTCATCGGGATTTTTAAATCTTTACTCATCACTGGTAGCGCGATATTAACGATACTACCATCTAAAGTTGCCATGAATGTAAACAAGCCCACGGCGGTCAGAATCCACCAGCGATTCTTTTGAACTTTCGGATTATCTGCGTAACTTAATGCCATTTAGTCACTTTCTTTCATTTTAATAAAATTCAATCTTGATTATTATACGCTATTTTCAGAAAATAAAATATAGTTAATCCGCTGACTAAATCATTTAAAATAGCTCATCCAAATCAAAACCTTGATTTGGATGAGCTATTTTTGTGCTATTTAACGCGTGCTAAGAAATACTTCTTCTTGCCACGACGGACAATCACAAACTTACCATCGAAATTAGCGGCCGGATTAATTTCAGCCGTCGTTTCCCGAATCCGATCACCATTAACGGTAATCGCACCATTTTGAACATCTTCACGCGCTTGGCGTTTTGACGATTCAATTTTGGCATCGACTAAGAAATCAACGATGTTTTTGACCTCGTTCGTAATTTCAACGGTTGGCGCTTTTTGGAAAGCTTGTTCCGCTTCGTTGACGTCTAAGACTTTGATATCGCCTGAGAACAAGACTTCGGTAATCCGTTGGGCCCCTTCTAATTCATGTTGGCCATGCACAAAGCGTGTGACTTCTTCAGCCAAACGACGTTGTGCTTCCCGTTTTTCAGGGGCTGTCGCCATTTTTTGTGCTAATTCATCAATTTCAGATTCTTCTAAGAACGTAAAGAATTTCAAATATCTAACAACATCGCGGTCATCTTGGTTTAACCAGAATTGGTAGAATTCGTATGGTGATGTCTTTTCAGGATCTAACCAGATAGCGCCACCAGCGGTTTTACCAAACTTAGTCCCATCCGCTTTTAACATCAACGGAATCGTTAAACCGTAAACTTCAGTTTCACTACCCTCAATCTTATGAATCATATCAATCCCAGACGTGATATTGCCCCATTGATCGGCGCCACCAATTTGTAATTGAACGTCATGCGCATCGTGCAGGTGCATGAAATCGACTGATTGTAAGATTTGGTAGGTGAATTCAGTAAACGAGATGCCGACGTCTAAACGACTTGCGACAACATCCTTAGCGAGCATCGTATTGATATTAAAGAGCTTACCGTAATCACGTAAGAAATCTAACAATGAAATCTTAGATAACCAGTCGTAGTTGTTGACCATTGACACATTAGCATCGGCGCCAAACAATTGACGCATTTGACCAGAAAGGGCTTCAACATTATGTTCAACCATCGCCATTGTTTGTAACTGACGTTCTGATTTACGACCACTGGGATCACCAATGGAACCCGTCCCGCCACCAATCACGATGTAGGGATGATGCCCAGCCAATTGGAATCGTTTCATCATCATAAACGGAATCAAATGCCCGATATGCATACTATCACCGGTTGGATCGACCCCACAGTATAACGAAATACTTTTATGCTCAACTAATTCCCGTAACCCTTCGGCATCCGTTTGTTGATTGACAGCATCCCGCCAAGTTAATTCATCAATAATATTTTTTTGCATGTTTTTTCCTCCTATAAAAAAAGTCCCAACTAACCTTCAATTGAAAGTTAATTGGGACGAATTATTAGTTTAAGTCGCGGTACCACCCGAATTATGTTGCCGAAACAACATCACTCATTGATTGGCACGTCAATCACACGTCGATTTTTTGCGCGCTGTGTAATTCGACATCGGCATCATTCCTAGTTCTCAGCAATCTAGGTTTCTGTTAATAATTTGCCCAATCTCTACTGTCAGTGCAATCGTTAGTATTTAGATGATACTTACACGTTATCCGATATGACCTTAATTGTCAACTAAAAAAGCTACTCAGAAAAGATTCCAAGTAGCCCCTAATTATCAATTATAGTTTTGAAACGTTAGCCGCTTGTGGTCCACGGTTGCCTTCAACGATATCAAATTCAACAGCTTGGCCTTCTTCTAATGATTTAAAGCCTTCGTCTTGAATTGCACTGAAATGTACAAAGATATCTTCTTGACCTTCGACCGAGATAAAGCCGAAACCTTTTTCATTGTTAAACCATTTTACTGTACCTTTTTCCATGATGTTGCTCCTTTAAAATTCACTATATTATCTAGTCATCTTCTAGACAAACACTATTATACGCGATTTTGAAACCGCATGCAATCTGAAAACTAATTTTAATTTAAGTGATATTTCGTTTGACGATGATAAGCTTGATCGACGTCTAAAACGATGTTGCCAAAGTCCGGATGATGAATCGCATCAGGCATCATCTGGGCTTCAATCGCAACGGCTTCGTGTGGTTTAATCGGTTGATTGGTTAAGTTCGGTTCACTGCCGAATCCGTTGGCCGTATAGATCACAATCGCGTTCCCTTCAGTGGTAATCGTAATTGAACGACCGCTGGTGGGTTCGGTCAATTGGGCATCCACATTGGCATTCTTTTTAGTTAATAAGAATGGATGGTCATAACCGTTGACCAATTGATTTTGCTCAGCTTGGCTATTAAACGCATCGGCTAATGGCCGCGCATGGTTTAAATCAAAAGCCGTATTTTCAACCAACGCTAGTCGGCCAGTTGGGAGACCATCAGGTTGAATTTCACCATAATAATCGCTGTTGATCAATAACTGGTGATTGTCGACGGTTTGGTCAAAATCACCAGTTAAATTTAAATAAACGTGACAAGTTGGGTTAAACAACGTCTTTTTATCCGTCGTGGCCGCATAATCAACGAGCCAATCGTTGGTTTCAGTCAACGTATAGGTCGTCGTCACTTGCAAGTTACCAGGAAAACCGTTAGCCCCATCCGGACTAGTCAACGCAAAGCTGACACTAATCGCGTCGGATTTTTCAGTGACGGTCGCTTGCCAGATTTGTGATTCGAAACTATTCGGACCACCATGATTGGTATTGACGCCATTGTTAATTGGCGCGTGATAAGTCTGATCATCCAGCTTAAAAGTCCCTTGCGCAATCCGCCCTGCCACGCGGCCAACCGTTGCACCAAAATAAGCATCCTGTTTGATATAATCCGCTAAATTATCATAACCAATCACCACATTTTTGAACTGACCAGCTTGATCGGGTAACACTAAATTAGTAATCGTGGCCCCGTAATCAATGACCGCCATTTGGTAACCCTGACTATTTTCTAGCCAGTGCTGCCAAATCGTTTGACCATCAATCGTGCCAAATTCCTGACGCCAATATTTCATGATTGTTGCCTCCTATTGATTAATATTTTGAATAAACCGTTGGAAAGCCGCTTGACCTTGTGGATTCCGTTTATAGACACCAGCATCTTCTAACACGCGTTTAAAGACTTTACCGATTGCCGTTTGAACAACTTCGGTGACATTTGCACGCGTCACTGTTTGTGCCCGTTTAATATGGTCAGCCCACGTTTGATGATAGGCCGCCATCTCGTTGGGTTGGTCGCACAAATACTTTTCAACTTCGGCCATTTCAGTTTTAAGCCGGGGTGGCAAAATAGCCAAGCCCATGACTTCAATTAAACCGATGTTTTCTTTTTTTATGTGCTGCACATCAGCGTGCGGATGGTAGAGACCGTCTGGAAATTCGGCTGACGTTTGATTGTCACGTAAAACCAAATCTAATTCGAATTGCGTCCCGCGCATCCGCGCAATTGGCGTAATCGTATGGTGCGGTGTGCCATCAGCGTCCTGAGCTAAAACTTGGACCTCAGGATCACTATAGTGTTGCCACCGGTCTAAAATCGTTGTTGCTAAGGCGGCCATTTGAGTCCCATCATCACCGGTTAAACGGATAACTGACATCGGCCAATTAACAATGCCGGCTTTGATATCTGCGTAACCTTTAAATTGAACCGGCGTATCAATCACGGCTTTGGCCATTGGAAAATCATGGCGACCACCTTGATAGTGTTCATGGGTCAAAATCGAGCCCCCAACAATGGGTAGATCAGCGTTACTCCCCGCAAAATAGCCGGGGAATTGTTTGACGATTCCTAATAAATCGCTGAACGTCTTGGCACTAATCACCATTGGTTCGTGTTTGCCGTCCAAGAAAATCGCGTGTTCGTTGAAATAAGCATAAGGTGAATACTGGAAACCCCATGTTTGGTGGTCAATTTCAAACCGGACAATCCGGTGATTACGCCGGGCTGGAAAATCTAAGCGGCCCGCATACCCTTCGTTTTCCAAACAGAGTTGGCATTTGGGATAACCGGTTTGTTTCATCGTTTTAGCCAACGCAATTTGTTTGGGATCTTTTTCCGGTTTAGACAGATTAATCGTAATTTCCAAGGAACCGTACGGTGTATCAACATCGTACGCGATATTCTTAGCGATTGCCGCAACTTTAATGTAATCATTAGCTTGACTTAATTCATAGAAATAAGCCAACGCCTTTTGCGGATCAGTCGCATATAACGTCCAGAAATTGCGGTTAACCGCACTCGGGAGTGGTGTCACCAAATCCATCAACTTAGCACCTAAAATGTCTTGTTCAGCCGCTAAATCGTTAATTTGGTGATTGGCGATTGCTAATTGAAGTAACGCTTCTTTTAAATCAATTAACTGCTGACTCGCTGGTGTAATTGCTGCGGCATCCGCTTCACCGACCAGGTCTAGTACCACGTTAAATAAATATTGTTGATCGTCTTTTGTGTAATCAGTCGCTGGAAAAGCGAGTACTCTTTCAATAAACGTTTGAATCAATTCTCTTGCTTGCATAATTTGCCCTCTATTTGTCTTGATACCCGTTTGGATGGCTTAAATGCCAGTTCCAAGCAGTTTCGATAATCGCTTCGATATTGTCATATTGGGGTTGCCAACCTAATGTGCCACGGGCTTTGTCGCTAGCGGCAATCAAGGTGCTGGGATCGCCAGCTCGGCGAGGTGCAATCTGTGTTGGAATCGCTTTGCCAGTCACTTTACGAGCTGCTTTAACGATTTCCATGTTTGAAAAACCAGTTGATGACCCTAAGTTGAAGGCGTTACTGCCGTTACCGGCTGCCAAATACTTGAAGGCCAAGATGTGCGCGTCAGCGAGGTCCAACACGTGGACGTAATCGCGGACGTTGGTACCATCTGGTGTATCGTAATCGTCGCCGAAAATTGAGAGTTCGTCACGGTCGCCGGCAGCGACTTGTAAGACGATGGGTAATAAATGGGTTTCAGGATGGTGATCTTCACCAATTGAACCGTCCGCTTTAGCGCCAGCGACGTTGAAGTAACGCAATGCGACGAACTTGATACCGTAAGCTTTGTCGGCCCAACGCATCATCGTTTCCATCATCAACTTACTTTCGCCGTAAGGATTGGTGGGGATTTGTGGATCAGTTTCTTTGATTGGAATGGTTTTCGGTTCGCCATAAGTCGCCGCAGTCGATGAGAAGACAATCTTCTTGACATCGAATTCGGTCATGACTTCAAGCAGAGCGGTCATGCCATAAGTGTTGTTGTCGAAATATTTAAGCGGTGATTTCATGGATTCTGGGACGATTGAGAAAGCCGCGAAATGAATCACACCTTCAACGTCTTCTTGGTCGAAGACGGTCCGCATAAAATCTTTATCGCGAATATCGCCTTCGTAGAAACGGGCTTGGGTATTAACCGCAGCACGGTGGCCAGTGATTAAGCTATCGACAACGGCGACATCGAAACCTTGGTTGATTAATTGATCGACGGTGTGTGAACCGATATAACCGGCCCCACCTAAAACTAAAATTGACATTAAAGATTCCCCCTTAAATTAATCTAATTTCTTTGCGCCATCCGCAATTTCTGCGATGTAGAAGCTTGGTGCGTAACCAATTTTAGCGGTGTAAACTTTCGCAACGTTGGCTTCAAAATTTTCAACTTGATCTTTAGCTACAATCGCAATTGCACAACCACCAAAACCAGCACCAGTCATCCGGGCACCCAAGACACCAGGTTGTTCCCATGCGGTTTGAACTAAGGTATCCAATTCAATACCGGTTACTTCATAATCAAATTGCAATGACACGTGTGAAGCGTTGACTAATTTACCAAAACGTTCAAGGTCGTTATCTTTCAAGGCTTCACGGGCCTTCATCGTCCGTTGATTTTCAGAAACAGCATGCCGCGCCCGTTTCAATAACGTTTCGTTTTGTAACAGATAAGCTTGTAAATCGAATGATTCATTATCGAGTTCGCCTAATGATTGAATATCATTTTTAGTTTGTAAAATCGCAAGTGCAGCTTCACATTCACTACGACGTTCGTTATATTTGGAATCCGCTAACTCACGGCGTTTGTTGGTATTCATGATGACAATCACGTTGTCTTGTAAATCAATTGGGACCAAATCATAATCTAACGTATTCGTATCTAATAAAATTGCGTGGTTGGCTTTGCCCATCCCAACTGCGAATTGATCCATAATGCCAGAGTTAACGCCGATAAATTTGTTTTCGACCATCACACCAGTCTTAACTAAATCAACGCGATCAATGTCTAAGTTAAATTGATCTTCAAGAATCACACCCATTAATAATTCGATTGAGGCTGATGATGATAAACCAGCACCATTGGGAATGTTACCCTTTAAATAAATATCCAAGCCGTGATTGATTGTATAGCCTTGTTCTTGAAGATAAACAATCATCCCTTTTGGATAATTCGCCCAGTTATGCGCTTTTTGATAAGAAAGATCACTTAAATCAAATGAAATCACACCGGCTTCTTCAAAGTTACCGGAAATTAAGTTAAAAGTTTGATCGTCGCGTTTCGCAACCGTTGCGTAAGTCCCTAAGGTAATCGCCGTTGGAAAAACGTGGCCACCGTTGTAATCAGTATGTTCACCAATCAAATTAATTCGGCCGGGTGCAAAATAGCTGGCCTCAGCGTCAGTTTTATAAGTTTCTTTAAATGCGTTTTTCAAGTCTGTCATGTTCATCGTAATTTCCTCCTTTATTAATCGCTTTCATTTTACTAAACATTTACTAAAAAATCAAACTATTTTTTTAAAAAGAACGTTTTAATTGGTTTTAATATGCTAAACTAGATAGGTAAACAACGAATTGAGAGGTGCGCCTGTGGCAACCATTAAAGATATCGCCCAATTAGCCAACGTTTCGAACGCAACTGTTTCTCGCGTCTTAAATTATGATCAAACTTTATCAGTTGGCGACGAAACGCGCCAACGTATTTTTGAAGCGGCGGAACAATTAAATTACACGAAGAGTCCTAAAAAAAATAATCCGCAACACGGTCGGATTGCCATCGTTGAATGGTATACCGCCAAAGAAGAGTTGGAAGATCTCTATTATTTGTCGATTCGCTTAGGCGTCGAAACTAAATTACAGGAATTGGGTTATGAAGTCACCCGTTTCTTCCAAAACGACCCCTTCAACACCCTTTCTGACGCGCTCGGCGTGATTGTGATTGGTAAATACAGCCCAGCTCAAATCCAACGTTTAAAGAAATTAAACCCTAATTTGGTTTTTGTTGATATGAATACCTTGGATTATGAAATCAGCTGTATCATGACCGATTTTAAATCACCGATAAAAAGTGTGCTTGACCATTTCATCGCTCAAAAAATCACTAAAATTGGCATGCTGACCGGTCAAGAAAGTACCGCCGATCAAGTTCAACTCGGTGTCGATCCACGACTAACCCATTTTGAAACTTATTTAACCACTAAAAACCTGTATCATCCCGAATGGATTCTAACGGGCGATTTCACACCGGAATCTGGTTATCAATTAACGATGCAGCTTTTAAAGGAACATGCGGCTAGTTTACCTGAAGCCCTATTTATCGCTAACGATGCGATGGCTGTCGGGACCCTCCGCGCTTTACATGAATCTGGGATTCAAGTTCCAGAACAACTCAGTTTGATTAGCTTTAACGATACGTCAATTTGCCAATACACCTTCCCGACTTTAAGCTCGGTAAAAGTCTACACCGATCAAATGGGCCAAGCCGCCGCTGAATTGTTAATCAAACAACTCAACGCCGACCAAGTCATTCCCCAAGTGATTACGATTGGCACAACGTTAACCTTGCGCAATAGTTCGAAATAAAAATAGCACGCCGCCAGATATATTTCTGGTGGCGTGCTATTTTTTACTTCTCCATCGCTTTCCGCAATGCGGCTGCTAACGGACTTTCAGCAGGCTCATCTTCTTGATTAACCTGTTTCAATAAACGTTGTTCTTCGTGTTTTGAAATTTTCTTTTTACGATCTTTCTTATCCATCATTTTTTCTGTCGTCCCACACGTTAAGCAGCGGAAGAAGGCACCATTTTTGCCTTCAACAATCGCCATTTTCTTATGACATTGTGGACAACGATGATTGGAAATCTTCGGATCTTTGCGGCGTCGATAATGACAATTGGTACAAACATAAATCTTGCCATCGCGGGTATTGCGTTCCTTTAGTGGATGATCACATTCCGGACATTTTTTATTGGTCAACGCAAAATCGTGATATTCAGTTTGACTCGTCTTAATTTCCGTAACTAGTTGTTTCGTCGCCGTTTCAATCTCTTGAATAAAGGCCTCAGGTTTCTTCTGACCGTGGGCAATCGCTTCGAGTGATTGTTCCCACTGACCCGTTAATTCAGGCGATACCAGGCTTTTATTGACCAATTTTAATAACTGTTGGCCTTTAGGGGTCGTCGCTAAGTGATTGCCATTACGGGTCACCAATTCAGTCTTCACCAATTTTTCGATAATTTCTGCCCGCGTTGCTGGTGTCCCTAAACTATATTTCTCCATTTTACCGAGTAAAGTTCCTTCGGTCAGTGGCTTAGGCGCACTCGTCAGCTGTTCCTTAATCTTAAATTGACCAGGAATCGTCGCACCTTTTGACCAATCAAAAGGTTTAGTTGGCGTTTCTTCAGTGGCCTTCCAACCGGCTTCGATGATTTGAGTTTGTTTGAAGTTAAATGTGTGCTTGCCAAATTGAACCGTCGCTTTGGTGACCGCGGTAACGTGGGGTGCTGCGAATAAGCCTAAGAATCGTTCGACGATTAACCGATAAACTTTTAATTCATCGTTTGATAGTTTAGCGACCCGGGCTGGTTCTTCAGTTGGAATCAACGCGTAATGATCTGTCACTTTTTGATCATTAAAAACGGCCGGTTGCAACACTTTAGCCCCTTGGCCTAAATAGTGTTTCGCACGCGGGTCAAACTTAACGAGTGCCGATAAGCGGTCCTTCAAAGTCGCCTTGATGTCCGTTGAGAGGTATTTGGAATCAGTCCGCGGATAACTGACGGCTTTGTGCATTTCATACAGAGATTGAACCAATGACAACGTCTTTTTAGCGGACAAACCGTATTTGGCATTAGCCACTTGTTGTAATTCAGTTAAATCATACGGTAATGGTGCACTTTGTGATTGTTTTTTAGTTTGAACGGCCGTCACTTGGCCCGGTTGTTGCATTAATTCTGTAACTAATTGATCAGCCTGTTCCCGACTCGTTAATTGTTGGGGATTAGCCAATTGCAATGTCGCGTTCTGACCTTGATAGTTCAACTGAATTGTATAGTAGGTTTGCGGTTTAAACCGGTTAATTTGGTCCTCAGTTTCGCGCACAAAAGCCAGCGTCGGTGTTTGAACCCGGCCCGCCGATAAGCTATCTTCATATTTAGTGGTCAACGCTCGCGTCACGTTCAAACCGATTAACCAATCGGCTTTCCCCCGTGCTAGCGCTGAAGCGTAGAGGTTATCAAATTGTTTAGCTGGTTTCAAATGGGCAAAACCATCCTGAATCGCCTTATTAGTTTGCGATGAAATCCAAAGCCGTTCGACCGGTTTATCAAACTTGATCCATTCCAAAATATAGCGGGCAACAGCTTCCCCCTCGCGTCCCGCATCCGTCGCGATGATTGCGCCACTAATATCTTTGCGATTAGCCAAATGACTGATTGCCTTTAATTGGCCCGTCGTTTTAGGGAGTGGTTTTAGCCCAATTTGTTTGGGAATAATCGGCAAAGTTTCTAACTGCCATTGTTGCCATTCTTTTTTGATGTCTTCCGGTAATTTAAGGGATAATAAGTGACCATACGCCCACGTGATCACGTATTGATCGCCTTCATAATATGTTTTAGTTTTTTGTGTAGTCCCCAACACTTTGGCTAGGTCTTTGGCCACACTCGGTTTTTCGGTAATTACTAATTTTTTAGTCATGCATAAAATCCTCATCGTTATTGATTTATTCTTTACTAGTATAGCCTATTTCCACTAAAAAAGTACCGCCATCTGATTCACCAGATAGCGGTACGCTTTAGTATTATCATTAAAAAATCATTTGATAGTCGAACTGCTGGCGCTGACCGACTTCAACCGTCTGATTGCCTAATTTGGTATTAATCGCTTGTTGTTGCCCATATTGATCTGGCAAACCGGCAAACGGTTCAATACATAAGAAATCCTCAGTCTGATTTTCCAACGTCCATAAGGCCATGTAAGGAAAATCAGCTGTTTTTAAACTGATACTATCGGTCGTCTTCCGATTTCTAAGCGTCACAGTTGTACTAGGGCGATCAAATAAAATCAAACCATTATCAAACAACCGATGATTCAACGCGAGTTGGCCCGCTTCAAGTGCTAGACGCCCCCGTTGGCCGGATCTGAATGGTGCTGGATCAATTAAATACGTCGCTAATTCAGCCGCTTCCCCAAAATCTAAATAATAATCGTCAAATTTAGTATCTGGCACTAATGGCACGTTAAAGCCAGGATGACTGCCCAACGCAAAACTAATCGCTTGTTGATCATTATTAATCACTTCATAGTGACAATTTAAACCGGTCGCCGTTAACGCATAAGTGACCTGCAACGTATATTTAAAGGGGAAAAGGGTCGCCGTCTCATGATTACCAACAAAACTTAGCGTGATTTCAGTCGCGGTTTGTTCAACAACCGTCCAATCGTAATCGCGTGCAAAACCGTGTTGGGGCATTGGCCATTCTTTTTGATCAATCAAATAATGATCATCGTTTGAGCGCCCAATTGATGGAAATAAAATGGGCGCGTGTCTTTTCCAAGCCGTTCCTTGCCACAAATAATCGAGTTCTTTCTTCTTATCCGTAATTTGCGTTAACTCAGCGCCTTTAGGATTGATGGTGACCAAAAAATGATCAGATTCAATTTTTAACATATTACTTATCCTCTTAATCTCTATATTTTTAATGGGTTTAGTCGAATCAATTCACCAACGACGCCCACTTGAATGCCTTGTTTAATTTTATCAGTCCGCGACGCATGAACCAATTGAAATTTATTTTGTTTAACGATTCGCTGGTTGGTCGTGTTTAACGATTGTTCGAACGGTTGGTTGGTCCCTGCCAGTAACATTACAATCATCTTAAATCCCGTTGACCAGACTTTGATTGGACTGTAATGTAGCGTATCGCTATAAAATTCAACAACGGTGCCCGCCGGAATATAAAACAGGAGTCCTTCTTGTCGTGGGTTAAATTGACCCGTTTTTTCCAAAGAAGCCCGTTTGCCTAACACCATCACGACATCAGTCAATATAACGTTAACCTCACTACCTTGATGGTATTCAATCGCTGAAAAGTCGCTTGTCTGGCCCGTACATTCACCCGCTTCAATCGGCATCCCCGCAAAGACATCCCGACCAATTTGCTGAATCATCGCTAATGATTCTAATGCTGGATTGCTCGGCACATATTGATTATCTTGCGGATCAACCCGCACATTTTGGCCCATCCATTGTTCAATTTCAGTTAAATCATATTGAGAATAAACAAGTCCAAATTGAGCGAAGCGCGGATCATTGATGCTTAAAATCTGATAATCTGGATTAATTTGTTTTAAAGCCGCTAATGTCATGTCCAACGCATCCCTTTCTCAAACAATTACTTCACTAAAAAACGACGCCTTTGACCTATCAAGGTGCCGTTTTTAGTGACAATTAACTGTCCTTATTGCACTTTACTAAACCAAGATGTTGCCGTTCTATTTAAAACTGAATTTAACGTTTCAATATTCTGCTTACCAGTGGTTTGCAACCATTGACGGCCTGCTGCTTCACTACTGGCAAAAGGTTCAATGCCATTTTTCCAAGTTGCTCGTCCACAAAGCACCCCATTAAACTGTGCATCTGCTTCGTGCGCCAATTCAAGTGTTGCTTGGAATAATGCGGCGGTCACTCCCGCACTTAAAAAGATATACGGTAACGTTGTCGCGTCACTTTGGGCTTTAAATAAAGCCATCGCTTGTGCTTGTGTATAGACGACTTCACGATCTTCATTGAACCCTTCAACGTAGGCCATATTAACCGGCACTTCCACTTTCAAGACATCAATATTGTATTGTGCTTTTGAAAATTCTGTCATCATTTCAAGTACTTTATGTGGTTTAACTTTAGCGTATTCGACCCCTTTGACATCCTCATTGGTCGCATCATAGGACACCAGCTCACAAAAGAATGGTAAATCTTCTGCCAAACATTCGTCGCCAATCCGCTCGACAAAGGCTTGTTTCTGATCATTAATTGCTTTTGCTTCATCCACATCGTAATACAACAAGAATTTAATTGAATCCGCTCCGGCCGCCTTTAATCGCTTGACTGACCATTCTGAAATTAAATCGGGTAAGCGCCCAGGTGTACTGACATCGTAACCCGTTTTTTCGTAGGCGACTAATAGACCCGTTCCGTCAGCTCGGACCTTAGCTGCTGGTAACCCGTATTCTGGATCCAATAAAATAGCCGAAGCATACGGTGTTAACTCTGAAGAAATCGCTTCTTTAAAAGCAACAATATCCTCTTCATTCGCGGGTTGCTTCGCCGCTGCAGCTAACATTTTTTTCAAAGAACCCCGTTGATCAATTGCTAACGCAGCGATTACGCCTGCTTCATTCGACATTTTCTTTAATAATGCGATTTTATTTGGTGTCATTTTTTCACCCTTCTTATCGTGATTGATTAGCTACCATGGCAATCCTTTTAATCGTGATAATAACCTTGCGCCCACAAATCATTTTCACGATCGAAAAAGTGCGGGTTATCGTGTTGCTCTGGATTATCTGGTTCTAGAGCATCAATCTTAGCAATCAGTTCAGCATCTGCTGGTTGCGCTAAATATTTAGCATCTACGAAAGCGCGTACAATTTCCTCCGCTAAATGTTCACCCACAACCGCACCCCCAAAACTAATCACATTCGCATTCAAATGTTCTTTGGCGTATTTAGCGCGATTGGATCCGCCACTAAAGCTGCGCGGACCCCTTTATTTTTATCAGCAGCAGTCGAGATTCCAACACCCGTTCCGCATAAAACGACCCCTAAGTCCGCTTTTTGATCTCGTACTAAATCAGCGACCATCAACCCATACATCGGATAATGGGTCCGTGTATTGTCGTGCGTGCCAACATCAATCACTTCATGGCCGTTCGCTTTTAAAAAGTCAGAAATTTGCATCTTGACCGCTGTCACAATATGATCGTTTCCAATTGCAATTCTCATTAGTTCATCCTCCAAACTTAGATTAATTTCTCTAACATGTCTAAACGAATTTGATGGCGCCCACCAGCGTATTCAACACTGAGATATTCGTCAACGATTGCTTCGGCTAATTTAGGACCCACTAAGCCCGCTCCGATGGCAATTGCTTTAGCCCCATTATGTTCAGTCGTCATGTGTGCGGTGTTTTCTTCAGTGACATTCGCTGTCACCATACCGTGAATTTTGTTACTCGCCATGGCCGAACCTAATCCAAATTGATCAAACATAATCCCACGGTCTGCCGACCCTTTTAAAACAGCTTCACTAACCAGCACTGATGAATCAACAAAATCAGCCGCTGGACTTGGTGTTAAATCAAGGACTTCTAAAGATTTTTCTTCCAAATAGGCTTTAATATATTCCTTTAAATCAAAACCAGCTTGATCTGTCGCGATTGCAATTTTCATCAATATCACTCCAATTTTTTATTTAACTAATTTAGTAAATTGCCCATATTGCTCTAATTCTTCATTAGTGATTGACTGGTCAGTCACCAAGACGTCTATATCGTATAGATTATAGAATTGGTAAAAATCATCCCGATTTAATTTACTTGAATCCGCCAGAATAATTTTTTGTTGCGCATTATTTAATGCAATCCCTTGGGTCCGCCCCTCTTCCGCACTTGCGTTCATCACGGCTTCGTTATGAATCCCATTGACCCCAATAAAGGCTTTATCAAACTTTAATGATTCCAGTGTCGAATTCGCTAAGTTACCAATAAAGGCCCCCGAACGATTTCGATAAGTCCCACCAATTAAAACTAATTCCCAATTCGCGTTTCGGGTTTGAATACTTTCAAAAACGGGCAAACTATTGGTCACAACGCGCAGTTGGTTAACTTGAATCGATTGGGCCAACAATTCAAGCGTTGTACCAGACCCGATAAAAACAGTCTCCTCCTCCGCCACAAATTGGGCCCCTAATTTAGCAATGGCCCTTTTTTCATCAATATGCATTTCACGCTTTTCAATATGTGACGGTTCGTACAACGTCGAGCCTTTAATACTTTGGGCACCCCCATGAATTCGAATTAATTTGCCACTATTATTTAATTCATCCAAATCGCGACGAATGGTCATGTCAGAAACTTGTAAAGCGTCAATTAATTCAGTAGTGGTTACCAATCCTGCAGTATTAACCATCTCTAAGATCGCGACAAGCCGTTCACGTTTTAACATCCAATCACCCCTTTGTTCGTTAATGTTCGTTTCAAACATAAATTAACATTTAAATTTAGTGAAGTCAAGCACACTTAACCGTTGTTTTGATAATCGCCTAGTAACCCATTTGTTTCAATGATATTTCACCTGGCTTAATCCCTTAAAAATCAACAAATTAAATTTTTAGCAAGTGGTTGACAACGGCCAAGAAAGCGTTTACTATTTGATTTGTAAACATTACCAAACATTATCAAACTTTTGCAACCAGAAATGGAGGTGATAACATGCAACCTAAACTTTCTACGACTACTTTATTTCAACCAGAAACAATCTACACGAGTACAGCGACTAGTCAGGTTGAAGTTTTCAAAGAGATTGCGCAAAAACTTTATCAACGAAACCTTGTAACCGCAAGTTTTGTTAATAATTTGATTGATCGTGAAATCCATTACCCAACCGGAATGGACTTATCCGTTATTTCTAGTCATTATCCTAACATTGCGATTCCACATACTGAATGTGAATTTGTCAAAACCCGGCGTATTATTCCGGTTAAACTTATCAATCCACTAACCTTCCACAGTATGATTGCACCTGCTTCAACCCTAGAGGTCCATTTCTTATTCATGATTTTAAATGATGATCCAGAGGGCCAAGTAAACGTCCTTGCTCAAATTATGGACTTTATTAGTCAAACCCCATCTGATCAATTAGAACACTTTTTCAAATTAACAACACCAAATGAAATCTATCAATTTTTGAATCAAAACTTTTAATACAATTATCGAGGAGGAATTTATAATGATTAAAATTTTAGCAGCTTGTGGTGCTGGTGTTAATTCAAGTCATCAAATTAAAGACGCTTTAGAAACAGAAATGGGTAATCGCGGTTATGAAGTCACCGCTGATGCTGTCATGGTTAAAGATATCACAGAAGAAATGATGGCTCATTATGATATTTTTACGCCAATCGCGGCAACCGATCTAGGCTTTGATCCTAAAATCCCGGTCATTGATGCTGGCCCAATTCTATACCGGATGCCTGCTATGGCTGAACCCGTTTATGATCAAGTTGAAGAAGCCATTAAAGCAATGAAGTAACGATTCCTGTTGTCCTATTAATTTAAGGAGATGTACCTATGTCAACTATCATTCATTTTGCCAATACCGTTTTCCAACCCATTATTGATCTTGGGGCTGCACCGATGATGATGATTGTTTTAACGCTGATTGCTCTTATCTTTAAGGTTAAATTCTCAAAAGCCCTAGAAGGTGGTATCAAACTCGCCATTGCTTTAACTGCGATTGGAGCGGTTATCGGCGTCCTCACATCTTCATTCCAGGATGCTCTAACTGCTTTTGTCAGATCAACCGGTATTAATCTATCGGCCACCGATGTTGGATGGGCACCTTTAGCAACCATTACTTGGGGCTCACCATACACCCTTTATTTCTTATTAATTATGGTGATTGTCAACATCATCATGCTCGTTATGAAGAAAACCAATACATTAGACGTTGATATCTTTGATATTTGGCATTTAGCTTTTGTTGGTCTCTTTTCAATCTACTGTGGCGCTAACTTATTAATTGCAACATTACTAGTAATCTTCATTGGCGTCTTAAAAATCATTAACTCTGATTTAATGAAACCAACCTTTAATGACTTGCTAAATGCACCAGAATCAAATCCCATGACAACCACTCATATGAATTATATGATGAATCCCGTCATCATGGTTTTTGACAAGATTTTTGATAAACTGTTTCCTTGGTTGGACAAATACGATTTTGATGCCGCTAAGTTAAATAAAAAAATTGGCTTTTGGGGTAGTAAATTCGCCATTGGGATTTATTTAGGGATCTTTATTGGTTTACTATCCGGCCAAGGTCCTAAAGAAATATTTACGCTATCATTTACGGCCGCATTCTGTTTGGAATTATTCTCATTAATCGGTTCATGGTTCATCGCTGCCGTTGAACCACTCTCTCAAGGAATTACTAATTTTGCTAATGGCAAATTAAAAGGTCGGAAGTTAAACGTCGGCTTAGACTGGCCATTTATTGCTGGTCGTGCTGAAGTTTGGGCAGCCGCTAACGTTTTAGCCCCTATTATGTTGTTAGAAGCATTAGTCTTACCTGGCAACAAATTATTACCACTTGGTGGGATTATCGCTATGGGGGTTACACCTGCATTGTTAGTCGTTACACGTGGTAAAGTCATTCGGATGATTATTATCGGTGCCTTAGAGTTACCAATCTTCCTTTGGGCTGGTACATTATCCGCACCATTCGTTACTGCCACTGCTAAAGCAGTCGGTGCTTTCCCTAAAGGGATTTCTCAAAATGCTTTAATTTCACATACCACGATGGAAGGTCCTATCGAAAAATTCTTAGGTTACCTTGTTGGTAATGCCAGCCAAGGCGATATTAAATTTATTCTTTACGCACTTGGCGCTTTAGCATTATACCTACTCATCTTTATCTGGTATGCTTTCCAAATGAAGAAACGTAACGCTGAATACGCTGCTAAAGCTGCTAAATAGTAGCACCCAAAGACGCCTCAAGTATTTAAACTTGAGGCGCCTTTTTTGATCTTAATTTAATTGATCTCTCCGATAAGCCATCAAACCATGACTAATTTCAGCCGTTTGGCCGTATATTTTTTTGTAGAGTGTATGCAACATTTGATATTTTTGAACATTTTCAGGATTTGGTAAGTATTCCTTGCCATAGCTGACAAACGCCTTAGCCGTATCTTGAACGGAATCAAACCAACCCACACCGGTCGCAGCAATCATCGCGGCACCCATCCCGGGGCCTTGTTCGTTGACTAATGAGACGACTTTTTTATTAAAGATATCGCTTGAATTTGTAACCAAACCGGGCTCTTCGCCCCACCGCCGATTGAAACCACGGTGTCAAAATGACTGCCCTTCGCATCGAAAATTGCCATGATATCTGCAAACGAGAAGATAATCCCTTCTAAAACTGCGCGCGTGAAATCTTTTTGTGTATGCGTGCCATCAATCCCGATAAAACTGCCGCGAATATCGCCATCAGGATAAGGTGTCCGTTCGCCGACAATGTACGGTGTGAACAGCAAACCGTTAGCACCGACCGTGGATTCGGCCGCAGCCGTCACAAAATCGTTAAAGTCGGCTTCTGGTGCAAACGTCTTTTTAAACCATGACAGGCTATAGCCGGCCGCTAAAGTGACCCCCATCGTATAATATTTGTTTGGAATCGCATGGTTGAAGAAATGAAGGCCGCCATTATAATTAACATCGGCTGAATCCTCATATTTCAAAACGACCCCAGAGGTACCAATCGAGGACATCACCATGTTCGATGACAAAATTCCGGCACCAATCGCACCAGCGGCGTTATCGGCTGCCCCACCAAAAACCTTCGTGGTCGTTTTTAACCCGGAGAACGTCGCGTACGAATCACTGATTGTCCCCGCCAAATCGATTGATTCCATTAATTTAGGGAAAATACTGATTGGCAAATCAAATTGATCCGCAATCGCTTGACTCCAACATTTATTTTCTTCATCTAAAACCACCGTACCGGCGGCGTCGGAATATTCCATCGCTAAATCGCCGGTCATCCGGTAACGTAAATAGTCTTTTGGTAGGAGGATTGTTTTAACCTTCGCAAAAATTTGTGGTTCATTTTCTTTGACCCATAAAATTTTAGGTAGCGTAAAACCTTCAAGTGGTACATTGCGAGTGATATCAATAAAAGATTGGCCCATCTGATTCAAAATTTCTTTGCATTGCGCCGTAGTCCGCGTATCATTCCACAAAATAGCTGGTCGTAAAACCTGATTATTATCATCTAACAAGACCAAGCCGTGCATTTGCCCTGAATAACTAATGCCCTCAATTTCGTTGGCCTTGATGCCGTCTTTTAAAATCAGTCGGTCAATCGCGACCGTCGTTGAAGTCACCCAGTCTTCCGGATTTTGTTCGCTATAGCCGGGTTTAGGTTGTGATAATTGATAATCAAACCCTTGTTGGGCCACAATTTCACCCTGTTGGTTAACGGCTGACACCTTAACCGAGCTCGTGCCTAAATCAACGCCTAATACTAATCCCATCTGTCTACTCCATTCTATAATGATTTCGAAAATAAAAGAGCGCCGGACGATTGCCATTGCTCTTCTATCTCAATTATTTGCCTAATACGGTAAAGATGTAGTTGTTTAATGTCGCTTTTAGTTGTTCTAAATGGCCTGATTTAGTCGCTGCAATTAATTCTGATTGTGGTTTGTCGATAATGTAGTTTTCAAAGTCCTTAAAGGTTACTTTGCCAGCTTCAAAATCAGCACCAATGCCAGTCTTAAATGAACTGTAACGATCTTCGATGACTTCGTCAAAGACGCGATCTTCGATTAACTTGCTAGCCACTTTCAAGCCAGCAGCGTAAGTGTCCATCCCAGCAGTATGCGCTAAGAATAGATCATCCATTGAGAATGATTGACGACGTGGTTTCGCATCAAAGTTCAACCCACCAGTTGGTAGACCGCCATTTTTAAGCATTTCATACATCACAAGTGTTGCTTCATAGATGTCGTTAGGGAATTCATCGATATCCCAGCCGATTAACTTATCACCCATATTAGCGTCTAACGACCCCAACAAACCGGCATCACGAGCCACGCGAACTTCGTGTTCGTAAGTATGACCGGCTAAGTAAGCGTGATTCCCTTCCAAGTTCAATTTGAAATCTTTTTCCAAACCGTAAGTCTTCAAGAAGGCGATCGTTGTCGCTGCATCCGTATCATATTGATGTGATGTGGGTTCTTTTGGTTTTGGTTCTAATAAGAATTGACCCGTATAGCCAATTTCGTTAGCGTAATCTTTAGCGAGATGGAAGAATTTAGCAATGTGATCTTGTTCTAATTTCATATCAGTGTTTAATAGTGATTCGTAACCTTCACGACCACCCCAGAAAACGTATGATTCAGAGTTAACCCGTTTAGCGATTTCCAATGAATGTTTGATTTGAGCGGCTGAATAAGCAAAAATATCAGCAAATGGGGCCGTTGCGCCACCGGCTACGAAGCGGGCGTTAGTAAAGAGGCTTGACGTATTCCAAAGGACCTTCTTACCCGTTTCTTGCATCTTTTCAACAATGTGGTCAACCACCTTGTCTAAATTAGCGTTGGTTTCACGTAAAGTGTTGCCTTCTGGTGCTAAATCCCGATCATGGAATGCAAAGTATTCAACACCCATTTTATCTAAAAATTCGAATAAATAATCAACTTTAGCTAACGCTTGTTCCATTGGATCTTCAAATTTATCCCATGGACGTTGGGCAGTGCCATCACCAAATGGATCGACTAATCGTTGATCCATTGTGTGCCAGTAAGCAACAGAGAATTTCAACCAGTCACTCATTTTCTTGCCATTGATCATTTCATCAGGATTATAATAATGAAAACCATTCCCAGCTTTCAAACCTGATTGATTACCGACATATGTCATTTTTTCTTGATTAAATAATTTCATCACTAAAATCTCCTTAGCTCTTTTTTAGATTAGTTTTTTGAAACAACCAACTTACAATTAATAATGTAACCCCTTTCTCGATTTTTTGCAAGGGTTTTCTTTATTTTTTATCAATTTAAATTATTATTTCTATATGAGCCGTTTTTCGACCCTATTTCCCATTAAAAAAAACTGCTTATTCCCGTCTAATTCTGGTATGCTTACAGTATTATTAATTCTTAAGGAGCACGACTATGGCTGGATCAATTAATCAGGACGCAATGCGCGATTTAAATTTAAAATTAATGTTACAAATGCTATTTAATCGGCCACAAACCAGTCGGATTGAAATTGCCAATCATTTAAAACTCAATAAATCGACGATTTCATCCCTGTATACAACCCTTTCTAACCAAGGTTACATCAGCGAAATTGGGCAGGGAATGAGCTCAGAAGCTGGTGGTCGGCGGCCAATTTTAATTAAATTTAATCGCCACTACGGCTACTCAATTAATTTCGAATTGGGCCATCATCATCTAAGAATGATGGTCAATTGGATTAATGGTGAAAAAATTTCGTTCTCTTCAACGCCAGTGATTGATCAACCAATCGAGGCGATTGTTGAGATGATGAAAATACAAATCCACCAAGTTTCAATCCCGAAAGCGACCCACGGCTTATTAGGCATTTCAATCGCCATTAACGGGATTGTTGACCACAATCAAGTTGTTGACTCCCCCTTTATCGACATGGGGTCTATTAATTTAGCAGACGCCCTCGCCGAATTTGGCGTGCCAGTCATGCTTGAGAACGAAGCTAATTTAGCCGCAATTGCGGCTAGTGACTACTTAATCCATCCGACTGAACGTAATATTATTGCTTTAGACGTCCATAACGGGATTGGGGCCGGCATTATTATTAATCATAAACTCTACCGCGGACGTCATGGCCAAGCCGGTGAAGTTGGTCGTTCAATCTTTTATCCCGAACCACAAGCTAGGGTCATCCGGCCCATAGAAGAATCATTTAGTGAAGATGCCCTTTTCGACCGGCTCAAAGACATTAAAAAGATTGCCCATTTAGACCGCAATCGCTTTTTACAATACTATCGTTCGGATGATCCCGAAGCACAGCAATTGATGTTAGAATTCATCAATGCGATTACCTTCATTCTCTACAATTTGGATCAAAGCTTTAGTCCCGATATTATTTATCTACAATCCCGAATTGTTGGTGAAATCCCCAGTTTAATTAATAATATCGAGGCCCGCTATGCTGAACTATCCGCAACAAATCAACCCGCAATCCAACTATCACCAATGATTGAAGATGCGCCACTCTATGGTGGCGCTGCAGTGATTACCCACCAAGCACTGGGACTCACTAATTATGATTTGCACTTAAATCTTTAGAAAACCGGCTTAAACGACTTTAATTTTTCGTGTAGGCCGGTTTTTAGCACCCAAAAGAAAACGGTTGCATTAATTAACCAGCAGTTTATACTGTTGTTAAACATTAGTTTGCTTAAAAAACTAACATTTCTGGAGGAATCTCACAATGGACATCCAAACGAGTCATTTTGACACTTATCAACACCAGCCAATCGATCAAATTACGTTAACCAACGACCACGGCATTAGCGCTGCATTCTTAACATTGGGGGCCACTTGGCAGCAATTCTTAGTCCCAACACCAACCGGTTCTAAAAATCTTCTTTTGAGTTTCCCCCATTCCACCGACTACTTAAACAATCCATTTTACGTTTGTATGGCAATCGGGCGCATTGGTGGTCGTCTAAAAAATGGTCAATTCCCTTTGGCTGGTCAATCCATTACGGTTCCCCAAAACGAAGGTCACAATACCCTACATGGTGGTCCACACGGCTTTCATCAGTTCATTTGGGATTATACAACTGAAACGAAGCAAGATAGCGTTAGCGTTTGCTTTAAACGGCTAATTAAAAGTAGTGAGGATGGCTTCCCTGGCGATCTAACCATGAATATTTGTTACACACTCGATAATGATAATCAGGTAACCCTCACTTTTACCGGCGACAGCTCGCAAACCACCGTCTTCAATCCAACGAGTCACGCTTATTTTAATTTAAGTGATACCAACCATATTTTAAACCATTCAATAGCGTTGAACAGTCCTCAATACTTAGCCGTTGATGCTGAAAAAATCCCGACCGGTCAATTAATCGACGTTCAAAATACTCCGTTTGATTTCAACAACGGCCAGCTCTTGCAACCAGCAATAGATGCGTTACAAACAACGACTGAAAAAGGATTAGACGATATCTTCAACGTCCAACCTGATCAATCCGACACGATTGCAGTGTTAAAGGATCAAGATAGCCAACGTCAGATCACCATTAAATCTAAGCGTAATGGCTTGGTCGTGTACACTGCAAATTCATTCACACCAGATTTACCCTTTGAAAATGGCGTTGGTCACCCTTATCAGGGTATCGCACTCGAACCACAGACCTTGCCAGACACCCCTAATCATCCTGATTTTGGGGACGTCACACTACCCGCTAATCAGTCTAAAACCTATCAGATTCAATATTGTTATCAACAACTTTAATAAAGGTACACAAAAAGAGCTCACCATGTGGTGGGCTCTTTTATGTGATGCACCTATTCTTTAGTAATTTTACCGCATCAGTCCACTTCTTTAAAAGTTATTCATTTTAAAGCTACCAATATGTTCCCCAATCCGGATTATATAAACGCATAAGCGCTTCCATGTAGAAATAATCTCCCCATAAATTAGCCTCATCAATTCCCTTTGAAGAAGCGTATGAATAAACGCCATGTTTAAGTAGCCCGTCTTCATAATCTTGCGTTGCATAATTTTCACTCAATACTTTAAGAATTCCTTTTGCAATGTCATCTCCTTTAGATTCATAATCTTGCTTCTTAGCCTCTAACATTCCACAGGCCATGATAGCCGCAGCTGAGCTATCTTTTGGTTCCTTATCCGAGTCAGTAAAAATAAGATCCCAATATGGAATAGCATCTTCTGGTATATGTTGAAGATAGTAATTCAAAATATTCTGATATAAATTTTTTTCATTGGTCGCTGGAAAATACTTTTTATATAAAGGCATCCCTAAAAGAATCCACGCCTGACCTCTTGACCAACAAGAATCATCTGAATATCCTTGAGAAGTAGCTCCATGCAGTGGATTACCACTGACTGGATCAAAATAAAAAGTATGACAGGTTGAAAAATCGGCTCTAATAATATTGGAAATAACTTGTGAATAGTGTTTAATTCCAACATCTTTATATTCATTCTTATCTGAAATTTCTGATGCTTCAAATAATAAAGGTAAATTTAACAAGGAATCAATAATTAATCGATACTCTTTAGGATCATCCAGATAT